>NZ_JBIVXC010000013.1:0-164181 GCF_044769005.1 Pseudomonas sp. NPDC090755 | reverse complement strand
TTCCTCTACCCGCCCATACCCCATTCTATTCATTTCTCCTGGGGGGGGTGGGGGGGGGGGGCCCCCCCCCCCCCCCCCCCGCGGGGCCCCCCCCCCCCCCCCCCCCCCCCCCCCCCCCCCCCTTGATTTTTCAAGCTGTTGAATTAACTCCCGGCTTCGTCGGAATATTCCTACATATTCCTACATTGTCGATCTGTAGATTTCGATCTCCCCTGAATGTGCAAACTTCGCGGTACTTAAACGAGGAGGGCACATGAAACTTGAGAGGTTGAATGCTATGAGTTTTCGTCAATTATTTGCTTTTACGCCCTTGGTCCGTGCCTTGAAGTTTGCCTGCATTGTACCGGGTGCCTTGCTTGCTCACTCCGCTGTCGCAGCAGTGGTCGAGACAGAATTTACCGTCACTGACGACACGCCGCTTGATTATTATTCGGTGAACCCGGGCGCCATCTTGAACGTCATCGGCGAGGGTGCGCGCACCGAGGAAATTAGTGCAATATTTGCCAGCGTCAATATCAACGGTGGCAGTGTTATCGCGCCCACCAATATCGGTAGCACCCCCGCGCTACGCTTGGTAAACAGCACTGCCACTATCAACAATGCCAACATTACTGCGAGCAAAGGCACGGGGTTGCAGTTGGTGCGTGAAGACGACCTTGCCAGCGGTTCGACAGCGCAGGTATTCGCCAGCCAGATCAAAGGCCACGCTGTCGGTGCCTGGCTGACGCGCTACAGTGAACTCTCGCTGTTGGGCTCGCAGGTAACGGCCAGTGCCGCAAATGGCCAGGGCATCCGCTTGTTCAATGGTACGGTAGCGGCTACCGATAGCCAGATTAGCGGCGGTGAAAACGGTGTCTTCATCGCTGACGAATCGGCACAGGCCCATAGCGCAGGCGCAGTGCTGACGCTGAACAACAGTATTGTCAAAGGCGAAAGTGGCGCAGCCATCCTGGTCGACGGCGCCAACGCCCAGATCAATCTCGGCAATGCCAGTCAACTGATTGGTGGCAACGGCAATATGCTCGAGGTCATGCAGGGCGGCAGTGCGCAACTGACTGTCGACAGCAGTGCGCTGAGTGGCAATATTCTGCTCAAGGACAATAGCAGTGCGCAACTGACTGTCGACAACAGTGCGCTGAGTGGCAATATTCTGCTCAAGGACAATAGCAGTGCACAACTGACTCTCGACAGGAGTGAGCTGAGTGGCAATATTCTGCTCAATGACAACAGCAGTGCGCAGGTCAACTTGAGTCAGTCCAGCCTGATTGGTGATGTTCTTGCAGAGGCGGGCGCCGATGCCAAAGTCACCCTTGCCAATGCTTCGCAACTGACCGGTAACCTTAACAATGTGGCTCGCCTGGATATCAACAGCGGTGCCAACTGGACCTTGACCGGCAGCAACCAGGTTGATGCGCTCGCCCTTTCCGGCGGCCATGTTACTTTCGGCGCCCCGGGCGAGTTCTATCGCCTGGACGTCAACGAACTGTCCGGCAATGGCACTTTCCACATGACCGCCGACTTCGTTACTGGCGAAGGCGATCGCCTCAATGTTACCGGCGAGGCCAAGGGCGAGCACCAACTGGCCATCAGCGCCAGTGGCAACGAAGCGGCGGTCGAGCGCCTGACCGTGGTCACCACCCAGGGTGGCGATGCCCAGTTCAGCTTGCTCAATGGCCCGGTCGACCTGGGTGCGTTTTCCTATGGCCTGGTTCAGGAAGGGAATGACTGGCACCTGGATGCAGAGACTAAGACCATCAGCCCAGGTACCCGGTCGGTGATGGCATTGTTCAACACTGCCCCGACCATCTGGTATGGCGAGCTGTCGTCGTTGCGTACCCGCATGGGCGAGCTGCGCTACAACGAGGGTAAAAGCGGGGCCTGGAGCCGCGCCTACGGCAGTAAGTACAACGTCGCGGATGCCTCGGGCACCGGCTACAAGCAAACCCAGCAAGGCTTTACCCTGGGCGCCGATGCCCAGGTGGGCGACAGCCAATGGCTGGTGGGTGTGCTGGCCGGCCACAGCAGTTCCGACCTGGACCTGAGCCGTGGTACCAGCGGTACGGTCGACAGCTACTACGCCGGTGCCTACACCACCTGGCTGGACCAGGACAGCGGTTACTACTTTGATGCGGTAGCCAAGGTCAACCGCTTCGATAACAAGTCCAAGGTGGCCATGAGCGATGGCACGCAGTCCAAGGGCAACTACAAGACCAACGGCGTGGGTGCTTCGGCTGAGTTCGGTCGCCACATCAAGCTCGATGATGGCTACTTCGTTGAACCCTTCGCCCAGGTGGCGGCGGTGAGTATCCAGGGCAAGTCCTATGACCTGGACAACGGTCTGAAGGCCGAGGGTGACCGGACGATGTCGGTGCTGGGTAAGGCCGGTGCCACGGTCGGGCGTAACTTCGACCTGGGCGAGGGACGTTTTGCCCAACCGTACCTGCGTGCCGCCGCAGTGCACGAGTTCGCCAAGAACAACAAGGTCAAGGTCAACGACAACGTGTTCAACAATGACCTGTCCGGTTCGCGTGCCGAGCTCGGTGCCGGTATCGCCGTATCGCTGTCCGAGCGCCTGCAGGTGCATGCCGACCTCGACTACAGCAATGGCGACAAGATCGAGAAGCCGTTCGGTGCCAGTGTTGGCGTACGCTTCACCTGGTAAGCGGACAATGAAAAAGAGGAAGCCTAGGCTTCCTCTTTTTTTTTGCGGGCGTGGGTCAATCGCAGCGTTTGTCCCAATGCCTGAACAAGGGTTCAGCCAGAAACAGCACGAACAGCAAACGCATCACCTGCAGCGCCGTCACCAGCGGTACCGACAATTGCAGGGTTTGCGCAGTCAGGCTCATTTCGGCGATGCCGCCGGGCATCATGCCCAGGGTCAGCGAACGCAGGTCGAGGTTGGTCATCACGCTGAGCACGCAGGCGGCGATGCCGGCAATCAGCATGGTCAAGGCCGTGGCGATCAGGGTGCGGCCAAGAAACGACGGCGCACGCCGGAAGAACGCGCGGTTGAAGTGACACCCCAGGCCACTGCCGATCAACCACTGGCCGATCTGGCTGGCGCCATCGGGCAGGGCAACCTGCAGGTTGGCGCTGACACTGGCCACAGCTGCCACCAGCAACGGGCCGAACAGCCAGGGATTGGGCTGCCTCAAACGTTGCCAGCCCAGGGCCAGCACTATGCCCAGTGGACAGATCAGCAACAGCCAGCCCCAGTCGACGCTACCGGTATGGGTCAGTGGTACACCATTGCCGAGCAGGAACTTGAACAGTGCCGGTACGCACAGCACCACTGCCAGTACCCGCAAGCTCTGTGCCGCGGCCACCTGGCTGAGTACCGCGCCGTTACGCGCGCCGAGGTTGACCATCTCCCCGGAGCCACCTGGCATGCTGGAAAAGAACGCGGTCGCCCGGTCTTCACCGGTACGGCGCAGCAACCACACCCCGACCACACTGGACAGGCTGGTGATCAGCGCGCCGCAGAAGATCAAGCCGAAGTTGCTCGCCACCTGCTCGACCACCGCCGGGGTGAAATGCAAACCGATACCGATGCCGATGATCCACTGCCCGCACTTGCGCCCGCCAGGGATCTCGCTCAGTTGCCAGGGCGTCAGGCAGCGCACCAGGATGATCGCCAGCAACGAGCCGACCATCCACGGCAGCGGCCAGCCGACCTTGCTTGCGAGAAACCCGCCCGCCAGACCGACCAGCCCGGTGGCCCAGCACAGCTTCGATGGCCTGTCAGACATCGGCCAGGGCACGCCGCTGGGCACTGCGCTTGCGCCAGATGCGCAGCACCGGCAGCAGCAACATGGCAATGGTCAGGGCCCAGACGCTGGCCGTGATCGGGCTGGACCAGAGGATATCCAGGGCACCGTTGGAGATCGACAGCGCACGGCGCAGGTTCTGCTCCATCAGCCCGCCGAGGATGAAGCCGAGCAGGATCGGCGACAGCGGGAAGTCCAGCTTGCGCAGGATGTAGCCGAAGATGCCGATGCCGATCATCAGGAACAGGTCGAAGGTGGTGGCATGCACCGCATAGACGCCGATCGCGGTGATGATCGCGATGAAGGGCACCAGGGCCCAGTTCGGTACCGCCAGAATGCGGGTGAAAAGGCGGATCATCGGGATGTTGAGGATCACCAGCATGATGTTGGCGATGAACAACGAAGCGATCAGGCCCCAGACGATGTCCGGTTGCTGCTCGAACAGCATCGGCCCCGGGGTGATGTTGTACAACGACAAGGCCCCGATCATCACGGCGGTGGTGCCCGACCCCGGCACACCCAGGGTCAGCATCGGTACCAGCGCGCCGCAGGCTTCGGCGCCGATGGCGGTTTCCGGGGCGGCGAGGCCGCGTTTGTCACCCTTGCCGAAGGTGCCGCTGGGGCCGGCGATACGTTTTTCGGTCATGTAGGCCACGGCGCTGGACAGGGTCGCACCGGCTCCGGGGAGCACGCCCATGATAAAACCGAGCACACCGCAGCGAATATTCACTGCAAAGACCGAAGCGGCTTCCTTGAAGTTGAACAGCATGCGCCCGGTGGCTTTGACCGCTTCGTGACCGTGGTGGGTTTTTTCCAGCAGCAGCAGGATTTCGCTGATGGAGAACAGGCCTAGCACCAGCACCACGAACTGGATGCCGTCGGCCAGGTGCACGCTGTCACCGGTGAAACGGTAGACACCGCTGTTGGCGTCGATACCGACACAGGACAGGAACAGGCCGATCAAGGCTGCAATGAAGGTCTTGAGCGGCCGGTCGCCGGCCATGCCGCCGAGACAGACAATGGCAAACACCATGAGCACGAAATACTCGGCGGGCCCGAAGGCTATCGCCCATTTCGCCAGTAGCGGCGCGAACAGGACCATGCCGCAGGTGGCAATGAAGGCGCCAATGAACGAGCTCCAGGCCGACAGCGACAGCGCCACACCGGCCAGGCCCTGGCGCGCCATGGGGTAGCCGTCGAGGGTGGTCATGACCGTGGCGGCTTCGCCGGGAATATTGAGCAGGATCGAACTGATCCGGCCGCCGTACTCGCAACCCAGGTACACCGCCGCCAGCAGGATCAGGGCCGACTCCGGTGGCAGGCCGAGGGCGAAGGCAATCGGGATCAGCAGGGCCACGCCGTTGATCGGGCCCAGGCCGGGCAACAGGCCGACCACGGTGCCGATCAGGGTGCCGGTCAGGGCGGTGACCAGGTTGTAGGGGGTCAGGGCGACGCCGAAGCCCTGGCTCAGATAGCTGAAGGTATCCATGTCAATTCTCCAGAACGTCGAGCAGGCCGAGGGGCAGGGGGACTTCCATGACGCGGTCGAACAGCCAGTACAGGGACAGGCTGGTCAAGACGATGATCACCACACTGGGCAGCCAGCGGCCGCCATACAGGCGCGCCATGGGTACGCCGATCAGAATGCCGCTGAGAATGAAGCCCAGGGGTTCGAAGGTGGCGGCGAAGACCAGCAGCAAGGCCACGCAGATCACGATCTTGTTCAGGGTGGCGCGGTCGAGTTCCGGCTCGTCGTCCTTGCGCACGATGGGCGTCGGGCGAAAGGCCAGGTACAGCAAGCCGCTGGCCATCAGGCCGAGCATCAGCAAGGGAAAGGCGCGGGGGCCGATCGGTTCGTAGGAGAAGGCGGCCTGGTAGGGCCAGGCCATCACCATCAGGGCGGTGCAGAGCGCCAGCAGGAACAAGGCAAAGATACGTTGCAGGATCATTCGGGGAATCCTCTTTTCGCGGGACGAGCCCGCTCCTACAGGGATTTCACCTGTAGGAGCGGGCTTGCCCCGCGATGCGCTTAGGAAGGTTTAAGGCTTATTGAATCAGCCCGAATTCCCTGGCCAGGGCCTTGTAGTCCGCGACCTGCTTCTTCACGTAGGTGTCCAGCTCTTTGCCGGTCATGGCAAAGGGGAACAGTTCGCGCTGGTCACGCAACTTGGCGAACTCGTCCGACGCCAGCAGCTTGTCGAACGAATCCTTCCACCAGTTGTATTCCTCGTCCGTGACCTTCGGCCCCATGTAGAAGCCGCGCACCACCGGCCAGACGATGTCGTAACCCTGTTCCTTGGCGGTCGGGATGTCTTTCATGGTCGGCTCGTCAATGCGCTGCTCGGCGAACACCGCCAGCAGGCGCATGTCACCGCTAAGGATGTGCGGCATGGAGTCGGAAATGTCGGTACTGCCCACCTGGATGTGGCCGCCGAGCAAGGCCGTGGCGATCTCGCCGCCGCCTTCCAGGGCCACGTAGCGCAGGTCGCGCGGGTTGATCCCGGCGGCCTTGGCGATCAGCGCGGTCTGCATCCAGTCCTGGCTGCCGACGGTGCCACCGGAGCCGATGACCACCTTGCTCGGGTCTTTCTTCAAGGCCGCAACCAGGTCATCGAGCGTCTTGTAGGGGGAGTCGCTTTTCACCGCGATGGCGCCATAGCTGGTGCCGACCGCCGCCAACCAGCGCACGGCGTTCTCATCGAAACGGCCGAACTTGCCCTGGGCCAGGTTCAACAACGAGCCGCTGGACCAGGCCACCAGGGTCCCGGCGTCGGCCGGACGCTGGGCGACCACGGCGTTGTAGGCCACGGCACCGACACCGCCTGGCATGTAGGTCACGCGCATGGGTTTGCTGAGGATCTTCTCGTTGACCAGGGCGCTTTGCACCAGTTTGCACGTCAGGTCGAAGCCGCCGCCGGGGGAGGCCGGGGCGATGCATTCAGGGCGTTTGGGCTCGGCGGCCAGGACGTTGCCGGCTAGCAGCAGGCAACCGGTGGCGAGGGCAATGCGGCGCAGTGAAAAGGTCATCGTCTATCTCCGTGAGCATTATTGTTATCGGGGATTACCACAATGCAAGGCTGTAACTCACCAGCAGTCGGACTTCGTCGGCATCGCGGGCGAAGCTGGAGCGGTAGGTGGCGTTGCGCAGGCGCACGGCGACGTTTTTCAGGGCGCCACTTTGCACCACATACTTGAACTCGGTGTTGCGTTCCCACTCCTTGCCTTCGCCGCCATTGGCCAGGCTGACGTTGTCGCCATTGACGTAGCGGGTCATGAAGGTCAGGCCGGGAATGCCCAGCTTGGCGAAGTCGTAGTCGTAGCGGGCCTGCCAGGAACGCTCGTCGGCACCGGCAAAGTCGTTGATTTGCAGGAAGTTGACCAGGTACGGGTCGGAGCCGTCGACATAGGGGAAGGCGGTATCACCGGACATGTGCTGGTAGCCGGCGCTGAACTTGTGGCCCAGCAGGCCATAGCTGAGCATGCCGTTGAGCGAGGTGTTGTCGATGTCGCCGCCGCGCGCCTGGCCCTGGTCGTCGCTGAAGGCCATGCGCAGGTCGGCACCGAAGGTGCCGGGGCCCCAGGGCTGGGAGGCGATCATGCCGACGAAGTGCTGGCGGTAGACATCATCGAGCTGGGCGAAGTGGTAGCTTGCGGTAATCTTGTCGGTGAACTTGTAGTCCACACCGGCTATGTCGAAGTGGTTGCCAGCAACGGTGCCGAGGAAGCGACCGTTCTTGTTGTTCAGGGCGATGTCTTCGTTGTTGGTGTCGTCGCGGTCCTTGGCCTTTTCCAGGCGTCCGCCGGTGAAGGTCAGGTTCTTGATTTCACCGGAGGTCAGCAGGCCGCCTTCGAAGGTCTGCGGCAGGATGCGGCCGTCGTTGGGGCGCAGGGTCGGCAGTTCCGGAATCAGGGTGCCGATCTTCAGCTCGGTTTCCGAGAACTTGATCTTGCCGGTCAGGCCGAGCTTGGAGTATTCGTCGGCGGCGTATCCGTCATCGTGGGTCGGCAGCAGGCCCGTGCCGGTGCGGTCGGGGCTGGAGTCGAGCTTGATGCCGAGCATCCCCAGGGCATCGAGACCAAAACCTACGGGGCCTTCGGTATAGCCCGACTCGAAGTTGAGCATGAACCCCTGGGCCCACTCGTCGCGCTTGGATTGTTGCGCACTGGTGCCGTCGCGAAAGTCGCGGTTGAAGTACATGTTGCGGGTTTCGAAGGTCGCCTTGCTGTCATCGAAGAAGGCGGCCTGGCTCAGCGGCGCGACCCCGGCAAGGGCGAGGGCTCCGGCAACGGCGGTCTGGCGGGAAGGCGAGCGTCGGGTAGGCGCAAGCGCCTGGGGCTGTGTGGACAGCATCGTGGAGAGACTCCGTTATTGTTCTTATTAGTTCGAACCTTGAAGGCTCGGTGGTACGGCAAGCAGAGTGAGCCGTGAGTGGATGCTAGGGGCTCAACCTTTCGCTAACCTTTCAACAGCTTTTGATTGATTCGAAGGCTTCACAGGCGGGCTGTCGGCTGTACACTCCGCGCCATTGACCGCGACGCGACCTTGGAGAAATCGATGCGTGTGCTGCTCGTCGAAGACCATCTGCAGCTGGCCGAAAGCGTGGCCCAGGCCCTTAAAAGCACCGGCTTGACCGTTGATGTGCTGCACGATGGCGTGGCCGCCGACCTGGCCCTGGCCAGCGAGGAATACGCCGTGGCGGTGCTCGATGTGGGCTTGCCACGCATGGACGGTTTCGAGGTGCTGGCGCGCCTGCGGGCCCGGGGCAAGACCCTGCCGGTGCTGATGCTGACCGCGCGCAGCGACGTCAAGGACCGTGTCCATGGCCTGAACCTGGGTGCCGACGATTACCTGGCCAAACCGTTCGAACTGACCGAGCTGGAGGCCCGGGTCAAGGCCCTGCTGCGCCGCAGCGTGCTCGGCGGCGAGCGCCAGCAGCGCTGCGGTCCGCTGGTCTATGACCTGGACACCCGGCGCTTCACCCTGGGCGACGAGTTGATGACCCTTACCTCACGCGAGCAGGCCGTGCTCGAAGCCCTGATCGCCCGTCCGGGGCGGGTGATGAGCAAGGAGCAGCTGGCGGCCCAGGTGTTCGGCCTGGATGAGGAAGCCAGTGCCGATGCCATCGAGATCTACATCCACCGCCTGCGCAAGAAGCTCGATGGCCATGCGGTGGCCATCGTCACCTTCAGGGGGCTCGGCTACCTGCTCGAGCACCGCGATGCGTGACAGTGGCAGCCTGCGCGGGCGGCTGCTGTGGAACCTGGCGCTTCTGCTGGTGGTGCTGATGCTGGCCAGCGGCCTGAGTGCCTATTGGAACGGCCGTGAGGCCGCCGACACCGCCTATGACCGTACCCTGCTGGCGTCTGCGCGAACCATCGCCGCCGGCCTGTCCCAGCGCGACGGCACCCTCAGTGCCGATGTGCCGTACGTGGCCCTGGACACCTTCGCCTACGACAGTGCCGGGCGCATCTACTACCAGGTCAACGATATCCATCAACGGCTGATCTCCGGCTACGAGAACCTGCCCGCACCGCCGCCCGGCACACCACGCACCGACGACTACCCGGCCCTGGCGCGCTTCTACGATGCCCGCTACCTGGGCCAGGACGTGCGTGTGGTGAGCCTGCTCAAGGCGGTCAGCGAGCCGAACATGAACGGCATGGCCGAGATTCGCGTGGCCGAGACCGAGGAGGCGCGGGTGCGCATGGCCCGCAGCCTGATGGCCGATACCCTGTTGCGCCTGGGCATGCTGGCGCTGGGGGCGTTGATGCTGGTGTGGTTCGCGGTCAGCGCCGCGTTGCGTCCGCTGGAGCGTCTGCGCAGTGCCGTGGAGGAGCGTCAGCCCGATGACCTGCGGTCATTGCCGGTGGTCGAAGTGCAGCGTGAACTGAGCCCGCTGGTGCGGGCGTTGAACCATTTCACCGAGCGCCTGCGCGAGCAGTTCGAGCGCCAGGCGCAATTCATTGCCGAGGCCGCCCACGAACTGCGCACGCCCCTGGCGGCGCTCAAGGCCCGGGTCGAACTGGGCTTGCGTTCCAATGAGCCACAGGTCTGGCGCGACACCCTGGAGTCGGCGGCCCAGGGCACCGATCGCCTGACCCACCTGGCCAACCAGTTGCTGTCGCTGGCGCGGGTGGAAAACGGCGCGCGCGCCATCGCCGAAGGCGGCGCCCAATTGCTCGACCTCAGCCAGCTGGCCCGCGAGCTGGGCATGGCCATGGCGCCACTGGCCTATGCCCGTGGCGTGTCGTTGGCGCTTGAAGCCGAAATGCCGGTGCATGTCCGTGGCGAACCGACCTTGCTCAACGAGTTGCTCAGCAACCTGGTGGACAACGCCCTGGCCCATACGCCCAAGGGCGGTAATGTGATCCTGCGGGTCAGTGCGCCAGGAACGCTGGAGGTCGAGGACGATGGCCCGGGTATCCCCGAACATGAACGCGAACGGGTGTTCGAGCGCTTCTATCGGCGCGGTCCCCAAGGCACCGGCCTGGGCCTGGCCATCGTCGGCGAAATCTGCCGCGCCCACCTGGCGCAGATCAGCCTGCACGACGGCGAGCGTGGCGGTCTGAAGGTGCGGGTGAGCTTCAGCGTCGACTAGCGGAACAAGGCGCGGGCATTGAGCAGCTCGCAGGCTTCCAGCTCGGTGCCGGTCGGCAACCCCAGATGGCGGTAGGCCGGCAGCGCCGCCAGTGGCCGCGTCGGGCCGGTGGTGGGGCTCAGGGCGCGGGCGATCTGGACGATATCGACGTAGTCGACGCGCGCCGTGCCGCGGTCCAGGTCCTGGACCAGGCCGGGCAGCCTGACCAGTTGTTCCGGAAATTCCCAACTGCCGAGAATCTTGTCGCCCAGGGTCGGGTGGATCTGGTCGATGACGTAGTTCAGGCATACCGGGTCGGAGAGCAGTTCATTGTGCTCTTCGGCGTAGATCAGGATCGGCAGCACGCCGATCTGGTGCACCAGGCCGGCCAGGGCGCCCTGGTCGGGCTTGAGCTGGGTGTAGCGTCGGCAGAGTTCGTAGCTGATACCTGCCACTTCCAGGCTGGCGGTCCAGACTTCGCGCATCTTCTTTTCCACAACCTCCGAGCGGGCGTGGAAAATCTGCTCGATCACCAGGCCAATGGCCAGGTTGCAACTGTAGTTGATGCCCAGGCGGGTGATGGCGGTCTGCAGGTCGGTGACTTCGACCGTGGCGCGCAGCAGGGGACTGTTGACCACCTTGATCAGTCGCGCCGAGAGGGCGGCATCACGGCCGATGACCTTGCTCAGGGTGCTGACGCTGATCTCGCTGTCTTCAGCGGCCTCGCGGATGCTCAGGGCTACCTCCGGCAAGGTCGGCAGTACCAGGTCATCGTTATCGATGGCAGACAGCAACTGGGTCTGGACCATCTCGGCCAGCTTGTTCATCGGGTATCTCTAACACAATTCAAGGAGCGCCCCGGCGTTCGGTACACCGGGGCAGGGGGCTGGCTCAGCGCTGGATTTCGCGATCGCGGTCCAGTTCGTAGGGCAGATCCAGCAGGGTCAGGCCCAGGCCATCGGGGCTGCCCAGGTGCAGGTTGTTGTCCTCCACGGCGTCGGCGGTCAATACCGCCAGCAGTTCGCAACCGTTTGCGCTGCGGGCGGCCAGGACCACTTCACCCACGGAAGAACCGTGGGTCGGCGAGAAGATCTCGGTACCCGGTTCGGGCACTGTGTCGCTGGCCAGGGCCACGCGGTACTGGCGGCGCTTGAGCTTGCCCAGGTACTGCATGCGCGCGACGATTTCCTGCCCGGTGTAGCAGCCTTTCTTGAAGCTGACACCGCCAACGGCCTGCAGGTTGATCATCTGCGGAATGAACAGCTCGCGGGTCTGGGCCATGACCTGGCCGATGCCGGCCCGGATCTGCCCCAGCAGCCAGTCGTTCAGTGCGCCCAGGGGCAGGTGTGCGGCCAGTTTTTCTTGCACGGCGGCGGCCTGCTCGGCGGGCACCCACAACTCGATGCGACCGGTGGACACCAGGATGGCGATCAGTCCCTCATGGCGGGTGACGCCGTCGATCTGTGCCGGCGCTTCAAGCCCCAGTGCCGACAGGGCTGCCTGGCCCTCGCTCAGGCCAAAACGCACCCAGGCGTCGCTGTCATCGGTCAGCTTGGCCTTGGAGAACACCGCATATTTTTTCAGGTCCGCCAGCTGTGCTTCGAGCAGCTCGCGGGCCATGGCCAGCAGGAAGCCGTCGGTCTCGGGCAGGATGCGAAAGCTCGATTGCATGCGACCCTTGACCATGCAACGGGCGCCAAGGCTGCTGGTGCTGTCACCCAGGTAGTTGATGTTGCAGGTCAGCTGGCCTTGCAGGAACTTGCCGGCGTCCGAGCCGCGGACGGCGAGGACGCCTTCGTGGGAAAGGGTGCAGAAAAAAGCGGAGTCGGCCATGGGTCATCGCAGGGTAGTAAGACTGGCTGCCATGATAGAGCGCCACCGGCAAAATAGGTAGTTGAGTAAAGGCCTCTGTCATTTTTTGCGCAGATGTCCGGACCAACGTCGCGTGTCCCCCGGGCGCTGGCTCTGTATACTGGCGGCCTATTTTAGGAGGGCTTCATGGTCGAACAAACTGAACTCAACCGGCTCTTTTGGCACAGCCGCCGCGGCATGCTCGAGCTGGACGTACTGCTGGTCCCGTTCAGCGCGGAGGTCTACCCGACCCTGAGCCAGGAAGATCGTGACCTGTACAAGCGTTTGCTCAGCTGCGAAGACCAGGACATGTTCGGCTGGTTCATGGAACGCAGCGAGTCCGAAGACCCGGAGCTGCAGCGCATGGTTCGCATCATCCTGGACCGTGTCCAGCCCAAGTGACCGCTTCGAATGCCGCTGGCAAGGCTCGAACAGCCTGCTGGCGGTCTACCTGGCCAGCCTGGCGCTGGCCTTGCTTGCACTGACGCTTCTCCAAGTGCCTGGCTGGATGCGCCTGTCGGGCGTTAGCGTGTGCTTGCTGCATGCTGGCTGGATGATTCCCCGGCGTATCCTGCTCACTCATTCCCAGGCCATCAGCGGTTTGCGTCGGGATGCCGGCGGCTGGCAGTTGTTCAGCCGGGCGCAGGGTTGGCAAGCGGTGCAGCTGCGTCCCGACAGCCTGGCCTTGCCGGGCCTGGTCGTGCTGCGCTACCGCCGTCCCGGGCGTTTCTGGAGTGAGGGCCTGTGCATCGCTCATGACGCGCTGGAACCGGTACAACACCGGCGCCTGCGCGTGCGCCTGAAGTTCAGTCGACGTAGGTGGGCGGCTGCAGGATAGTGTCGCGGGCCTCGTCGAGCATGCCCGGGTAGTCCAGGGTGTAATGCAGGCCGCGGCTTTCCTTGCGCTGCATGGCTGAACGGATCATCAACTCGGCCACCTGGGCCAGGTTGCGCAACTCGATCAGGTCGCGGCTGACCTTGTAGTTGCTGTAGAACTCGTCGATTTCGTCCAGCAGCAGGCGCACCCGGTGCTCGGCGCGCTGCAGGCGCTTGCTGGTGCGCACGATACCCACGTAGTCCCACATGAAACGCCGCAACTCGTCCCAGTTGTGGGCGATGATCACGTCTTCGTCCGAATCGGTGACTTGGCTTGCGTCCCAGCAAGGCAGGGCCTTGGGCATGCTCACCTGGTCCAGGTGGGCTTCGATGTCGGCCGCTGCGGCGCGGCCATAGACGAAGCATTCGAGCAGCGAATTGCTGGCCATGCGGTTGGCACCGTGCAGGCCGGTGAAGCTGGTCTCTCCAATGGCGTACAGGCCGGGCACGTCGGTATGGCCACGGTCGTCGACCATGACCCCGCCACAGGTGTAGTGGGCGGCGGGTACCACCGGGATGGCCTGGCGGGTGATGTCGATGCCGAAGGTCAGGCAGCGCTCATACACGGTGGGGAAATGGCTTTTGATGAAGTCGGCGGGTTTATGGCTGATGTCCAGGTACACGCAGTCCACACCCAGGCGCTTCATCTCGTGGTCGATGGCGCGGGCGACGATATCGCGCGGCGCCAGTTCTTCACGGGGGTCGAAACGCGGCATGAAACGTTCGCCGTTGGGCAGGCGCAGCAGGGCGCCTTCGCCGCGCAAGGCCTCGGTGACCAGGAAGCTCTTGGCCTGGGGGTGGTACAGGCACGTCGGGTGGAACTGGTTGAACTCAAGGTTGGCCACCCGGCAGCCCGCGCGCCAGGCCATGGCGATGCCGTCGCCGCAGGCACCGTCGGGGTTGCTGGTGTACAGGTAGACCTTGGCCGCGCCGCCGGTGGCGAGCACGGTGAAGCGTGCGCCATAGGTGTCGACTTCGCCGGTGTTGCGGTTCAGGACATAGGCCCCCAGGCAGCGATCGCCATCCTTGCCCAGGCGTCGTTCGGTGATCAGGTCGACCGCAACGCGCTGTTCGAGCAGTTCGATGTTCGGCCGCTTGCGCGCCTGGGCCAGCAGGGTGGTGAAGATCGCCGCGCCCGTTGCGTCGGCGGCATGGATGATGCGCCGATGGCTGTGGCCGCCTTCACGGGTCAGATGGAACTCGAAACCACCGTCGTCGATGCCGGCGTGTTCATCGCGGGTAAAGGGTACGCCCTGGTCGATCAGCCACTGGATCGACTCGCGGCTATGCTCGACAGTGAAGCGCACGGCGTCTTCATGGCACAGGCCGCCGCCGGCATTGAGGGTGTCCTCGACGTGGGACTGCACGGTGTCGGTGTCGTCCAGCACCGCGGCAACCCCGCCCTGGGCCCAGAAGGTCGAGCCGTTGGCCAGGTCGCCCTTGCTGAGCACGGCGATACGCAGGTGATCGGGGAGGGTCAGCGCCAGGCTCAGACCAGCAGCACCGCTGCCGATCACGAGGACATCATGTTGGAATTGTTGGCTCATGTCAGGACACTAGTATCTGAAGAGGGGGATCGGCACAATAGTCAGGCGCTTATGGCAATGTGAAACTATCGTGAATCTGGATCGGCTGCCTTTATATCAGCCCCAAGGCCCTGATTTCCAATGGCGCTTGCGCAGGCTGGGGCGCTTTTTGTGGAACTTTCCACCCTGTGTGGATATCCATAGAAGGCTGTCCGCACGCCACAATGCCGCGGCGACGCACGGTAGCGGCCCATCAAAAGGCACTGCCTGCGTATTCGAGACCCGATTATCGACGCAGCCGGCCGTGACCGCGCTGCGTTTTTCGTGCGAGCCGACCAAGGGCCGCAGGAAACTTGCTTGGAGGGGAGAACTTTTGCGAAAAGCCCGAGTCTATGGTTGCAGGCCTGAACGAAGCTTGACGCAGTGCTCCTTCAAGTCCAATGAGGAGTGTTCATGCTAACCCAGGAAGAGGATCAGCAGCTTGTCGAGCGCGTGCAGCGTGGCGACAGGCGAGCGTTCGATCTGTTGGTGCTGAAGTATCAGCACAAGATTCTCGGGTTGATCGTGCGTTTCGTACACGACACCCATGAAGCCCAGGATGTGGCGCAGGAAGCTTTTATCAAAGCCTACCGGGCGCTTGGTAATTTTCGCGGTGACAGCGCTTTTTATACCTGGCTGTACCGCATTGCCATCAACACGGCAAAGAACTATCTGGTGTCCCGCGGTCGGCGGCCACCGGACAGCGATGTGAGTTCCGAGGATGCGGAATTTTACGACGGCGATCATGGCCTCAAGGATCTGGAGTCCCCCGAGCGTGCGTTGTTGCGAGATGAGATCGAAGGTACCGTCCATCGGACCATCCAGCAACTGCCAGAAGATTTGCGTACGGCGTTAACTTTACGCGAATTCGATGGTCTGAGTTACGAGGACATTGCAAGCGTCATGCAGTGTCCGGTAGGTACCGTGCGCTCTCGAATCTTCCGCGCTCGGGAGGCCATAGACAAAGCCCTGCAGCCGTTGTTGCAGGAAACCTGAGACAGCGGCGACAGCCAAGAGAGGAACCGCCATGAGTCGTGAAGCTTTGCAGGAATCGCTGTCCGCGGTGATGGATAACGAAGCGGACGAACTGGAATTACGTCGGGTGTTGAACGCCGTCGACGACGCCGAAACCCGTGCCACCTGGTCGCGCTATCAGGTTGCCCGTGCGGCCATGCACAAGGAACTGGTGCTGCCCCGCCTGGATATCGCCTCTGCCGTGTCCGCCGCCCTGGCCGACGAAGCCGCACCCGTCAAGGTCAACCGTGGTCCATGGCGCAGCCTGGGTCGTCTGGCCGTGGCCGCCTCGGTCACCGTGGCCGTGCTGGCCGGTGTGCGCCTGTACAACCAGGATGAGATCAGTGGCGTTCAGCTGGCTGCCCAGCAACCTGCCCAGCAGGGTGTGACCGTGCCACAAGTTCAAGGCCCCGCCGTGCTGGCAGGCTATAGTGAAAGTGCAGAACAGCCTGGCCCGATGGCCAATGGCGTGCTGCAAGGGCAATCCGGCTGGCATGACCAGCGTCTGCCCGGCTATCTGCGCCAGCATGCTCAGGAAGCGGCCCTCAAAGGCACCGAGAGCGCCCTGCCATACGCCCGCGCGGCCAGCCTGGAAAATCGCTAAGTAGGGAGGATCATGCGCGCGCTACCTCTTGTACCGCTGTTGCTGGGCGGCTGGCTGACACTGCCGGCCCATGCGGCCAACTCGTCTCCCGAGGCGGGTGACTGGCTCAAGAAGCTGGCCCAGGCCGAGCAACAGCAGAGCTATCAGGGTATTTTCGTTTACGAACGTAACGGCAGCTTCTCCACCCACAACATCTGGCACCGTGTCCAGGACGGCAAGGTCAGCGAGCGACTCCTGCAGCTCGATGGCCCGGCCCAGGAAGTTGTGCGTGTCGACGGGCATACCCAGTGCGTCAGCGGAACCCTGGTTTCGGGCGTGGACAACACGCCGGACTCGGCGGCGCGAGTGCTTGATCCCCTGAAACTGATGAGCTGGTACGACCTCGGGGTTGCCGGCAAGTCGCGGGTCGCGGGCCGTGGTGCGGTCGTTGTGACCCTCACACCTCGTGACCAGCACCGCTACGCGTTCGAATTGCACCTTGATCGTGAAACCGGCCTGCCGCTCAAATCGTTGATGCTCGACGACAAGGGCCGCCTGCTGGAGCGTTTCCAGTTCGCCCGCCTGGACACCGCCCAGGCCCCCAGCGACGACGAGCTCAAGGCGGGTGGGCAGTGCAAGCCCGTTGCCCAGGCAGCGGCGCAGGCCGCGCAACCGGCCACTGGCTGGCGCTCGGACTGGCTGCCGCCAGGGTTCGAGCTGATCGACAGTTCGGTACGCAAGGATTCTCAAGGCAAGGGTGCCGTCAGCAGCCTGATGTACGACGATGGCCTGGCACGCTTCTCGGTGTTCCTCGAATCCCTGGAGAGTGGCTCGGCAGCGGATATCCGCACCCAGTTGGGGCCTACCGTGGCCGTTTCCCGACGCCTGACCACACCCAAGGGTGAAGTGATGGTCACCGTGGTCGGTGAAATCCCGATTGGTACGGCCGAACGAATTGCCCTGTCGATGCGTGCCCAGGACGGCCAGGCGCAGCAATGAGAATGCATGGATCAGAGCAGTCGAGGGCGTCTTGGCTGACATGATTGGCAAGCTTTGCAGTTTGCAAAAAACTCAAAACTTTTCTATAGGTCAGTCCTTTCGGGGACTGGCCTTTCCTGCTTCTGCAGGACCCTACTGCTAACCACGCTCGTTGTGACGGGAGCCGTATGTCAATACCACGCTTGAAAACCTACCTATCGTTGTTCGCCGCCGTGCTCATGCTCGGTCAGGTGGTCACCGCCCAGGCCGAAGCCCTGCCGGACTTCACCACCCTGGTCGAGCAGGCGTCGCCTGCGGTGGTGAACATCAGTACCAAGCAGAAACTGCCGGATCGCAAGTACGCCACCGGCCAGGTGCCGGACCTGGAAGGCCTGCCGCCGATGTTCCGCGAGTTCTTCGAGCGCAACATGCCCCAGGCCCCGCGTTCGCCGCGTGGTGACCGCCAGCGTGAAGCACAGTCGCTGGGCTCGGGCTTCATCATCTCCAGCGATGGCTACGTACTGACCAACAACCATGTGGTCGCCGACGCCGATGAAATCATCGTCCGCCTGTCGGACCGCAGCGAGCTGCAGGCCAAGCTGGTCGGCACCGACCCACGCACCGACGTGGCCCTGCTCAAGGTCGAAGGCAAGGACCTGCCGACCGTCAAGCTGGGGGATTCCGAGAAACTCAAGGTCGGTGAGTGGGTGCTGGCCATCGGCTCGCCATTCGGCTTCGACCATTCGGTGACCAAGGGTATCGTCAGCGCCAAGGGCCGTACCTTGCCCAACGACACCTACGTGCCGTTCATCCAGACCGACGTGGCCATCAACCCGGGTAACTCCGGCGGCCCGCTGTTCAACATGAACGGTGAAGTGGTGGGTATCAACTCGCAGATCTTCACCCGCTCCGGCGGCTTCATGGGCCTGTCGTTCGCCATTCCGATCGATGTGGCACTGGACGTCTCCAATCAGCTGAAGAAAGACGGCAAGGTCAGCCGCGGCTGGCTCGGCGTGGTGATCCAGGAGGTCAACAAGGACCTGGCTGAGTCCTTCGGCCTCGACAAGCCGGCCGGTGCCCTGGTAGCCCAGGTCCTGGAAGACGGCCCGGCCGCCAAGGGTGGCCTGCAGGTGGGCGACGTGATCCTGAGCCTGAACGGCCAGCCGATCGTCATGTCCGCCGACCTGCCGCACCTGGTCGGTGGCCTGAAAGATGGCGCCAAGGCCAAGCTGGACATCATCCGTAACGGCAAGCGTCAGAACCTGGACATCACCATTGGCGCACTGCCCGACGACGATGCCGAAGTCGTTTCCAGCCTCAACGGCGGCGTCGAGCGCAGCAGCAACCGCCTGGGTGTGTCGGTGTCGGACCTGACCGCCGAGCAGAAAAAAGCCCTGGAACTCAAGGGTGGCGTGGTCATCAAGGAAGTCCAGGAAGGCCCTGCGGCCATGATCGGCCTGCGTCCGGGTGACGTCATCAGTCACCTGAACAACCAGGCGATCCTGTCGGCCAAGCAGTTCACCGAAATTGCCAAGGAACTGCCGAAGAACCGCTCGGTGTCCATGCGCGTGCTGCGTCAGGGGCGCGCCAGTTTCATCACCTTCAAGCTGGCTGAATAAGCCGGATTGAGCGGAGGAGGGCGGCCTGGGCCGCCCTTTTTCGTCCACGGTGCGTCAATCGCGGGGCAAGCCCGCTCCCACCTGCGGGAGCGGGCTTGCCCCGCGATTGACGATACGGAATCTCCCATAACCTTTAAGCTTCAGGTACAATTCCCGGCTATTTTTCGGTGGGCGTTCGTCCCGCAGCCTTTTTGAGTGTTGACCCGTGAGTGATTTGAGTCATATCCGCAATTTCTCCATCATCGCCCACATTGACCATGGCAAGTCGACCCTGGCGGACCGTTTCATCCAGATGTGCGGTGGCCTGTCCGCGCGTGAAATGGAAGCTCAGGTACTCGATTCCATGGACCTGGAGCGTGAGCGCGGTATCACCATCAAGGCCCACAGCGTCACCCTGCACTACAAGGCGCAGGACGGCAAAACCTACCAGCTGAACTTCATCGACACCCCCGGTCACGTCGACTTCACCTACGAAGTCAGCCGTTCCCTGGCCGCCTGCGAAGGTGCGCTGCTGGTGGTCGATGCCGGCCAGGGCGTCGAGGCCCAGTCGGTTGCCAACTGCTACACCGCCATCGAGCAGGGCCTTGAGGTCATGCCGGTACTGAACAAGATGGACCTGCCCCAGGCCGATCCGGACAAGGTCAAGGACGAGATCGAGAAGATCATCGGTATCGATGCCGCCGACGCCGTGGCCTGCAGCGCCAAGAGCGGCATGGGCGTGGACGAGGTGCTCGAGCGCCTGGTGCAGACCATCCCGGCGCCGACCGGTGACATCGAAGCGCCCCTGCAGGCACTGATCATCGACTCCTGGTTCGACAACTACCTGGGCGTGGTCTCCCTGGTGCGTGTGCGTCAGGGCCGGGTGAAGAAAGGCGACAAGATCCTGGTCAAGTCCACCGGCAAGGTGCACCTGGTCGACAGCGTCGGTGTATTCACGCCGAAACACACCCAGACCGCCGATCTGAAAGCGGGCGAGGTAGGCTTCATCATCGCCAGCATCAAGGACATTCACGGCGCGCCGGTGGGTGATACCCTGACGCTGTCGTCGACGCCTGAAGTCGAAGTGCTGCCCGGCTTCAAGAAAATCCAGCCGCAGGTCTACGCCGGCCTGTTCCCGGTCAGCTCCGACGACTTCGAAGACTTCCGCGATGCCCTGCAGAAGCTGACGCTCAACGACTCCTCGCTGCAGTACATGCCGGAAAGTTCCGATGCGCTGGGCTTTGGCTTCCGTTGCGGCTTCCTCGGCATGCTGCACATGGAGATCATCCAGGAGCGCCTGGAGCGCGAATACGACCTGGACCTGATCACCACGGCGCCAAGCGTGATCTACGAGCTCGAACTCAAGACCGGTGAAACCATCACCGTCGACAACCCGTCGAAGCTGCCAGACGCCGCGGCGGTCGCCGATTTCCGCGAGCCGATCGTTACCGCGACCATCCTGGTGCCACAGGAGCACCTGGGCAACGTCATCACCCTGTGCATCGAGAAGCGTGGCGTGCAGCGCGACATGCAGTTCCTCGGCAGCCAGGTGCAGGTGCGCTATGACCTGCCGATGAACGAAGTGGTCCTGGACTTCTTCGACCGCCTCAAGTCGACCAGCCGCGGCTACGCGTCGCTGGACTATCATTTCGATCGCTACCAGTCGGCCAACCTGGTCAAGCTGGACGTGCTGATCAACGGCGACAAGGTCGATGCCCTGGCCTTGATCGTGCACCGCGACAACGCGGCCTACAAAGGCCGTGCGCTGACCGAAAAAATGAAGGAACTGATTCCTCGGCAGATGTTCGACGTGGCGATCCAGGCGGCTATCGGCGGCCAGATCATCGCGCGGACCACCGTCAAGGCGCTCAGAAAGAACGTACTGGCCAAGTGCTACGGTGGTGACGTCAGCCGTAAGAAAAAGCTGCTGGAAAAGCAGAAGGCCGGTAAGAAACGCATGAAACAGGTCGGCAACGTGGAAATTCCACAAGAAGCCTTCCTCGCCGTGCTCAGGTTGGATAGTTAGGTCCTATGTCGCTAAATTTCCCGCTGTTGCTAGTCATCGCCGTTGCCGTCTGCGGTCTGTTGGCCTTGATCGATCTGCTGTTCCTGGCCCCGCGCCGGCGTGCGGCGATCGCCAACTATCAAGGCAGCGTCAGCCAGCCTGAGATGGGCGTGGTCGAGCAGTTGAACAAGGAGCCGTTGCTGGTCGAGTACGGCAAGTCGTTCTTCCCGGTGCTGTTCATCGTGCTGGTGCTGCGTTCGTTCCTGGTCGAGCCGTTCCAGATCCCGTCGGGATCGATGAAGCCGACCCTGGAAGTGGGCGATTTCATCCTGGTGAACAAGTTTTCCTACGGGATCCGCCTGCCGGTGATCGACAAGAAGGTCATCGAGGTAGGTGACCCGCAACGCGGCGATGTGATGGTGTTCCGCTATCCGAGCGACCCGAACGTCAACTACATCAAGCGTGTAGTGGGCCTTCCGGGTGATCAGATCAGCTACACCCGCGACAAGAAGCTGTTCGTCAACGGCCAGCCGATTGCCGAGCAACTGGTGGGCACCGAGCCAGGCACCCTGGGCAGCGCCGAGCTGTACAAGGAAAAACTGGGCGCGGCCGAGCACCTGATCCGCAAGGAAATGAGCCGCTACCGCATGCCGCCTGACCAGCAATGGACTGTCCCGGCCGGCCATTACTTCATGATGGGCGACAACCGTGACAACTCCAACGACAGCCGCTACTGGGATGACCCCAACATTCCCAAGGCGCTGCACGGCATGGTCCCGGACCAGAATATCGTCGGCAAGGCCTTCGCGGTCTGGATGAGCTGGCCAGAGCCCAAGCTCAGCCATTTCCCGAGCCTGTCGCGAGTGGGCCTGATCCAGTAACACGACAACGGCGCTGTCCTGGGACAGCGCCGAATGCATTTCTGGCATAGGCTGTGTCCAGAGGGTCCGCGGATCCACCTGGGCCGCCGATGCCGGTGGGCATGAGCCAAACAGTCTTTCAGGATGTTGATTTGAACAAAGCGTTGAATATCGACCACGAACTGCGCGTGGGTACACTGTGAGCGTTTCCTTGAGCCGCCTCGAGCGCCAGCTCGGCTACACCTTCAAGAACCAGGAGCTGATGCTGCTGGCCCTGACGCACCGCAGTTTTGCCGGGCGCAACAACGAACGCCTCGAGTTTCTCGGCGATGCGATCCTCAACTTCGTCGCCGGCGAAGCGCTGTTCGAGCGCTTCCCCCAGGCCCGCGAAGGCCAGCTGTCGCGCTTGCGGGCACGACTGGTCAAGGGCGAGACCCTGGCCGTGCTGGCCCGTGGCTTCGACCTGGGCGAGTACCTGCGCCTGGGCTCCGGTGAGCTGAAAAGCGGTGGTTTCCGCCGCGAATCGATCCTGGCCGACGCCCTGGAGGCGTTGATTGGCGCGATCTACCTCGATTCGGACATGCAGACCGCCCGCGAGCGCGTGCTGGCCTGGCTGACCGGCGAGTTCGAGAGCCTGACCCTGGTCGATACCAACAAGGATCCGAAAACCCGCCTGCAGGAATTCCTGCAGTCGCGGGCCTGTGAGCTGCCGCGCTATGAAGTGGTGGATATCCAAGGTGAACCCCATTGCCGGACGTTTTTCGTCGAATGTGAAGTGACCCTTTTGACTGAAAAAAGCCGAGGGCAAGGCGTCAGCCGGCGTATCGCCGAGCAGGTCGCGGCTGCCGCAGCACTGATCGCCCTGGGCGTGGAGAATGGCAATGACTGATACCAACACAACCCGCTGCGGCTATGTCGCCATTGTCGGCCGCCCCAACGTCGGCAAGTCGACGTTGCTCAACCATATCCTCGGCCAGAAGCTGGCGATTACCTCGCGCAAGCCCCAGACCACCCGGCACAACATGCTCGGGATCAAGACCGAGGGTGATGTCCAGGCGATCTACGTCGATACCCCAGGCATGCACAAGAGCAACGAAAAGGCGCTCAACCGCTACATGAACAAGACCGCCTCGGCCGCCCTCAAGGACGTCGACGTGGTGATCTTCGTGGTTGACCGCACCAAGTGGACCGATGAAGACCAGTTGGTGCTCGAACGCGTGCAGTACGTGCAGGGCCCGGTGATCCTGGCGATCAACAAGACCGACCGGATCGAAGAGAAAGCCGAGCTGATCCCGCACCTGCAATGGCTGCAGGAGCAACTGCCGAACGCCGAGATCGTGCCGATTTCCGCGCAGCAGGGTCACAACCTCGACGCCCTGGAAGGCCTGATCGCCAAGCACTTGCCGGAAAACGACCACTTCTTCCCGGAAGACCAGATCACCGACCGCAGCAGCCGCTTCCTGGCCGCGGAACTGGTGCGCGAGAAGATCATGCGCCAGCTGGGCGCCGAGTTGCCGTACCAGATCACCGTAGAAATCGAAGAGTTCAAGCAGCAGGGCAAGATCCTGCACATCCACGCCCTGATCCTGGTCGAGCGTGACGGCCAGAAGAAGATCATCATTGGCGACAAGGGCGAGCGGATCAAGCGCATCGGTTCCGAAGCGCGCAAGGACATGGAAGTACTGTTCGACGCCAAGGTCATGCTCAACCTCTGGGTCAAGGTCAAAGGCGGCTGGTCCGACGACGAGCGCGCCCTGCGCTCGCTGGGCTACGGCGACCTCTGATCGCACCACGCCCGGCGGCAGCGGCTGCCGGGCCCAACCTCTGTCGAAGCGCCACTCATGGATCTGCCAGTCGGCCAACCGGCGTTCGTGCTGCACAGCCGGGCCTACCGTGAAACCAGTGCGCTGGTGGATTTCCTCACCCCGCAAGGGCGCCTGCGCGCGGTATTGCGTCGTGCTCGGGGCAAGGGTGGCAGCCAGGCGCGCCCCTTCGTACCCCTTGAAGTCGAATTTCGCGGTCGCGGCGAGCTCAAGACGGTCGGTCGCCTGGACAGTGTCGGTGTGGCCGCCTGGATGCATGGCGATGCCTTGTTCAGCGGTCTGTACCTCAACGAGTTGCTGATTCGCCTGTTGCCGGCCGAAGATCCCCAGCCTGTGCTGTTCGAGCACTACGCCGCGACCTTGCAGGCCCTGGCGGCCGGTCGGCCGCTGGAGCCGCTGTTGCGCGCCTTCGAATGGCGCCTGCTGGACGAGCTTGGCTACGCCTTCGCCCTGGACCAGGACGTCAACGGCGAGCCCCTGGTCGTCGATGGCTGGTACCGCTTGCAGGTCGATGCCGGACTTGAGCGCGTCTACCTGCTGCAACCCGGCCTGTTCAGCGGTGCCGAGCTGCTTGCCATGGCCGAAGCGGACTGGAATGCCCCCGGCGCCTTGAGTGCGGCCAAGCGCCTGATGCGCCAGGCACTGGCCGTGCACCTGGGCGGACGGCCACTGGTCAGTCGCGAACTGTTTCGCAAGCGCTGAGCACGTCGTATGCTGTGAGGCTCAATTTTCAGGAGAGCCTCTTCGTGACTCAAAGCAACCGCATGCTGCTCGGCGTGAACATCGACCACGTGGCGACCCTGCGCCAGGCGCGTGGCACGCGCTACCCCGACCCGGTCAAGGCCGCGCTGGACGCCGAAGAGGCGGGGGCCGACGGCATCACCGTGCACCTGCGCGAAGACCGTCGGCATATCCAGGAGCGCGACGTGCTGGTGCTCAAGGACGTGCTGCAGACGCGCATGAACTTCGAGATGGGCGTCACCGAAGAGATGATGGCCTTTGCCGAGCGCATTCGCCCGGCGCACATCTGCCTGGTGCCGGAAACCCGCCAGGAGCTGACCACCGAAGGCGGCCTGGACGTGGCTGGCCAGGAAGCGCGGATCAAGGCGGCGGTCGAGCGCCTGTCGCGCCTGGGTTCGGAAGTGTCCCTGTTCATCGACGCCGACGAGCGTCAGATCGAGGCCTCGCGCCGCGTGGGTGCGCCGGCGATCGAATTGCACACCGGTCGCTATGCCGACGCCGAAACCCCGACCGAGGTGGCCGAAGAGCTCAAGCGTGTGGCCGACGGCGTTGCCTTTGGCCTGGCGCAGGGCCTGATCGTCAATGCCGGTCACGGCCTGCACTACCACAACGTCGAAGCGGTTGCCGCGATCAAGGGTATCAACGAGCTGAACATCGGCCACGCCCTGGTGGCCCATGCGCTGTTCGTCGGCTTCAAGTCGGCGGTGGCGGAGATGAAGGCGCTGATCATGGCGGCCAGCCGGCATTGAGTTCGGCTGCTGGCCCGATCGCCGGCTTCGCCAGCTCCCACAAGTCATGAAGCTGCCTGTAGCTATTGTGGGAGCCGGCGATGGGGCCGGTACTTATTCCGCGACGTGCGGAAAAAACAGGCTGAACCGGGTCAGCCCCTCCAGCTCGCTGTTCACCTCAACCCGCCCACCATGCACCGCCATGATCGACTTCACGATCGCCAGCCCCAGCCCGGTGCCACCTTCGAGCCGCGAACGCCCTGAACCTGCGCGGTAAAAGCGCTCGAACAGATGCGGCAGGTGCTCTGCATCGATACCCGGCCCCGCGTTCTCCACCCAAAGGCAGGTGTCATCACCACAACGCTCGATACCGATATCGATGGTCTGTTCGTCCGGGCTATGGCGAATGGCGTTGCTCAACAGGTTGGACAGCGCCCGCTGCACCATCAGCCGATCTGCCATGACCGTACCCCAACCCTGCAGACGCAGGCGGATACCTTTCTGCTCAGCGCTGATCTCGAACAAATCACTGACCCGCGTCGCCTCGTCGGCCAGGGCCACCGGCTTGAGCGGAATCTGGGTCTGCGGCTGGCTGACCTGGGCCAGAAACAGCATGTCGTTGATGATCCGGTTGAGCCGGGTCAGCTCCTCGATGCTGGTTTCGAGGACCTCCTTGTACGCTTCGATGGGGCGTTCCCGGGACAGGGTGACCTGGGCCTTGCCCATCAGGTTGCCAATGGGGGTGCGCAGTTCATGGGCCAGGTCGTCGGAGAACTGTGACAGCTGCTGCACGCCGCCATCCAGTCGGTCGAGCATCACGTTCATGCCCCTGGCCAGGTCGGCCAGTTCCTGGGGCAGGTCCTGCTCCGGCAGGCGCAAGGTCAGTTGCTGTGCCGAGACCTGTTCGGCGATCTGGCGAAACCGGTGCAACGGGGTCAGGCTGCGCTGTACCAGTTTCCAGGCGCCGAAGCCGATCAGCAGCAGGAGCAGGGGCAGGGCCAGCAGCGTCGAGCGCAGGTAGGCCTGCAGCAGGGCGGCGTCGTCGGCGCGGTTGACCGTGAGCAGCACCCGCACGTCGGTACCGTCCTGCAGGCGCATCAGCCGCGAGGCAGTCAGCAGGTGTTCGTTGTCACTGTCACGCCAGTGGCTGAAGGACAGGTGCCTGTCGCTGGGAATCTGCAGCAGGGCATCGGCATCCAGCCCCGGGCCGAGGGTCAGGAGCGCAGAGTGCCGGCCGGTCAGGGCGATTACGCTCAGGCTCAGGTTGTCATGGCCGACCACGACATCCAGCAACGGATGGGCGCGGGGTTGGAGGGTGCCGGCTTCGAGGTCGAGCTTCAGGCTGTGTTCGATCTGCGGCATTTTGGCCGCGAGGTTCTTGCGTGCACGGCTGTCCAGTTCATGGTCCAGGGCGAACACCGACAGGCAGGCCAGCAGCAACACCAGGGCGGCGCCCATCAGGCTGACGCTGAGGCCCAGGCGCAGGGAAAGGCGGGCCGGTTTCATTCGCGCGACTCGAGCACGTAGCCGACGCCGCGCAGGGTATGGATGAGTTTGTCGTCAAAGGGGTCGTCGATCTTGGCCCGCAGGCGGCGGATCGAGACTTCGACCACGTTGGTGTCGCAGTCGAAGTTCATGTCCCAGACCAGCGAAATGATCTGGGTGCGCGACAGCACTTCACCACTCTGGCGCATCAGCAGGTGCAGCAGGGCGAATTCCTTGGCGGTCAGGTCGATGCGCTGGCCGCCACGGTAGGCACGGTGCCGGCCCGGGTCCAGTTCCAGGTCGGCGACTTTCAGGGTATTGGGCTGCAAGGCCTGGTCGTTGCGTCGCAGCAGGCTGCGGATGCGTGCCAGCAGTTCGGGGAACTCGAAGGGCTTGAGCAGGTAGTCGTCGGCGCCCAGGTCCAGGCCCTTGACCCGGTCCGAGAGCCGGCCGTGGGCGGTGAGCATCATGATGCGGGTGCTTGAGTCGGCGCGCAGGCGCTGCAGCACGGTCCAGCCATCGAGCCCGGGCAGGTTGACGTCGAGGATGATCAGATCGTAGGGCTGCTGGCGGGCCAGGTGCAGGCCGTCGGCACCGCTGTGGGCGCAATCGACGATGTAGCCGTTTTCGCTCAAGCCCTGCTGCAGGTACTCGGCGGTACGAAGCTCGTCCTCGATAATCAGTAAACGCATGAAATGACCCGGTGAAGTAAAAAACGGTGATTCTCAACCCTGAAGTAGCTGCAAGGTCAAGCGCTGCAATGGCATTGAGCGGCGGATACTAAGGCATCTTCTCCACGACTTCGGCTGGATTACAGATTTGTAATTTTCGAGTCATCTTGGGGATAAACCCCGCTACCTACAGTGCGAACTCCGAAAAAGGCGCAGGAGTTCGCCATGTTTTGCACCCTGGACCGTCCCGGCAAAGGCCGTGGCCGCATATTGCTGATGCTGGCGTTGCTGGCCGTGCCGTCACTGGCGCTGGCCGAAGGTGGCGCGCTGACGCTCGACAACGCCCTGCGGGCCGCCCGGGACAACAATCCTGAGCTTGCGGCGGTGCGCTGGGGCATCGATATCGCCGAAGGCGAGCGGCGCCAGGCCGGTGTGCTGCCCAATCCGGAACTGGGCTGGGAAGTCGAAGACACCCGTAACGGCAAGCAAACCACCACGGTCAGCGTCAGCCAGATGTTCGAGCTGGGCGGCAAGCGCGGGGCGCGCCTGGGCGTTGCCGGACGCGATGCCGATATCGCCGCGCTGGAGCTGGAGCGTCAGGGCAACGTCCTGCGTGCCGATGTGATCGCCGCCTTCCAGGCCGCCGTGCAGGCTCAGGAAGGCCTGCAACTGGCCGAGCAATCGCTGCAACTGAGTGAGCGTGGCCTGCAGGTGGTACAGGGGCGGGTCAAGGCTGGCAGTGCATCGCCGGTGGAGGCGACGCGGGCCCAGGTACAGGTGTCGGAAGTGCGCCTGGAGCGGGGGCGTGCCGAGCAGGCGTTGACGGTTGCCTACCAGCAACTGGCGGCGGTCACCGGCGCACCCATGGCCCGTTTCAGCCGGGTCGAAGGTCGCAACGCTGACGCCGCCGTGCCCAGCCGAACCGCACTGCTCGAGCGTCTTGAACAGACCGCCGACATGCGTCTGGCACGCCTGCAGATCGACCAACGCGAAGCGGCCCTGGCACTGGCCCGCACCCAGCGCATTCCCGACCTGACGGTGAGTGTCGGCAGCCAGTACAGCGAAACCGATCGCGAGCGCGTCAATGTGGTCGGGCTGTCCTTGCCGATTCCGTTGTTCGACCGCAACCAGGGCAACATCCTCGCCGCCGCCCGCCGTGCCGACCAGGCCCGCGACCAGCGCAACGGCGCCGAGTTGCGCCTGCGCAGTGAAGTGATCCAGGCCCTGGCCCAGTGGGGCACGGCCAACCAGGAAGTACGCGCCTTCGAAAGCGCCATCCTGCCTTCGGCGCAACAGGCGCAAGACACCGCCACCCGTGGCTTCGAACGCGGCAAGTTCGCCTTCCTGGATGTCCTCGATGCCCAGCGCACCCTGGTCGCGGCGCGCCTGCAATACCTCCAGTCCCAGGCCCAGCGCAATGAAGCGCGGATGCGCCTGGAACGGATCTTCGGCGACCTGGACCTGGCCAGCCGCTGAACCCGGCCTCTTCCCACTTTTGATCGACGCCACCCCTGTGCGGTGGGTGCTAAGGAGTCTGCATGAACAAGAAGTCCACAACGCTGCTGATCGCGGCCTTGTTGCTGGGCCTGGGACTGGGTGTGCTGCTGGCGCGCCAGACCGGCCTTGCGCAGGGCCCGGCAACGCCGGCGGCGGCCCAGGGTCACGCCGAAGGTGATCATGATGAGGAGGAACAAGGCGAGCACGGACACGAGGCGTCCGGCGAGGGGCATGAGGAGGAGGGGGCGATCCGCCTCAGCCAGGAGCAGATCGACCTGGCCGGCATCGAACTGGCCGCCGCCGAGCCCCGGCAACTGCAGCGCAGCCTGTCGCTGCCCGGTGAGATCCGCTTCGATGAAGACCGCACCGCACACATGGTGCCCAGGGCGGCCGGGGTGGTCGAGTCGGTCGCCGTGGTGCTCGGCCAGCAGGTCAAGGCCGGCGACCTGCTGGCGGTGATCGCCAGCCTGCAGATTTCCGAGCAGCGCAGTGAACTGGCGGCGAGCCAGCGGCGCCTGGAGCTGGCGCGCAGCACCTATCAGCGGGAGAAGGACCTGTGGCAGGAAGGCATTTCCGCCGAACAGGACTACCTGCAAGCCCGCCAGGCCCTGCAGGAGGCTGAAATCGCCCAGGCCAATGCCCGGCAGAAGATCAGCGCCCTGAGTGGTTCGACAGTGTTGGCCGGTGGCAACCGCTACGAGCTGCGCGCCCCCTTCGCCGGACAGATCGTGGAGAAGCACCTGGTGCCGGGCGAGGTGGTCAACGAGACCAGCGCGGCCTTCACCTTGTCGGACCTGTCGAAGGTCTGGGCCACCTTCGGCGTGGCACCACGCGACCTGGGCAAGGTCCGCGCCGGCATGCAGGTTTCCATCGTCGCCAGCGAGCTGGGCGACCAGGTTGCCGGGACCATCAGTCATGTCGGCAGCCTGCTCGGTGAGCAGACCCGTACCGCCACTGTCCGTGTGACCCTGGACAACCCGCGGGGTGCCTGGCGCCCAGGCCTGTTTGTGGCGGTACAGGTACCGAGCGAGCAGGCGCCGACCGCCCTGAGTGTGCCGGACCAGTCTATCCAGACCCTCGAAGAGCGCCCGACGGTGTTCGTGCGTACCGCCGACGGCTTTGTCGCCCAGGCGGTAGAGCTGGGCACCAGTGCCAACGGTTTCGTCGAGATCCGCAAGGGCCTGCAAGCCGGCCAGCAGGTGGCGGCGGCGGGCAGCTTCGTCCTCAAGTCGGAGCTTGGCAAGGCCAGCGCCGAGCACGTCCACTGACCTGCGCGAGTACTCTTCATGTTCGAACGCCTTATTCAATTTGCCATCGAGCAGCGCCTGGTGGTGCTGCTGGCGATACTGCTGATGGCCGGGCTGGGTGTGGCCAGCTACCAGAAGCTGCCCATCGATGCGGTCCCGGACATCACCAACGTCCAGGTACAGATCAACACCCAGGCAGCGGGCTTCTCGCCGCTGGAAACCGAGCAGCGCATCACTTTTGCCATCGAGACGGCCATGGCCGGCTTGCCGGGCTTGGCGCAGACCCGTTCGCTGTCGCGTTCGGGGCTGTCCCAGGTGACGGTGATCTTCGAGGAAGGCACTGACCTGTTCTTCGCCCGCCAGCTGGTCAACGAGCGCCTGCAGCAGGCCCGCGGGCAGTTGCCCGATGGCGTCGAGGCGACCATGGGGCCGATCTCCACCGGCCTTGGCGAGATCTTCCTGTGGACGGTGGAAGCCGCCGAGGATGCGCGCAAGGCCGATGGCAGCCCCTACACGCCCACCGACCTGCGCGAGATCCAGGACTGGATCATCAAGCCGCAGCTGCGCAATGTGCGCGGTGTGGCGGAGATCAACACCATCGGAGGTTTTGCCAAGGAGTACCAGATCGCCCCCGATCCCAAGCGCCTGGCCGCCTACAAGCTGACCCTGGGCGATCTGCTCACGGCCCTTGAACGCAACAACGCCAACGTCGGCGCCGGTTATATCGAGCGCCGTGGCGAGCAGTTGCTGATCCGGGCGCCGGGGCAACTGGCGGGGATCGACGACATCGCCAACATCGTCCTGGCCAACGTCGATGGCACGCCGATCAGGGTGCGCAACGTCGCCGAGGTCGGTATCGGCCGTGAGCTGCGCAGTGGCGCGGCCACCGAGAATGGCCGCGAAGTGGTGCTGGGCACGGTGTTCATGCTGATCGGCGAGAACAGCCGCACCGTGTCCCAGGCCGTGGCGCAGAAGCTGGTGGAGATCAATCGCTCGCTGCCGGCCGGGGTCAGCGCGGTGACGGTGTACGACCGCACCAACCTGGTCGACAAGGCCATTGCCACGGTGAAGAAGAACCTGATCGAAGGCGCGATCCTGGTGATCGTGATCCTGTTCCTGTTCCTGGGCAATATCCGCGCAGCGCTGATCACGGCGATGATCATCCCGCTGTCGATGCTGTTCACCTTCACCGGCATGTTCAGCAACAAGGTCAGCGCCAACCTGATGAGCCTAGGCGCCCTGGACTTCGGCATCATTGTCGATGGCGCGGTGGTGATCGTCGAGAACGCGATCCGGCGCCTGGCCCACGCCCAGCAGCACCATGGCCGACTGCTCACGCGTTCCGAGCGCTTCCATGAAGTCTTCAATGCCGCTCGCGAGGCGCGCCGGCCGCTGATCTACGGGCAGTTGATCATCATGGTGGTGTACCTGCCGATCTTTGCCCTGAGCGGGGTCGAGGGCAAGATGTTCCACCCCATGGCCTTCACTGTGGTGATCGCCTTGCTCGGCGCCATGCTGTTGTCGGTGACCTTCGTGCCGGCGGCCATCGCCCTGTTCGTCACCGGCAAGGTCAAGGAAGACGAGAACCTGCTGATGCGCAGCGCCAAGCGCGGCTACGCTCCGCTGTTGCAGTGGGTCATGGGCCACCGCACCCTGGCGTTCAGCCTGGCCTGGGTGATGGTGTTGCTGTCCGGGGTCCTGGCCAGCCGAATGGGCAGCGAATTCGTGCCGAGCCTGAGCGAAGGGGATTTCGCCCTGCAGGCGCTGCGGGTGCCCGGCACCAGCCTGAGCCAGTCGGTGACCATGCAGCAGCAACTGGAGCAGAGTGTGCTGAGCCAGGTGCCGGAAGTGGAGCGGGTGTTCGCCCGTACCGGCACCGCCGAAATCGCCTCCGACCCGATGCCGCCGAACATCTCCGACAGCTATGTGATGCTCAAGCCCAAGGAGCAGTGGCCGGACCCGGGCAAGAGTCGCGAGCAACTGATCGCCGATATCCAGCGCGCCAGTGCCCGGGTGCCGGGCAGCAACTACGAGTTGTCGCAACCTATCCAGCTGCGTTTCAACGAGTTGATCTCCGGGGTGCGCAGTGACGTTGCGGTGAAGGTCTTCGGCGACGACATGGAGCAGCTCAACCGCACCGCGGCGCAGATCGCCTCGACGCTGCAGGCGGTGCCGGGGGCTTCGGAGGTCAAGGTCGAGCAGACCACGGGGCTACCGGTGCTGACCATCGAAGTCGATCGCGACAGGGCGGCGCGCTACGGTCTCAATGTCGGCGACGTGCAGGACACCATCGCCGTGGCCGTCGGTGGTCGCCAGGCCGGCACCCTGTACCAGGGCGACCGGCGCTTCGACATGGTGGTGCGCCTGTCGGACAACTTGCGAACCGATATCGACGGCCTGTCACAACTACTGGTTCCCGTACCGGCCAGTGCGGCGGGCAACGGCCAGATCGGCTTTATCAGCCTGGCCGACGTGGCCCGCCTGGAACTGGTCCAGGGCCCGAACCAGATCAGCCGTGAAGACGGCAAGCGCCTGGTGGTGGTCAGCGCCAACGTACGCGGTCGCGACATAGGCTCCTTCGTCGAGGAGGCGGGTGAGCGCATTACCGCTCAGGTGAGCATTCCGGCCGGCTACTGGATTCGCTGGGGCGGCCAGTTCGAGCAGTTGCAGTCGGCGGCGCAGCGCCTGCAGGTGGTGGTGCCGGTGGCCTTGCTGCTGGTCTTCGGCCTGCTGTTCATGATGTTCAACAACCTCAAGGACGGTCTGCTGGTGTTCACCGGCATTCCCTTTGCCCTCACTGGCGGCGTGGTGGCTCTATGGCTGCGGGACATTCCCCTGTCGATTTCAGCGGGGGTCGGCTTCATTGCCCTGTCCGGTGTCGCGGTGCTCAACGGCCTGGTGATGATCGCCTTCATCCGTGGCCTGCGCGAGCAGGGGCGCAGCCTGCGCCAGGCCATCGATGAAGGGGCGCTGACGCGCCTGCGCCCGGTGCTGATGACCGCACTGGTGGCCTCCCTGGGGTTCATCCCTATGGCCCTGGCCACCGGCACCGGTGCCGAGGTGCAGCGACCGCTGGCGACGGTGGTGATCGGCGGCATCCTGTCCTCCACCGCGCTGACCCTGCTGGTGTTGCCGGCGCTCTACTACCGGGCGCACCGCAAGGATGAGGAGCAGGGTATCGCCGAGGTGACGAAACTGTAATTTCGCGCTCATCTTCGAGTTATTCAGCCCTTGTCAGGATACCCATGGCGGCCGCATCAGCGGCCGCCATGCGTTTTCTGCCAATAATCAGGAGTTGAAGATGGTGAATAAAACCACAGCCTGTGTTACCGGCGTCCTGGCCCTGGCCAGTTGTACGGTAAGCAATGCAGCTACCGAGTCGAACGGGTTCGTCGAAGACAGCAGTCTTTCTGTGCTCAGCCGCAACTTCTATTTCAACCGCGATTACCGCAAAGGGGGCGAATCACCCACCGGCAAGGCCGGCTACGCCGAGGCCTGGGCCCAGGGCTTTATCGCCCGCTTCGAGTCGGGCTACACCCAGGGTACGGTCGGTTTCGGCCTGGATGCCTATGCCATGCTGGGGCTCAAGCTCGATACCGGCGATGGCCGCAACGGCGGTCGTAGCTCATTCGACATGTTGCCGGTCGACAGCGACGGCCATGCGGCAAGCAACTTCAGCAAGCTGGGAGGCGCGCTCAAGGCGCGGCTGTTCGACACGGACATCAAGGTTGGCGACGTCTTCCCCACGACCCCGGTGGTGCACTATGGCGATTCGCGCCTGCTCCCCGAGAGCTTTACTGGGTGGACGCTGGAAAACACCACGCTTGAAGGGCTGAAAGTGCAGGGCGGACGCTTGCATGCGATGAGCCAGCCGCTGTCGAGCAACAACCGTGACGGCTTCGTGAGCTTTTATGGCGGCCCTGTCGACTCACCCTGGCTGGGCTATATTGGCGGCGACTACCAGTTCACCGACCACCTCAGACTGAGCCTCTACAGCAGCCGCTTGAAGGACGCCTGGGACCAGTACTACGGCGGTGCCAGTTACAACTACCCGATCAGCGACCTGCTCAGCACCTTCGCCAGTTTCAATTACTACAAGGCCAAGGATCAGGGCCAGCAACTGTTGGGTGCCTTCGACAACAACATCTGGAGCGTGCGGGCCGGGTTCACCTATGGTGCCCATACCCTGGCCTTGTCTCACCAGCGCAATCAGGGCGACGACGACTTCGACTACCTGCGCCAGTCCGACTCGATCTTCCTCGACAACTCGATCCAGTACAGCGATTTCAACGCGCCCAAGGAGCGCTCCTGGATGCTGCGCTACGACCTGGACATGGCCAGCTACGGCGTGCCCGGGCTGAGCTTCATGACCCGCTACGGCCGAGGCAGCGGCATCGACTATTCCGACGCCAACAGCGTGTACATGCGCCGCGATGCCGACGGCAACCCGCTGACCGACCAGAAACGCTGGGAGCGGGATATCGAGGCGCGCTACGTGGTGCAGACGGGCAGTCTCAAGGACCTGTCGCTGCGGCTGCGTCAGGCCACCACGCGGGCCACGGCCTTCGAGTCGGACCTGGACGAGGTGCGCCTGATCGTCGAGTACCCGCTGTCTGTGCTGTAGGGCCTTTCTTGCAACACTGTAATGTCTGGCTCACCTTGCCGTTAGCTTGCGCTCCGTAAGATTGAACTGTCCCGACATTCAATCACGAGGTGAGCAACATGAGCCTGACCAAGTATGTGCTGGTAGGCATTCTGGCCCTGGGCAGCAGCGCCGCCCTGGCCGAAGGCGGCGCGGAGCGTTCGAAGCAGTTCTGGGAGAACTTTCGCCTGACCCAGGAACAGATCCACGGCAAGAAGGACCAGGCGTTCGCCGCTGCCGATGTACAGAAGGAGGACGAGGCCCGGCAGCAGGTGGTCAAGGAATAGCTGCATTCACCTTTGACGCTCCGCTCCTTTGGAAAAGGTGAACTTTGGCGCCCGCTCGGGCGCCTGTTTTATTTGCGCGCCACCATCACCGCGCGGCGCGGCGCAGGCAAGCCTTCGATGGTGCGGCTGTGGTCGGCCGGGTCGAGGAAGTCGCTGAGCGACTGGTAACGCATCCACTCGGTGCTGCGCTGTTCCTCGATGCTGGTGACACTGACATCGACGCAGCGCACCTCGCTGAAGCCGGCGCGGCGCAGCCAGCGCTCCAGGGCCTGCACCGAGGGCAGGAACCAGACGTTGCGCATTTGTGCGTAGCGGTCCTCGGGCACCAGTACCTGGTGTTCGTCACCTTCGATCACCAGGGTTTCGAGCACCAGCTCGCCCCCCTTGACCAGGCAGTCCTTGAGCGCCAGCAGGTGCTCGATGGGCGAACGGCGGTGGTAGAACACCCCCATGGAGAACACGGTGTCGAACCCTTCGAGGTTGGCCGGCAGGTCTTCCAGGGCGAAGGGCAGGTGCCAGGCGGGCAGTTCCGGCAGGTAGCGCTGCACGGCCTGGAACTGGCAGAAGAACAGCCAGTTGGGGTCGACGCCGATCACGCTGTCGGCGCCGGCACCGAGCATGCGCCACTGGTAGTAGCCATTGCCGCAACCGACATCCAGCACGCGCTTGCCCTTGAGATCCAGGTGCGGGGCGACCCGCGACCATTTCCAGTCCGAACGCCACTCGGTATCCACGTGCACGCCGAACAGGTCGAAAGGCCCCTTGCGCCAGGGCGCCAGGCCCATCAGCGCCTGGCGCATGCGTTCGCGGGTTTGGCTGTCGCAGTCGCAATCGAGGTTCAGCCCGTTGACCAGGTCGACCTCGCTCGGCACCAGCGCCGGCAAGGCGTCCAGAGCATTCTGCCAACGTTCCAGGTCGCCGTGACCTTTCTCCATCTTGGCGTCGAGTTGCGCTTGCAGGCCTTGGGACCATTGCGCCAGGGGGGTGCCCGCCAGACGGCGAACCAGGGGAGTCAGATCAATCATGGCAGGGCAATCAACGAGGCAAAGTTAAGGCATTGGAACCAGGGCACGACCTTGGAGAAACCGGCGGCCAGCAGGCGCTCGCGGTGTTCTTCGAGGCTGTCGGGTTTCATCACGTTCTCGATGGCGCTGCGCTTCTGGGCAATTTCCAGTTCGCTGTAGCCATTGGAACGCTTGAAGGCCACATGCAGGTCGGTGAGCAGCGCGTGTTCCTCGGCATCAACGAAGCGCAGCTTCTCCGAGAGGATCAGCGCGCCGCCCGGCAGCAGCGCCCGGCGGATGTTGCCGAGCAAGGCCAGGCGCTGCTCGGGGGCGATGAATTGCAGGGTGAAGTTCATCGCCACTACCGAGGCCGGCTGGAAGTCCAGGGCGAGAATATCGCCTTCGATCACTTCAACCGGCAGCAGCTCCTGGAACATCGAGTCCTGGGCGGTGAGGTACTGGCGGCAGCGCTCGACCATGGCGGCGGAGTTGTCCACGGCAATGACCCGGCAACCTTCGCTGCGCACATGGCGGCGCAGGGCCTGGGTCACGGCGCCGAGGGAACTGCCCAGGTCATACAGCGCGGTGCCGGGCTGGGCGAACTGGGCCGCGAGCACGCCCAGGTTCTCGACAATGGTCGGGTAACCGGGCACCGAGCGCTTGATCATGTCCGGGAATACCCGCACCACGTCTTCGTTGAAAGCGAAGTCGGGCACCTGGCCAAGCGGCTGGGCGAATAGGCGGTCGGGTTCTTTGCTCACGGGTCGATCCAGGCGTTGGGCGTTAAAAGGCGGGCATTTTAGCCAAACTGTCCGGCAGATGCATGGCCTGGGTGACCAGCGCCGCTACTTCACCGTGATGACGCAGTCGAAGGTCTGTGCCGGACGTACTTCCGGTGCCCAGGGCTGCTGGTAGACCAGCAGCAGATGACCTTCCCCTGCTGCCTGGGCTTGGAAGCGCCACATCGATTGCCCGGCACTGCCGACTACGCCGGCGTCTTCCGGATGGCTGTAGACCTCGGGGCCGAGGCTGCGCAGGATGCTGGCGGCCGGGTTCTGCACCAGCCAGCGATAGCCGGTGCTGGGATTGCTGGGCAGGGTCAGGGTGAGGGTCTGGCCGGTCTGCAGGTGCACAGGGCACTGGCTCGCTTTTTCCAACACGACGTTGTCGTGTTTGCTCGGCGTTTGTGAACAGGCTGTCAGGAGTGACAGGCCAAGGACCAACAGCTTGTAATTGATGTTCATCGACAATCCTGACTGTCAGGCTGGCATTGGCTTTCTGGAAAGCCTGCCCTCTGCAGGGCACTTCGCAGCAGTATTAGTTTGAAGGTCCCCGCCGGGTTGGCGTTTTAACAGGGACGTGGTTATGAGCACTACACAGTTCAATTTTGACACATTGCAGAGTGAGGCTGAGCAACTACCTGGAAATCTTATTCAAGCAATGGCGGAGCGTGATGGTCCCGACGAGGGGGGGTTGACGCTGACGCGAGAGCATATTGTCACCCTTAACAAGTATGCCAACTATACCTTCCAGCTTCCTGTTGCCCAGGATGCGGTAATTCGCTGGTTGGGCTATTCCACCATCAATGAACCGGATCTGATGCCGAGCAAGATGGAGGCGATGCACAAGCAGTTGCAGAAGCACGGGCGCAGTTGGACGGTACTTGCCGACAATAGCAAGAAACTGGGCTTCGAGTTGGCCGCCAGTGCCAATGGCATCAATACCACCGGCGACGAGATATTGGGCATTCTCGAAAACAGCCGTGCGCTGGGCAGGCGCAGGGATGCCTGGGAAACCATCAAGTTCGACAAAGCGCTCAACCTGGGGCTGGACGACAGGCGCAGGGTCCTGGACCTGGTTGACTATATGGAGGTATTGCGTGAAGACGTGGACCTTTTTGCTCGGCGCGTGAGCGCTGTACGTGAAGAAACCGAACAGTTTCGTGATACCGCGCGTGAACAACTGATCCCCTTGGTTGCGGTAAAAAACCAGGCGATCAAGCGGCAGAAGGCGAGCGGGACAGTACAGCAGCATCGCGAAGATCTGGCAGCGCTGGACAATGAAATCAAACGGCTTGAAGCCGAGTATGACCAGTATGTCAAAGCAGCGCTCAGTGGCCTGGCTGCAGGGGCGCTGGGCGCGGCAATAACCGGCGGTATCTATGGCAGCAAGGCGGCGAAAGTACGCAAGGAGCGTAACAAGCTGCAGGGCCAGCGCGCAGAGCTCAGCCAGAAAATCAAGGCGTCGGTTCGGTTGGAGGGGCTGGTGGAAGAGCTCGGTACTCAAATGGGACAGCTGGATACTCGACTCAGGGACGTGGTGACCGCCTCCTCCCACCTGCAATCGGCCTGGCAGTTGATTGGCGTTTACATCGATACATCGATTGAACACCTGCAGCGTATTGAGACCAATCAGGCTCTGTTCAAGTTCGCGATATTTTTCAAGCGCTTCATTGGCCAGTGGAAAGACATAGAGACGTTTGCCCAGCATATGAACCGTGTCTTTGATGACGCTGCAGCCGCCAAGTAAGGATATACCCTCATGAATGACAATGTTGTTACTTTGAATACTGGGCTTAAAGCCCCGAACATCGATGTGCTCTTGGCGGCGGTGTCTGCCTATTCAACGCTATGGGAGCAGCGTGCGCTCGCGTTTTTGCCGTTGTTGCATGAATCGGTTGAACGGCACTGCAAGGGATTTAGGCACTATGTTGACAGTTTGGCCAAAAACGCGGAAGTGCTTGCGGTCACCATCAGGTCACACCGAATTGATGAGCTGCTTGAAGAGATTCGAGATAGCCAGGAAGACCCTGAAGAACAGGAATTTTTCCTTGAGGAATTGCAGACCTCAAAAAACAAGATCGCTACAGCACTTGATGTCGTTGTTTCTGGGGTGACGACGGCGTCGAAGGCCATCGCCAGCCTGCCGGTCTATGACGCGAGCCGTGACCAGGCAAGTTACCTGGAAACTCAGGAGCGGCTGGCCAGCAAGTTGCAAGCGCTAACCGATACGCTCAACGGTAAACGCGAAAACCTTGCCGAGCTTGAAAAGGCCATTGGTGTGTTTGAGGCCAATGGAATTGAACAGCTGTTCCAAGGCAAATTACCAACGGTTGAACAGCTTCAGGGCCTGGTCGCTCAGGGCGCCACAACGGCTGGTGCCGCCGTAGCGATCGAGCAGGCATTGGAGGCGCTGGGCAAACTGATGGAGGGCGTGCAGCAAGGCATCCAATATTCGCGGCTTCAAGACCAGCGCCGGGCGCTACGCGCTGAAGTGAGCGAGTTGATCGTCGAACTACGTGAAACGGAACAACGGGCGAAACAGGTACAGGCCAATCTGCAGGCGCTCTCGGAGTATTCAGCGCTGAGTCCAATGCGCCAGGAATGGCTGGCTGAAATGCGCAAGATCCGTGTGCAGTTGGAGACGTTGGGTAATGAGTTGCGCCGGATGAAGTTGAACAGCTTCGAACAGGGACAGTCGTTTAACCAGCGGCTGAGTGAACTGGTTGGTTATGTGCAAGACATTGTCGTGAAGATTCGCCAGGCCTTTTAACCACCGTTGCGTTTCATCTTGCGACCTGCCCCTTTGTATAGGGAGGGGCAGGCGCAGGGGCTGGATGTGCAGGAGTGACGAGCGAATGACTACAAATGCAGCGCTGGATAAAACCTGGCAAACGCAAGCTTCGAGTCTTCCTGAGGCGTTGCTGAGCGCAATGGCATCAGGGCTGGACACAGGCGCCCTGAGTTTGTCGCCAGCACACGTTCGCAGCCTCAATGCCTATGTCGCCTATGCGGGGGCCTTGCCGGGCTCGCCCGCTGGTATTTCCCAGTGGATTGGTGCAGGGGGAGGGGCATTGGACTCCAGGATACTGGACGTTTATTTCTCGGCGTTGAGTCCTGAACTTAGCAACAACAGCATGGTGACATTCTTTCGCCAGGTGAAAAGCCACGCGACCAGCTGGGAAGTGTTGTTCGAAAAGAACCTGCAGTTGGCAGACATCTTGGCAACGGTCGCCGGTAACATCAATCGTTCAGGGGCTGTCATTCTGGATGTGTGTGCACACACCAAGGCATTGGGCAAGCAACGTGAAGCCTGGGACGCCTTGCTGGACGGAAAGTTGCTCCCGCTCAGCGCGGCCGACCGGACGATTGTGACGTCCTTGCCGAACCAGATGACTAAACTCAAGGGGCAATTGAAGGAATACACCCGGCAGCTCGAGCGTGTCCGCGTCGAGAGCAATCGGTTTCGCGACGAAGCCAGGCTGCAGATCATTCCTGCGGTCACGAGAAAGGTCAATGCATTTGGCCGATCCAATCAACCAACGACCCCATTCCTCATCGGGGCCAAGTTGGCACTGGCGAGGATGCAGACGCGGACCCGGGAGCTCTCGGAAAAACTGCAGAACATGGAGCAATTGCTCAGGGACGTGCTGACCGCTTCTTCTCATGTTCATTCCGCCTGGCAAAGCCTCACAGCCTACATCGATGCGTCGAATGATCAGCTTCAGCGCATTACCACGGGCCAGCAACTGGCACGCTTCGCAATCTACTTCGGTCGGTTTGTGGGGCTGTGGAAGACGATCGAACAAAGCGCGTCGCAGATGGGCCGCACGTTGGCCCAGTATCAGCGGTGAGCGCGACTCAAGCGCCGTCAAGCAGGGGCGCGGGCCTTCAACGCCCGCGCCTGCTTTGAGGAAGACTTCAGTTGAACAACACCTTTGCCACATCGCTGAAGCGCTTGGCAAAGTGCACGGTCAAGGCCTCCTTGAGGTAGTCGGGCAGCTCTTCGAAATCCCCTCGGTTGGCTTCCGGCAGGATCAATTCGTAGATTTTCTGCCGCCGTGCGGCAATGACCTTCTCGCGCACCCCGCCAATGGCCAGCACCTTGCCGGTCAGGGTCAGCTCGCCGGTCATGGCCACGCCTTTCTTCGGCGCCTGGTCGCGGGCCAGCGATAGCAGGGCACTGGCCATGGTCACCCCGGCGCTCGGTCCGTCCTTGGGTGTAGCGCCCTCCGGCACGTGCAGGTGAATGAAGGCCTGGTCGAAGAAGGTCGGATCACCGCCGTACTGCTTGAGGTTGGCGCTGACGTAGCTGTAGGCGATTTCGGCTGACTCTTTCATTACCTCGCCCAGCTGGCCGGTCAGCTTGAAGCCGCGGTTGAGGGTGTGGATGCGTGTCGCCTCGATCGGCAGGGTGGCGCCGCCCATGCTGGTCCAGGCAAGGCCGGTGATCACGCCTTTACCTGAGAGCACCTGTTCGCTGCGGAACACCGGCATGCCCAGCGAGGCTTCGAGGTCCTTGGGAGCAATCTTGATCTTTTTCCCGGGGTCTTCCAGCAGCTGTACCACAGCCTTGCGTACCAGCTTGCCCAGTTGCTTTTCCAACTGGCGAACGCCGGCCTCGCGGGCATAGCCTTCGATCACGGTGCGCAGGGCGCTGTCGCTGATGCTCAGGCTGGTCTTGGCCACGCCGGCCTTGTCCAGCTGCTTGGGCCACAGGTGGCGCTTGGCGATCGCCAGTTTTTCTTCGGTGATGTAGCCGGACAGGCGGATCACTTCCATGCGGTCGAGCAGCGGGCCCGGGATTGCGTCCAGGGTGTTGGCGGTGCACACGAACAGCACCTTGGACAGGTCCAGGCGCAGGTCCAGGTAGTGATCGAGGAAGTCGACATTCTGTTCCGGATCCAGGGTTTCCAGCAGGGCCGACGCCGGGTCGCCCTGGTAGCTCTGGCCCATCTTGTCGATCTCGTCGAGCATGATCACCGGGTTCATCACCTCGACGTCCTTGAGCGCCTGTACCAGTTTGCCCGGCTGGGCGCCGATGTAGGTACGGCGATGGCCCTTGATCTCGGCCTCGTCGCGCATGCCACCGACACTGAAGCGATAGAACGGCCGCCCCAGGGACTCGGCGATGGATTTGCCGATGCTGGTCTTGCCCACCCCGGGTGGGCCGACCAGCAGGACGATGGAGCCGCTGATTTCGCCTTTCCAGGCGCCGACGGCGAGAAACTCGAGGATCCGTTCCTTGATGTCGTCGAGCCCGGCATGGTGCTGGTCGAGGACCTTGCGTGCATGCTTGAGGTCGAGCTTGTCCTTGCCGTATACGCCCCAGGGCAGGGCGGTGGCCCATTCCAGGTAGTTGCGGGTGACGGCGTATTCCGGCGAGCCGGTTTCCAGGATCGCCAGCTTGCCCATTTCTTCATCGATGCGCTTTTGCGTCGCGGGCGGCAGGGTCTTGCCCTTCAGGCGCTGTTCGAACTGCTCAAGGTCAGCGCTGCGGTCGTCCTTGGTCAGGCCCAGTTCCTGCTGGATGACCTTGAGCTGCTCTTTCAAGAAGAACTCACGCTGGTGCTCGCCGATCTGCCGGTTCACTTCGGCGGAGATCTCGTTCTGCAGACGGGCGACCTCGACCTCCTTGCGCAGCATCGGCAGGACCTTCTCCATGCGCTTGAGCATGGGCACGCAGTCGAGCACTTCCTGCAACTGGTTGCCGGTGGCCGAGGTCAGGGCGGCGGCGAAGTCGGTCAGGGGCGAGGGGTCATTGGGGCTGAAGCGGTTGAGGTAGTTCTTCAGCTCTTCGCTGTACAGCGGATTGAGCGGCAGCAGCTCCTTGATCGCATTGATCAGGGCCATGCCGTAGGCCTTGACCTCGTCGGTCGGCTCGCTTGGCTGATGCGGGTATTCGACCTCGACCAGGTAGGGCGGGCGATGGTGCTTGAGCCAGGTGCGGATGCGTACTCGGGTCAGGCCCTGGGCGACGAACTGCAGCTTGCCGTTCTCGCGGCTGGCGTGGTGAACCTTGACCAGGGTGCCGTACAGCGGCAGGGCCGAGGTGTCGAAATGGCGGTGGTCTTCCGGCGGGGTGTCCATGTAGAACAGCGCCAGGGAGTGATGCGGGGTCTTGGCGACCAGATCCAGGGTTTCGGCCCAGGGTTCTTCATTGACCATGACCGGCAGCACCTGCGCCGGGAAGAACGGGCGATTGTGGATCGGGATGATATAGACCTTGTCGGGCAATTGCTGGCCGGGCAGGGCCAGGTGCCGCCCGCTGTGTTCGGAGGCTTCCAGATGCTCGACTTCGGCGTGGTCCTCGGGATGTTCGGGTAGATCCTGCTGATCGCTCATGGGGCACCTGCATAAATGACTATGGTGCTTAGATGGGGCGGGGAGGGGGTGGTTTCAATGGTGGGAGGGACGATCGCGGGGCAAGTCGAATCGTCGCACCGCCGCTCCTACAAGTGTAGGAGCGGGCTTGCCCCGCGAAGACTTACTCGGCCAGTTTGTAAGCGATTATGTAGTCGCCCATTTTGGTCCCCAGCGAGCCATGGCCACCGGCGGTCACCAGCACATACTGCTTGCCGTCCTTGCCGGTGTAGGTCATCGGCGTGGCCTGGCCACCGGCCGGCAGGCGCGATTTCCACAGTTCCTTGCCGGTATTGGTGTCATAGGCACGCAGGTACTGGTCCAGGGTACCGCTCAGGAAGCCCAGGCCACCGGCGGTGACGATGGAGCCGCCCATGCTCGGTACGCCGATGGGCAGGCCGATCGGGATCGGTGAGCTGTCACGGCTGGTACCGTTCTTGTGCTTCCACACCACCTTCTTGGTCAGCAGGTCGATACCGGCCACATACCCCCAGGACGGTGCCTGGCACGGTACGCCCAGCGGCGACATGAACGGGTGCATGATCACTGCGTACGGCGCCCCGGTGTTGGGCTGCACGCCGCTGGTTTCGCTTTCGCGCTTGCTGCCGGCGGCCACTTCGGCGCGTGGCACCATCTTCGACACGAAGGCCATGTAGTTGGGGCTGGTGAACAGCAGCTGGCGTACCGGGTCGACCGAGACGCTGCCCCAGTTGAACACGCCGACGTTACCCGGGTAGACCAGGCTGCCCTGGAGCGACGGCGGGGTGTACTGGCCTTCGTAGCGCAGCTCGCGGAACTGGATGCGGCACAGCATCTGGTCGAACGGGCTGGCGCCCCACATGGCCTGTTCGGTCAGGTCCGGGCCCAGCAGGTTGAGGTCCGAACGGGCCTGGGTCGGTGCGGTGTGGTCACCTTCGACCGCGCCTTGCGGGGCCGGGATTTCGCGGATCGGCACGATCGGGGTGCCGTCGCGACGGTCCAGGACGTACAGGCTGCCCTGCTTGGTCGGGGCGATCAGCGCCGGTTTCACACCGTCGTCGGTCTTCATGTCGACCAGGGTCGGCTGGCTGCCGACATCCATGTCCCACAGGTCGTGGTGGGTGAACTGGTAGTTCCAGCGGACCTTGCCGTTGGCCAGGTCAAGGGCGACGATGCCGGCGCTGAATTTCTCCGCGCCCGGGGTACGGTCGGCGCCCCACTGGTCCGGGGTCTGGTTGCCCAGGGGCAGGTAGACCATGCCGAGTTTTTCGTCGACGCTGGCCAGCGACCACATGTTGGCCGAGTTGCGGCTGTAGGTCTTGCCGGGCGCCAGGGGCGCGGTTTCATCCGGGTTGTTGCTGTCCCAGTTCCACACCAGGTGGCCGTCGTGCACGTCATAGGCGCGGATCACGCCGGAAGGCTCGTTGGTCGACTCGTTGTCGGTGACATGACCACCGATGATGACCAGGCTGCGGGTGATTGCCGCCGGCGACGTGGAGTAGTAGCCGCCCGCGGTGAACGGGCCGATGCCGGTGGTCAGGTCGATCACGCCCTGGTTGCCGAAACCTTCACAGACCTTGCCGGTGTCGGCGTTCAGGGCGATCAGGCGGGCGTCGGCGGTGGGCAGGTACAGGCGGCGCGGGCAGGCGCGAGCCACGGCCATGCCGGCATCGGTGATCTTCGGTGCGGGGCTGCCGTCCATGCTGACGTAGCTGTTCTCGTCATAGTACGAGACGCCACGGCAAGTCATATGGGCAAAGCCCTTGAAGCCCACCGGGCTCTTGATCTGCGGGTCGAAGCGCCAGATTTCGGCGCCGGTGTCCGGGTCCAGGGCCAGCACCTTGCTGTGGGCGGTGCAGGCATAGAGCATGCCGTTGACCTTGAGCGGGGTGTTCTGGTTGGTCAGCTCCACCGGGTCGTTGTCGGTCGGCAGGTCGCCGGTGCGGATGCGCCAGGCTTCTTCGAGCCGGTGCACGTTGTGCGGGGTGATCTGGCGCAGCGGCGAGTAGCGGTCGCCGTATTCGGTCCGGCCATAGGCCTGCCACTCGCCGTCGGGCATCTGCGGCGCGTTGCTGGCGAACTCGGTGGTGTCGCGGCCCAGCTCACCTTTGACCTCGCCTGGGTGGGTGAACTGGCTGGCCACGGCGGTGGCCCCCGACAGCACCACGGCCAGGCTCAGCAGGCCGGTGTTGACCTTCGACGGGTTGCCGAGCAGCGGGCGACGGGCCCAGGGCAACAACAGCACCACACCCAGGGCGAACCACAGGGCCAGGCGCGGCACCAGTTGCCACCAGTCCAGGCCGACTTCCCACAGTGCCCACAGGGTGCTGCCCAGCAGCACCAGGCCATACAGGCCCAGGGCGTTGCGTCGCAGGGCCAGCAACAGGATGCCGGCCAGGGCGAAGCCGATACCGGCGATCAGGTAATACAGCGAGCCGCCGAGCTGGCTCAGTTTGATGCCACCTGCCAGCAGGGCCAGTCCCATCAGCAGCAACAGCGCGCCAATCAGGCGCGGCAGCCAGCGGGTTCTACTCAAGGCACCTTCTGTGCTCATCGTGTGTTCTCCGTTAGGTCAAAAAAGGTCAGGGCAGGGCCCGTTCAATCAGTAAGGGTTCAGAAGCTGCTCTGGATCTTGAGTCCACCGATCAGCGCGTCATCGACCTGGTCCACGCCACCGGGGTGGCGGATGTACTGCAGGTTCGGGCGCACGGTCAGCCAGTCGGTGACGTGGATGCCGTAATACAGCTCGGCGCTGTACTCGGTGTCCTGCACCGGCCGGTAGGCGGGATTGTCGTAGTCGTCCAGGCCCAGGGCCTGGTTGATGGCCTGGGCGTTCTTGCGGTAGGCGGGGTTGACGTGCACGCGGGCGAGGGCGAAACCGATGTCGTCCCGGGCGCGGGCATCGAAGGGCCCCTTGTACACCACACCTGCCTGAACATAGTTGTCGATGGCATTGGTCTTCTTGTCGTGCAACGTGGCGTTGGCAAATACGCTCAGGCCACGGGAGTGGTCGGAGGCCAGCGACGTCAGCTGCTGCTGGGCACCCAGCCACATGCCATGCTTGCTCGAGCTGCTGCGATAGGCCTGGCCGCTCAGTGCTGCCGGTTGGTCGTTGCTGTCCTTGTAGACATCAGTTGCCTTGGCATTACTGTAGTAGTAACCGGCGCGATATTCCCCTTTCAGGCCCGCTACCCGTGGGCTCCAGACCAGTTCGACCGGGAATACGGCACCCTCGGTGCCGCTGCCGCTGAGCTTGAAGCCGTTGTCACGGTCAAGGTTCGAGGGGTTCTGCTCGTAGGCGCCGATCTGCGCATAGAGTTCGGGGGTGAGGTTGTACTTGACCCGCAGCGCCCACTGGCTGACCGGCCAGTTGTACCAGATGTCGCCGGCCCAGTTGCCCACCTGGGAGCCGCAGAACGCCAGGTTCTGGAAGTCGCAGGGGAAGCTGTTGAAGTCCTCGCCCTGGCCGAAGCGGCCGAATTTCACATCCAGGGCGCCATCGAAGTATTTCTGCTTGATCCACATCTGGGTCAGCCGCCAGGTCTGGCCGCGGCCCCAGACTTCCTGGGCGGAGGTGAACCCGCCGACCCGCGGGTCGTTGATGCGGTCGTTGCTGATGTTATTGCCGTTGCGCTCGGTCACTGTCAGTTGGAACTCGGCATCGTGCCAGTCGAGGATCTTCTGCAGGTCCAGGTGGGTGCCGAAGGTGAACTGGTCGCTGTAGCGTGCCGTCTTGTCGTCGTCATAGCCGCCATGCAGGTTGGCGCCCATCTCGCCGGTGTAGCCCAGGGTGAAGTCGTAGCCGCGTTCCGCCAGCTCCGTGCGGGTGCCGCCCCAGTCGCCGAGCATCCAGGGGGAGTCGCTGGCCAACAGCGCAGCGGCCTGGGTGCAGGGGGCAAGGCTGGCGATGGCCAGGCCGGAGAACAGTGAAAAGCGGAAACGATGAATCTGAGGCATGAGATAGCGCTATCTTTTGATTATGGAAAAAACGGCAAGTGCGCCGGGTTCTATGAACGTCGGCGATAAAGCTGAAGGGGAATGAACTGAAGCGGTTCAGCTTGCGGCGGGGAGGATATAGCTGAATTTGTAAGAAAAAAAGTCAATTCAACGAGAGGCACCGTTGCCGGATCGGTAACAGTGCCTGTGTGAACACCTGCCTTGTGGGGGTAGGAGTGGGCTTGCCCCGCGATTGCGCCGTATCAGTCGCATCGCATCGCGGGGCAAGCCCGCTCCCACAGATCAGAAGCTGGTGCGCAAGCCGAACTCGACGCTGCGTCCCGGCGCCGGGGCGATGTCGCGCAGGATAGAGCTTGCGTAGCGCACAGTCTGGTCGGTGAGGTTCTCGCCACGGACGAAGGCCAGCCACTGGCTCTGGCCGATGTCGAAGCGGTAGCCAAGGCTGGCGCCCAGTGTGGTGTAGCCATCGGTGCTGGTTTCGTTGGCCGGCTTATGGTGCTGGGCGCTGGCGTGTTGCACATCGACGCGTGCCTGCCAGCGGTCCATCTCCCACAGCAGGCCGCTGTTCAGGCGCAGCGGGGCGATGCGTGGCAGGTCTTCGCCGCTGTCCAGGTTCCTGGCCCGGGTGTAGTCGCCGGACAACTCCAGGGCGAAGCTGCCATAGCGGTTCTGCGCCAGTTGCCAGCGGTCCTGGGCCTCGATGCCGTAGAAGCGTGCGCGCACGCCTTGGTACAGGTACTCGGGCACGTCAGCGGCGTGCTCATGGTCGTGATCGTGGTCGTGGTCGTCATGGCCATGGTCATGGCCTTCGCGCAGGTTGCCGCTGGCCAGCAGGCCGATGTAGTTGCGGAAATGGCTGTAGAACACGCCGACGCTGCCTTTGTGCACGCCGTTGTCGAAGCGCAGGGCCAGATCGCTGGAGATCGCCTTCTCCTTGCCCAGCCCCGGATCGCCGACCTCGTAGGTGCCGGTGGCGACATGGACGCCATTGGCATACAGCTCGTAGAAGGTCGGGGCGCGTTCGGTGTAGCCGAGGGTAGCGGCCAGCGACCAGATCGGCGTCAGCTCAAAGACCGCCCCGGACGACAGGCTGGCGGCGGTGAAGCTGCTGGCGCTGTCAGCATGGGCGAAGCGCTCGCTGCCCAGGCTGTCGGGGTCGACCCGGGTGTGCTCCAGACGCCCGCCAAGGCTCAGGCTCAGGCGTTCACTGGCTTGCCATTGTTCAAGCATGAACAGCGCCAGGCTGTCGGTATCGGTTTGCGGTACGAAGGCTTCTTCGCCCAGGGCGGAAAACTCACTGCGGCTGACCTGGGCACCGATCACGCCTTCAACCGGCCCCAGGGGCTGGTGCCGGGCTTCGACCCGGGCTTCATAGCCCTTGTTCTTGAAGGTGGTATGCACCTCGCCGCCTTCCAGCTCGCGGTGCTGATAGTCGGTGTAGCCCACGTCGAACTTCAGTGCACTGAAGGGCCCTTCCAGATCGCGCAGTTCGGAGGCGAAGCCGTACTGGTCCTGCTGCATGTCCAGGCGCACGCCAGGCTCGGCCACCGAGCCGTAGTTGGCGTCGTAGCGGCTGTAGGAAAGGCCGGTGTAACCATGATCCCAATGGTAGGCACCGCCAATGGCTCCGCCATCCTGGCGGCCGTCGCTATTCTCCAGGCGATGCTTGCTGCCCGGCTCGTCGGCGTCGCGGACCTTGGCACTGCGGGCGTAGCCGGGAATGCGCAGATCGTTGAACTGCCGGCTGTTGGCGTCCAGGTGCAGGGCAAAGTTGCCATCGCCGGCTTCCAGCTTGCCGGCGCTGCTGCGGGTGGTGTCGGCGCCGCCATAGCGCAGTTCACCAGTGCCATGGATACCCTCGACGGGCGCGGTGGGAATGCGGTTGTCGAAGCTGTTGACCACGCCGCCAATGGCGTTGCCACCGTAGAGCAGGGCGGCAGGGCCGCGGACGATTTCGATGCGCTCGACCGTCGCCGGGTCCAGCGGTACGGCGTGGTCATAGGACAGCGACGAGGCATCCAGGGCGCCGACGCCGTTGCGCAGGATACGAATGCGGTCGCCATCCAGGCCACGAATCACCGGGCGGCTGGCGCCGGGGCCGAACCAGGTCGAGGCGACGCCGGGCTGGTTGTTCAGGGTCTGGCCGAGGCTGCCTTTTTGTTGCAGGGTCAAGTCGTCGCCTTCGAGCACGCTGGTAGGCGCGGCCAGCTCGCTGTTGCCCAGCGGGTTGGCGGTGATGACCTGGGTTTCCAGCTCCAGTGCCTGGCTCAGCGGCGAGACGAACCAGAGGGTAGCGGCGAGGGGAGAGAGTCGCAGGGGCAGGTGACGCATGGGCAGCAAGGTTCCTTGGCAGTGTTCTGATATTGATACAGTATAACATTGCACAAGTGAATTAAACGCCACCCGCTGACTAGAGCCCTTGCCCACACTAGAATGTCGGTTATCCGCGCCTTGATTGTAAAAAGTCTGAAGACTTGCAAGCCGTCCCTAGGCTAAGGTGCGCACCTTTGATTTGCTGGAGCACAGGCATGACCACCGCCAATCCCGATCCGCTGCATGGCGTGACCCTGGAGCAGATCCTCACCGCGTTGGTGGCGCACTACCAATGGGAAGGGCTGGCGCAGCGCATCGACATTCGCTGCTTCAAGAGCGACCCGAGCATCAAGTCGAGCCTGACTTTCCTGCGGCGCACGCCCTGGGCGCGGGAAAAGGTCGAGCGCCTGTACCTCAAGCTGCAGCGCGGTCGCTGAAGCGGTGATACGCCGCGCAGGCATCATTGGCCTGGCCGCCTGCCTGGGCTGGGGTGCCCTGGCGATCCAGATGTACCTGGTGTTCTGGGTGCGCTGGCAGGAGCAGGCCAGCCTGCTTGGGGGGCTGGTCAATTTCTTCAGTTATTTCACCGTGTTGAGCAACACCCTGGTGGCCGTGGTGTTGAGCCATGCGGCGTTCGGCAGGGAAGGCTGCGCACGGCGCTTCTTTCTGGCCCCGGCGACTGCGTCCGGGGTAACCGCCAGTATTGTCCTGGTCGGTCTGGCCTACAGCCTGCTGTTGCGCCACCTGTGGCAGCCAGAGGGCTGGCAGTGGCTGGCCGATGAGTTGCTGCACGATGTCATGCCGCTGGTGTTCGTCGTCTACTGGTGGTGCTGTGTGGAAAAGGGCAGCTTGCGGCTCAGGCACCTGCTGACCTGGCTGCTGTATCCGCTGGTGTATTTCGCCTATGTGCTGCTGCGCGGGCACACGATAGGGGTCTATCCCTATCCGTTCATCGATGTGGCAAATCTGGGCTTTACCCAGGTGCTGGTCAATGCCCTGGCGATCCTGTTGGGTTTCATCGCCATCGGCCTGCTGTTGCTTGGTCTGGATCATTGGCAGGGCGGGCGCCTGGCCAAGGCCAGGACGCAACCCTGAAGGTGACGGATCAGGCGTCGTCGTTGGGGTCGAGGCGCCAGTAGGCGGCGGCCTTGATCAGATCCTCCGGCACGCCCTTTTCCTCGATCAGCAGGCGCTTGGCCTTGCGAGTCAGGGCTTTTTCCAGGGCGACCCAGGTGTAGAGCCGGCCCGCTGGCAGTGGTAGCGCCTTGAGTACCTCAAGCAGATCCTGCCGATGCCGCTGCACCCAGATCACCTCCAGTTGCGCCAGGGTCTGCAACTGTTGTTGTTCCTGCGCATCTTCGACCTCGATGACCGCCACCACCTTGCGCGTGGCCGGCAGCTCTTCCAGGCGCCGGGCAATGGCCGGAATCGCCGTTTCATCACCGACCAGCAGGTAGCTGTCGAAGCTATCGGGAACCACCATCGAACTGCGCGGGCCGGCAATGTTCAGCACCTGGCCGACCTGTGCCTGGGCCGCCCAGGTGGAGGCAGGGCCGTCGCCGTGCAGGACGAAATCGATATCCAGTTCGCCGGCCACAAGGTCGATTCGCCGTGGTGTGTATTCGCGCAGGGTCGGGCGAGGGCCGTCGCGGCTGAAGTCGAGGTTGTCCAGTGCGGCCTGTTCTTCTGCCGAGCAGGCGAACATCAGTTTGACGTGGTCATCGCTGCCGATGCTGGTGAAGCCCTGCAGTTGCGGCCCGCCCAAGGTGATGCGGCGCATGCGCGGGGTCAGGTCGGTGACCCGCAGCACGTCCAGGCGGCGGTGTTTGATTTCGTGGTTGACGCGATGAATCGCGCTGGTTTCGCTGGCACTCATTCGGGTTTCTCCGTAGGGGCCGCAGCCGGTCCTGCAACGATGGCCTTGGCGGTGGTGTTGAGCAGGTTGCGCACCCGCTCGATTTCTTCCGGGGTCCAGCGGCCGCTGTGCATCTGCAGGGCATGACGCAGGTTGTGCACCGCTTCGTGGATTTCCTGCGGACGGTCGTGCCCGCGCAGGGAGCGTTTGCTGACCTCGATGCGCATGCGCACGCCATCCAGGGCAATGGCCTGTTCACTCAGGGTCTCAAGCCCTGCCGGGGTGACGCTGTAGCGCTTCTTGCTGCCGTGGGCCTGGCCGATGATCAGTTCGCTTTCTTCAAGGAAGGTCAGGGTCGGGTAGATGACGCCGGGGCTTGGGCTGTAGCTGCCATCGAACAGGGTTTCGATCTGGCGGATCAGGTCGTAGCCGTGGCAGGGCTGCTCGGCGAGCATCGACAACAGCAGCAGTTTCAGGTCGCCGGGGGCGAACACTCGTGGGCCGCGGTCACCGCGTTCGCGGTTGTGGCGACGCTCGAAGCCGTCGTGGCGATCGCCGTGGTCACGGTGGGGGTGGTGTTCACGCATGGGGAATCTCCGTTTGCGTAAGATGTATCTTTAGATATTACTCAAGATATATCGTAAGGCAAGCGTGAGAATAGGAATATTTCTCATGAAGTGCGTGGGAATTGATGAGCTTGTGTAGGAATTCTTAAGGATTTTCCTACAAACACCTCGGATTGCCTTGATCCACACACCCGAAAAACGCTCCTAAGATTTGCCACGTTTTTTTCATCTGTGAGTATTTCACCGTGGCACGTTCCATTTTTCTCATCGGGCTGCTCTGGGGCCTGTCATTTTTTGCCCAGGCCACACTCCCGGTTACCAAGAGCGCTCGCGAGCACAGCGTGCGACAAGAGCTGGAAGCCAACCTCGATCGCTTGGTCGAGCGCGCTCACCAATTGATCGGCGTGCCTTACCGTTGGGGGGGCATGTCGGTGAAGGGCGGCTTCGATTGCAGTGGCCTGCTGGTCTACCTGTTCCGTAACGAGGCCGATATCAAGATCCCACGCACCACGTCGGCGATGCTCAAGTCCGGTGCCCGCACTATCAAGCAGAGTCAGCTCAAGCGCGGTGATGCGGTATTTTTCAATCGCAATGGGCAGGGCCGGATCGGCCATGTCGGCCTGTACATCGGCGAAGGGCGTTTTATCCACGCTCCCCGTACCGGCAAGCACATCCGTATTGATTCACTGAAGAACAGCTACTGGAGCAAAAGCTATACGACTGCCAAGCGCTTCCACTAGCGCTGCACCACCTGCGGCGATTTGCACAGGGTGTGGCTGCCCGGCTGCAGGTAGGGCATCAGGATCGGCGCCATGCCCTTGAGCACCTGCACCGGCAAGGCCGAGGTGAACTTGAAGGATTCGGCGGCCTGGCCCGGCACGAAGGCGGTGAGGGTGCCGAAGTGGTTGTCGCCGAGGAAAAACACGAACGTGGCGGTACGGTTGATCGCCTTCGAACCGATCAGGCGCCCGCCGGCGCCGAAGCTTTCGATACGGTTGTCGCCGGTGCCGGTCTTGCCGCCCATCACCATCGGGGTGCCGTCGTTGAATTTGAAGCTGCCCGACACCCGCCGCGCGGTACCGGCATCGACCACTTGCGACAGCGCGCCACGCAGGGCCCGGGCGACCTCCACCGAGAGCACCCGCTGACCCAGGTCCGGATCGCCGGTCAGGCGTGTCTCGTACGGGGTGTCTGCGGCAAAGTGCAGGGTGTCGATGCGCAGGGTCGGCAGCTTGATGCCATCGTTCTGAATGATCCCGACCAGCTCGGCGAGGGCCGCCGGCCGGTCGCCGGAGCTGCCGATGGCGGTGGCCAGGGACGGTACCAGGTGATCGAAGGGGTAGCCGACGCGCTTCCAGCGCTGGTGGATGTCGAGAAACGCCTCGATCTCCACCAGGGTGCGGATGCGGCTGTCGCGGGCGCCCTTGTGCTTGCTCTTGAACAGCCAGCTGTAGACCTCCTGGCGCTCGAACTGGCTGGCCTGGGCGGCGTCCTGGAAGCTGGCGCTGGGATGCTTGAGCAGATAGCCCAGCAGCCACAGGTCCAGCGGGTGGACCTTGGCGACGAAGCCCTGGTCGGGCAGGTCGAATTTGCCGGGTCCATAGGCATAGTACATGTCGTCCAGGCGCCCGTCGGTCACCGTGTCCTGCTTGGTGGGCTTGCGCTTGGTTTCCTCCAGGTTCTTTTTCAGGTGGGCGCGGACGAACGCGTTGAAGGTGGCCTGGTCGGCTTCGGGGAACAGGTAGCGGTGGACGGCCGCCAGACGGATCGGGGTCACCCGCAGGCTGTCCATGAAGGTGTCCAGGCGTTGTTGCGAGGTCTTGTTGCGGTACTTTTTCCAGAACCTGCGCAAGTAATCGGTGCCTTCCTTGTCGGCGAAGCGGGCCAGGTACTCCTGGCGGCGCGGCTCGCTATCGTCCCTGAGCAGCTTGGCGCTGTTGCCCGGGGCCTGGTAGGTGCTGTAGCGCACCAGGTCGCGCATCAGGCGGATGAACGGCAGGTTGATCGATTCGCGCAGCGCGTCCTTGAGGGTCGGGATGCGGTTGTTGTCCTCTTTGCGGAAGTTGGCGAACACGTGCATGCCACCGCCGGTGAAGAAGGCTTCGCCGGGGCCGGCCGAGTACTTGCGGTTGAGCGCCGCATCCAGCATGGCGGTGATGTTGCGGTCCTTGTTCTGGATCAGGTAGTCGATGGCCCAGCGGGTGATGAAGTCCAGTTCCGCGACCTCGACTTTCTTGAGGTCCGCAGCCGGGGTATCGGCGTACTTGTCGTGCAGTTCGGCGATGATTTCCAGGTAGGTGGTCAATACCCGCAGCTTGGCGGTGGAGCCCAGTTCCAGCTTGCTGCCTTCGTTGATGTCGAACGGCTGGTCGGTGCTGTCGGTCTGCACCCGTACCCGCGAGCCATTGGCGGTGCGTTCGAGCAGGGTGAAGCTGTAGCGCACCTGGGTGGTGGTGGTGGGTGTCAGCAGGCGCTCGCCGAACAGGCCGATCTTCGCGGCAAATTCCGGGTTGGCAAGGTCCTTGAGGTACTGGCTGACCTGCCCTTGCAGGTCGGACTGCAGGGTGCTGGTGGCTGACAGGTCGAGGCGGTCGAGGTCGTACAGCGGCCGGGCCAGGGCCAGTGACAGGCGGCTGCGGGCGACGCTGATGCCCTTGTTGGTGACGATCGGCACGATGGTGGGCTGGGCGACCCAGTCGCGGAAGGTGGCCTTGCTGGCCAGTGCGGCATCGGCCGTCGGGCGATCGACGATGTTGGCGGCGGCCAGGATGCGGATGTGGCTGTCGGTCAGCTCGGCCAGCTCGTTGCGCCCCCTGGACAGGAAGTGCGACGGCCGGCGCTGGGCGATCATCAACGACAGCACCTGGCGCAGGGCCAGGCCGCGTGCAGCCATGCTCTCGGGGTCGGTGGCGGTCGAAGTCAGGGCCTGGTTGACCTGGGCGAAGTCGGCGCCGTACCAGACCCGCAGGCCCTCGGCCATGCCATGCACCTCACCGTGGCCGGGCACTGCCGACAGCGGCACACTGTTGAGGTAGTCGCGCACGATGCGCTGGCGTGCCTCGAGGGTTTGCGGCCCGCCCTGGTAGGCGCGCACGCTGGCGGAAATCATCTGGCGGATTTTCTCGCTGCCCGAGACGGTCAGGCCGTCGGGGGAGTGGCGGTATTTCTCCAACTGGGTGGCCAGGGTGCTGCCACCGGCCGACTGGCCGGGCAATGCCAGGTACTTGGCCACCTGGCTGTAGGCGGCCTTGGCGAATCGCGGCCAGTCCACGGCGGGGTTGGCATAGGGGTCGTTGGGGTCGAGCAGGTCGCGGTTCTCGATGAACAGCAGGCTGTTGACGATGACCGGCGGGATGGCATCGAAGTCCGGGTACAGGTATTGCGGGTAGTGGTACTGGTAGAGCACATCGCCCTTGCAATCGGTGATCGACAGACCGGTCTGGATCTTCTCCTTATAGGGCACGAACAGGCCATGTTCGGTGTAGTCCATCAACGCCGGCGAAAAACGCACCTGGTCGCTGATCACATAGTCGCGCTTGAGCAGGCGCGGCAGGAACTCCCCCAGAGCGCTGTAGCCCAGGCGTTGGTCGAAGGGACCGTCGCCAGGGTAGATGATTGCATCGCTGGGGCCCGGTTGCAGGGAATAGGTCAAGGTCGAGGCGAGCTGACTGAGCTCACGTGACTGCAGGCGCGATGTCTGCAATTCCTTGGCGACAGCAAGACCCAGCGCGATCAGGGCGAGCAGTAGCACCAGCCACACGAGCCGCCACCACAGATGACGTTGGCGGGGGCTTTTTGGCGTAGGCGATTCTTCGAAAGATTCAGGGGGAGCTTCCTTGCTGGTTGGTTCCGATTGCCACAATGCGCCCATATTCTTCAGCCCGGCTACGTATTTTCGTCTTGCTTGCCTGAAGCTTAGACCGTGCCCGGGGACGGTGAAAAATTTGTGCTGATTGTCAGGCACTTCCTGAAAAAGGCGTAGGACATGCGTCTTTGGTTGAGCTTGTAATGCCCTGTTTTGGTGCTATGTTAGCCGCCCTGTTGACTGCAGTGGAGAAAACACGGGGAATGCCCCTCCGTGAATAGGTTTTTTGCCGAGACTTCTCGCCAAATATCCTGCTCTTTATAGTGAAATGCCCTACAGAGGCCTTCCTATACTGCTCGGCCCTTTCGCTCTGCCTGCGCCCCGGCGCGCCGGCAGGCGGGCCCGCTCACAAGGCGGTGCCCGGCAAGGCAGCGTATTCGCCTATCGGCGGTGCCTGGCCTGCACGAACGGTTTATATCCAATAACAAAATGAGGTTGTATTTCTATGCCAGTCGGCAACCATCCTTCTCACGGTGAGACCGTCCAGGGCGGCCCACTCAAGCGAGAACTCGGCGAGCGACACATTCGCCTGATGGCGCTGGGCGCCTGTATCGGAGTCGGCCTGTTCCTCGGCTCGGCCAAGGCCATCGAAATGGCCGGTCCGGCCATCATGCTGTCCTACATCATTGGCGGCCTGGCGATCCTGGTGATCATGCGTGCCCTCGGTGAAATGGCGGTGCATAACCCCGTTGCAGGCTCTTTCAGCCGTTACGCCCAGGATTACCTCGGCCCGCTGGCGGGCTTCCTCACCGGCTGGAACTACTGGTTCCTGTGGCTGGTTACCTGCGTTGCGGAAATCACCGCGGTGGCCATCTACATGGGCATCTGGTTCCCTGACGTACCGCGCTGGATCTGGGCCCTGGCGGCCCTGGGCAGCATGGGCGCGATCAACCTGATCGCGGTCAAGGCCTTTGGTGAGTTCGAATTCTGGTTCGCCCTGATCAAGATCGTCACCATCATTGCCATGGTCCTGGGTGGTATCGGCATCATCGCCTTCGGTTTCGGCAACGACGGTGTGGCGATGGGCATTTCCAACCTGTGGAGCAACGGCGGCTTCATGCCCAACGGCGTGACCGGCGTGCTGATGTCGCTGCAGATGGTGATGTTCGCCTACCTGGGCGTAGAAATGATCGGCTTGACCGCCGGTGAAGCGCGCAACCCGCAAAAAACCATTCCTCAGGCCATCGGATCGGTGTTCTGGCGCATCCTGCTGTTCTATGTGGGTGCGCTGTTCGTGATCCTGTCGATCTACCCATGGAACGAAATCGGCAGCCAGGGCAGCCCGTTCGTGATGACTTTCGAGCGTCTGGGCATCAAGACCGCCGCCGGCATCATCAACTTCGTGGTGATCACCGCTGCGCTGTCGTCCTGCAACGGCGGCATCTTCAGCACCGGGCGCATGCTCTACAGCCTGGCGCAGAACGGCCAGGCCCCGGCCACCTTCGCCCGTACCTCGAGCAACGGCGTGCCACGCAATGCACTGCTGCTGTCCATCGCGGCCCTGCTGCTGGGCGTGCTGGCCAACTACCTGGTGCCGGAGAAAGTCTTCGTCTGGGTGACCGCCATCGCCACCTTCGGTGCGATCTGGACCTGGGTGATGATCCTGCTGGCCCAGCTCAAGTTCCGTGCCGGCCTGTCCACCGCCGAGCGCCAGGCGCTCAAGTACCGCATGTGGCTGTGGCCGCTGAGCTCCTACCTGGCGCTGGCGTTCCTGATCCTGGTGGTCGGTCTGATGGCCTACTTCGAGGAAACCCGCGTGGCCCTGTACATCGGCCCTGCGTTCCTGGTCATGCTGACGGTGCTGTACTTCGTGTTCAAACTGTCGCCAAAGCCTGACAACGTGCAGCTGGCGCGTTCCGCGTCCTGATGTAGAGACATCGCAGGCAAACCTGCTCCCGTAGGAGCGGGCTTGCCCCGCGATGAAGCCCGACCGGGCCATTCTTCTGACGAGTGCTGCGCACTCGATCGCGGGGCAAGCCCGCTCCTACCAGTCAGGTCAGACTGGCGAGCATGGCGACCGCTGTTTCGTCATTCCGCGCATCATGAAATAGTTCAAGAAACTATCATTTTTGTCAGTTTCACTCCCTGTGCCCTGGACGCATGCTACCTACTCCGTACCTTGTAAGGGAGTACCGTCACATGCAAAAAACTATCATCGCAATGTTGCTCGGCGTACTGAGTGCAACATCGGTCCAGGCCCAGACTTGTCCTGCTGTATCCAGTATCAGCCAGACTCCGAAGGACGTTGGCTTCTTGTACAAGGCTCCTGGAGGCTGGGAGGGCGAAAGCCCTAATGCAGACGAAGGCGACGTGAAGACCTTTAACTTTGCCAATGCCTTGATCAAGCCAAATGCTGTGGTGTGTGGGTATAACGGCGATAATAAATCAGTCGTCGAGTTGACCCTGGAAAAAGCCGTAACCGCCGCTGAAGACTTCCATTGGCAAGACGGTACTTGTGAAGGCTCCGATCCAGCCAAATGTGCATTCAACTGACCGGCATCGGTGTTACGCAGCACGTAATGCCTCTGTACATTACGTGTTGCGGTGCAAAGTATGCTGTCAAAGCGGGTTCAATTCCCGGTTCTCCAGAGCATCGAGCAAGGCCTCGACCAGCCCCCTGGCCATCTCCACCGAATGCAGGGTAGACCAGAGAAAACCCTTGGCCGATTCGTCGACACCGTCGAACGATTTGTACGCCTTGTCGTAGGCACAACGCAGGTACAGCGAGGTATGCACCAGCGCGTTATGGGGAGCGATGCCAGCAAAGTTGTGGGTGGGGCGGCGCAGTCGCCGAAGGGTTTGCCGAGGAGATGCTCCGTCCGTTTCCACACCTAAGGTGGCAGCTGTACGCGGGGTGGAAAACCGAGGCATACAGGAAACTCGGCAGCCAATGGCCTCCCGCACACAGCCGCCATAACGGCAAATCCTGAATGACTTTCGGGTTTCCTCACCCGATCGCTGAACAGACGCGGTAGGGTATTTCCTAGGATCAAAATTGACCAGCCAACAGGTCCCTGTAGGAGCGGGCTTGCCCCGCGATGCGATGCGCCAGACAGACCGTTATCGCGGGGCAAGCCCGCTCCTACGGGGTGACCTGTACCGGCATTGGCTTGTTCAAGCGCTTGTTCAGGTCCAGCCAGACAGCCAGCAACACCATCAACCCCACCCCGGCCAACGCCGTCAGCAACTGCATCGACCAGTGCTCATCGGCCAGGGCATTGGCCATGTCCGCCAGTGGCGCGAGAAGCACGCCAAAACAGAACACTTCCAGCGAATAGCGCCCCATCCGGCAGCTTTGTTGTGCCAGCCAGCCCTCTACCCAGGCGCCGCGCGGCAACAGCTTGGCCGTGCAATAGGCGAGGGCAAGAAAATGCAGCAACCGCGCCGGTGAGAGGTTGGTCTTGCTGATCGGGTACAACCACTCGGCCAATTGCCGGGGCATCAGCGCATCGTGCACTGCCGGCCAGCGCCAGGACAGGGCGATGGCGGCACATACCAGCAAGTAGACGCCAGCGCCGATGAACAGTGGCTGGCGCCAGGCCGGACGCGTCCTGGCGCTCTGCTCGCGCTGTGAGTGGATCGCCGCCGCGCCACCGAGGATGAACAGCAGTTGCCAGGCCAGCGGGTTGAAGAACCACACCCCGCCTTCCTGGGCGGCCAGGTTCCACTGGAACATCGGCGCCAGCAGGTACAGCGCCACCGACAGGCCGACCACGTACTCGACCTTGCGCAACATCGCCGGCAACACCAGCGGCAGGCCGAGCAGCAGCAGGATGTACAGCGGCAACGGGTCCATCAGGTTGGGCTTGAAGCGCAGCAGCAGTTCGTCCACCAGCGCCTGTTGCGGGTTGCTGAGGAAGTAGTAGAGGCCCATCTCCTGGATCATGTCGCGGGTTTCGACATGATTGTTGGCGACGAAAACGATGCCCATCAACAGCACCAGCAGGAAGATGTGCACCACGTACAACACCCAGGCCCGGCGCAGGATGCGCACACTGGCCACCAGCCAGCCGTCGCGCAGGGCGATCTTGCCGTACGCGAGCACGGCAGCATAACCGGCCAGGAACACGAAGATCTCCGCCGCGTCGCTGAAACCGATGTTGCGCACGGTGAGGTTGGCCAGCGGGTTGCCGGGGATGTGGTCCCAGAAGATGAAGATCAGCGCCAGTCCGCGAAAGAAGTCGATGCGATGGTCGCGACCGTTGTTCATGATCAAAGCCTTGGCGAGGGTGTTTCAGTAGAGGATAGGTGCCCGCAGGCAAGGGTTGCGCGCCGATGGACCAGGCCGATCGGCGGCGGGGAGGGTTACAAGTTTTGTCAGCGAATGCAAAGTCAGGGTATTACCGAATGTCTCTACCTCAGGCCGCCACATCCGTGTTGGGCTCGAAGCTGTCCGCCCGGGCCATCTGCCACATCCGCGAATAGAACTCGCCGCTGATATTGCCGCTGAGCAGTTCGCCGGGCTTGAGGAACACATGCATCTGCGAGAACAGTTTGATCTCCGTGGCCGAGACCCGGCGCACCAGGTGTTTGGCCTCCAGCTGCGAGGGATGGTCGAGACCGGCGGCGGCGAGCATCTCGGCCAGGGCCTTGAGGGTGCTGTGGTGGAAGTTGAATACCCGCTGGGCCTTGTCCGGCACCACCAGGGCGCGCTGGCGCAGGGCGTCCTGGGTGGCGACGCCGGTCGGGCATTTGTTGGTGTGACAGCTCTGCGACTGGATGCAGCCAATGGCAAACATGAAGCCGCGCGCGGCGTTGGCCCAGTCGGCACCGATGGCCAGCACGCTGGCGATGTCGAAGGCACTGACGATCTTGCCGCTGGCGCCCAGTTTGATCTTGTCGCGCAGGTTCAAGCCCACCAGGGTGTTGTGGACGAACAACAGGCCTTCGCGCAGGGGCACGCCGATATGGTCGGTGAACTCCACCGGGGCGGCGCCGGTGCCGCCTTCCTTGCCGTCGATGACGATGAAGTCCGGCAGGATCCCGGTTTCCAGCATGGCCTTGGCGATGCCCATGAACTCCCAGGGATGACCCAGGCAGAATTTGAAGCCCACCGGCTTGCCGCCGGACAGTTCACGCAACCGGGCAATGAACTGCATCATTTCGATCGGCGTGGAGAAGGCGCTGTGGCGCGAGGGTGAAATGCAGTCTTCACCCATGTTCACCCCACGGGTTTCGGCGATTTCGCGGGTGACCTTGTGCTTGGGCAGGATGCCGCCATGGCCCGGCTTGGCGCCCTGGCTCATCTTGATTTCGATCATCCGCACCTGTGGATCGCGGGCCTGTTCGGCAAAGCGATCGGGGTCGAAGCGACCGTCGGCGGTGCGGCAGCCGAAGTATCCGCTGCCCAGCTCCCAGGTCAGGTCGCCGCCATGCTCGCGGTGGTAGGGGCTGATGCTGCCTTCGCCGGTGTCATGGGCAAAGTTGCCCAGTTTGGCGCCCTGGTTGAGGGCGCGGATGGCGTTGGCGCTGAGCGAGCCGAAGCTCATGGCCGAGATGTTGAACACCGACGCCGAATAGGGCTGGCTGCACTGCGGCCCGCCGACGGTGACGCGAAACGACGCCGGGTCGCTCAGGGGCGCCGGGCGCATGGAGTGGCCGATGAATTCGAAGCCCGACTGGTAGACATCGATCAGGGTGCCGAACGGCTTGTCGGAGGCTTCGTTCTTGGCCCGGGCATAGACCAGCGAGCGCTGTGCCCGGGAGAAGGGCAAGGCGTCGCTGTCGGCTTCGAGCAGGTATTGGCGGATTTCCGGGCGGATGCCTTCGACCAGGTAGCGGATGTTGCCCAGGATCGGGTAGTTGCGCCGCACGGCGTGGCGGCTTTGCAGCAGGTCGAACACGCCGATCAGGCTGAGGATGGCGGTGGTCAGGGTGAACGGCCACAGCCATTCATGGTGAAGAAAAGGCAGGCTCACCAGGGTGAACAGCACACAGGCGGCAAAAAAGGCGTAGCGGCTGAGAAGTGACAGGCTCATGCGGGCTCCTTGCGATGGCGCGGTCAGGCTCAGGGCCTGGGCAATCCTTGACCTTAGCCCGGTTGGGCGCGCTTGCGCCAGTGCAGGGAGATGAAGCTTTGCGCCCGGTCAGCTGAAGAATGATTCATTCGTAATGCTGAGGGTTCACGAAAGCCCCGGCTCGCGGATCAGCCGGTCACGCACTTCACCCTGTTGCTGCGGTTCGACCTGGGGTTCGTAGTGCACCTTGCCGGCCACCAGGCTCGCGACCGGCACGCCATCGCGGTAGAGCAGGCGATTGCCGCTCAGGGCCGGCACCTTGGTGCCTGGCAGCAAGGTGCCGACCAGGTTCAACGGGTCGCTGGCGCTGAGGGTGACCAGGCCGCCGTCCGGCGCTCGCCGGCGTACTTCACGCAGCAACGCCACGGCTTCGGGCAAGGCAAACTGTTCGCCGGCCAGGCCGCTGATGAAGCGCCCGCCACGAATTTCGCCACGGGCTTCCAGGCGATGGTAGCAGCGCAGCAGTTCACGCCAGCCGGGCAGCCAGTCGGCCTCACGCTCCAGCAGCCGCCAGCAGATCACGCCATAGCGGCGCAGCAAGGTGCGGGCGATGTGCTCCAGGTGCTCATCGCGGTTGTCGACGACGCTGGCCTTGCGCAGCAGGGCCCAGCGCCCGGCGTCCTCCATGCCGCCGAACAGCGGCCCACGTCCACGGCGATGGCTGCGGCCCTGGCGCTTGCTGGCCGGGGTGATCAAGGCGCGCAGGCCGGCGAAGCTGTCGGCACTGACCAGACCGGCGGCCACCAGCTCCTGCAGGGCCGTTTCCAGTTCGCTGGGCAGCAGGTGGGCGTCTTGCACCAGCTCGTCGAAGAACAAGGCGCCGTGTTCGCCCAGGGCCGTGTGCACGCGCTGCGCCCGGGGGCTCAGTTGTTCACTGTCCAGGGCCGGGCCGAAGGCGCGCCACAGGTTCAGGCGCGAACGCGGCAACAGCACCAGCGGCGTGCTGCGCAGGGTGCTGCTGGCCGAGACGGGGGCCAGGCGCGCCCAGACGTGCTTGCCGGCACGGCAGCTCTCATCCAGCCAGCGCGGGCTGTAGTCCTTGATCCGGCTGGGCAGCAGATCGCTTTCCCAGGCGCTGGCTGCCGCCGGATAGCCCTCGAACTTCTCCAGCACTTCGCTGACCGCTGCCGGCCCTTGCAGGCGTGTGGCGGGCGAAAGGTGCTGCCAGTCGAACAGGAAACGCATGAAGTCCTGCAGGCTGACCGGCTCGATCTCCCGGCGCAGGCGCTTGACCGTGTAGCGGTGGATGCGTGCCAGCAGGTGCCGTTCGCACCATTGCAGCACCTGCTGGCCCGGGCTGAAGTAGCCGCGCATCACGTAGCCTTCCGTCTCCAGGCGAACCAGGGCCTGCTCCACGGCATTGACCGGCAAGCACAAGGGCGCGGCGATCTGCGCCAGGGTCAGGGGACCGAAGCCACTCAGGCGCGCCCGCAGTACTTCGACCAGCGCAGTGTCACTTTCCACGGCTTGGTCGAACCCCGGTAGCGCTGGAACATCCGGGGTCAGGTCAGCCTGCGGATACACCGCACGCAGCAGCATCAGGCGCTCGCGGGCCAGCCACAGGCTGGGCTGCGCATCAAGGTGCAGGCAAACCGCCCGCCCGGCCGTGGCCAGTTGTGCCAGCCAGGCTTGCCAGTCGGGATGGGCCTGCACTTCTTCCCGGCTGATACAGGCCAGGCTCATCAGTGCCTCATGCATCTCGTCACAGCGGCTGGGTGCAGGCCAGGCTTCGGTACGCACTGCACTGATGGCCTCGGGATCCAGGGCGCCCAGGTCATCGCTGCTCTGCACCTCGCTCCAGCGCCGGTTGAGCACGGCCTGGGTGCGGCGTTCTTCCAGCGGCGCATCGTCGAGAAAGGTGTAGGGCCGTGCATTGAGTATGGCCGCAGCCAAGGGGGAAGGGGCTGGCAGGTCGCGGCTGATCAGGCTGACCTGGCCTTGCTCGATACGTCGCAGCAAGGCCAGCCAGCCGTCGCAGTCCATGGCCTGGTGCAGGCAGTCGTCGAGGGTTTGCTCCACCAGTGGATGGTCGGGAATCTGCCGCTCGCCGACGAGGTTTTCCAGGCAGGCGATCTGGTCGGGGAACACCGCGGCGATCAGGTCTTCGCTTTTCATGCGCTGGATCTGTGGCGCCACCTTGCGCCCGCCGACATAGCGCGGCAAGGCCAGCGCGGTGCCGGCATTCCAGCGCCAGCGCACGCCGAACAGGGGGGCATCGAGCAGGGCCTGGACCAGGATCGATTCGGCCGTGTTGCTGTGCAGGTAGCGCCACACCTCGTCCAGCGCAAAGCTGTGGCTGGCCGACAGCGACAGGACGATGGCATCTTCGCTGGCCGCCGCCTGCAACTCGAAATTGAAGGTGCGGCAGAAGCGCTTGCGCAGGGCCAGGCCCCAGGCGCGGTTGATGCGGCTGCCGAAGGGGGCGTGGATGATCAGCTGGGTGCCGCCGGAGGCGTCGAAGAAGCGCTCCATGATCAGGGTCGACTGCGAGGGCAGGGCGCCGAGCACCTGGCGGGTACGGCTCAGGTAGTCGAGCAACTGTTCGGCGCTGTCCGGGTCCAGGCCGATCTCTTCTTGCAGCCAGTCGAGCGTTGGCTGCAACGCGCCTGCCGATTCAGCCAGGCGCCGGTCGATCTCGCCTTGCAGGCGGGCCACGCCGAAGGACAGTTCATCGCTGCGCCCCGGGGCCTCGCCCAGCCAGAACGGAATGCTCGGCGGCAGGCCCCGGGCGTCCTCGACCCGGACCTTGCCGCTTTCCACCCGCAGGATGCGGTAGGAGGTGTTGCCCAGCTGGAAGATATCGCCGGCGATGCTCTCCACGGCGAAGTCTTCGTTGACGCTGCCAATGTTCAGGCCCTGGGGTTCGAGCAGCACGGCGTAGTCGGCGTTGTCGGGGATGGTACCGCCGCTGGTCAGTGCGGTCAGCTGGCTGCCACGCCGTCCGCGCAGGCTGGCGTTGACCGCATCGCGGTGCAAGTAGGCGCTGCGCACACCCTGGCGGCCGTTGAAGCCTTCGGCGAGCATGCGCAGCAGGGCCTGGTAGTGCGCCTGGTCGAGGTCGGCGTAGGGCATGGCCTGGCGCAGGCACTCGAACAATGCCTGCTCCTGCCAGGGCTGGCAGCTGACTTCGGCGACGATCTGCTGGGCCAGCACATCCAGGGGCGCTTTGGGCACGTGCAGCAGGTCCAGCTCGCCACGGCGCACGCAGTCGAGCAGGGCTGCACATTCGATCAGGTCATCCCGCGACAGGGGAAACAGGCGACCCTTGGGCGTGCCCTCGACCTGGTGGCCGGCACGGCCGACCCGCTGCAGGAAGGCGGCGATGGAGCCGGGTGTGCCGATCTGGCAGACCAGCTCGACCTCGCCGATGTCGATGCCCAGCTCCAGCGAGGCGGTGGCCACCAGTACCTGCAGCTCACCGCGCTTGAGGCGCTGCTCGGCATCCAGGCGATGCTCCTTGGCCAGGCTGCCATGGTGCGCGGCGACCGCCTGCTGGCCCAGGCGCTCGCTCAGGTGGCGGGTCAGGCGCTCGGCCAGGCGCCGGGTGTTGACGAACACCAGGGTGGTGCGGTGCTCGCGGGCCAGCGCCGCCAGGCGGTCGTAGAGCAGATCCCAGACATCCGTGGCCATTACCGCACCCAGCGGCACCGGCGGTACCTCCAGGGCCAGGTCGCGGGTGCGGGCGTGGCCGATATCGACAATGGCGCAGGTGCGTCCGCTGCCCATCAGGAAGTCCGCCACACGCTCCACCGGGCGCTGGGTCGCCGACAGGCCGATGCGCCGCAGCGGGCGGCCACACAGGGCCTGCAAGCGCTCCAGGCTCAGCGCCAGGTGGCTGCCGCGCTTGTTGCCGGCCAGGGCATGGATCTCGTCGACGATCACCGTGTGCACGCTGGCCAGGCCTTGGCGCCCGGATGCCGAGCCCAGCAGCACATACAGCGACTCCGGCGTGGTCACCAGGATATGCGGCGCCTTGCGGCGCATGGCCGTGCGTTGCTGTTGCGTGGTGTCGCCGCTGCGCACTGCGGTACGGATGTCCAGCGCCTCGGCGCCTTGCTCGATCAGGGCCTCATTGATACCGGCCAACGGTGCCTGCAGGTTGATCTGAATGTCGTTGGACAGCGCCTTGAGGGGCGAGACATAGACCACCTGGGTCTGGTCCGGCAGCTCGCCGCCGGCCAGGCCCTGCTCGAACAGCTCATCGAGAATCGCCAGAAAGGCGGTGAGGGTCTTGCCTGAACCGGTCGGCGCGGCCACCAACAGCGACTGGCCACGGCGAATCAACGGCCAGGCCCGGGCCTGGGCGGCGGTCACGGTGGCAAAGCGGCGCTGGAACCAGGCGCGTACGGCGGGGTGGAAGGCGTCCAGTGCCGGGTGGTTCAGGGCGGGCAGGTTCATGGGCTGTTTATGCGACCAACGGCGCGGGGTTGCAAGGGGCGTTCGTCAGGCCGTGGTGGCCTTGTCGCAGGCTTCGCCAGCTCCCACAGGGATGGGGGCAGGTTGCACCATTGTGGGAGCTGGCGGAGCCTGCGATGCGATTGAACGGACTTCGACAACATGTGATCCTTGCCCGCTTTCCCTGTCACGAGCCTCCCATGAGCAAAACCATCCGCATCGCCGCCGCCCTGCTGATCGACCCGCAGGGCCGCACCCTGCTGGTGCGCAAGCGCGGCACCAAGGCCTTCATGCAGCCTGGCGGCAAGATCGAGGCCGATGAACAACCGGTCAGCGCCCTGGCCCGTGAACTGTTCGAAGAGCTGGGCCTGGTGATCGATCCGCAGGACGCACGGCACTTGGGCCAGTTCAGCGCCCCGGCCGCCAACGAGCCGGGTTTCGAAGTCCAGGCCGAGCTGTTCCAGGTGCACACGGTGATGCCGGTCGAGCCCGCCGCGGAAATCGAAGAAGCGGTCTGGGTCTCGGCACGCAAGCCGCTGAACCTGGAGTTGGCGCCCTTGACCCGGGACTTGATTCTGCCCCTGTTTCGGACGTTAACTTAAGCCCCTATCCGATCGCTCTCGCAAAGGAATGCTGATGATCCCTGTTCATGAATGGCTGTTGTTTATCGGTGCAGCGCTGCTGATGGTCCTGACCCCGGGGCCGAACATGATCTACCTGATCTCCCGATCGATCTGCCAGGGACGCCTGGCAGGCATCACCTCGTTATTGGGGGTAGTGGGGGGATTTCTGGTGCACATGACCGCCGCCGCCGTCGGTCTGACCGCGCTGTTCATGGCCGTGCCCCTGGCCTACGACCTGCTCAAGTGGGCGGGCGCCGCCTATCTGTTGTGGCTGGCCTGGCAAGCGGTCAAACCCGGCGCACGCTCGCCGTTCGAACCCCGTGAACTGGCCCCGGATTCACCGTCCCGGCTGGTGCTGATGGGGTTTCTGACCAGCCTGTTGAACCCCAAGGTCGCGGTGTTCTACCTGTCGGTGCTGCCGCAGTTCATCTCCCCGGAAAACGGCTCGGTGCTGATGCAGAGCCTGGCCCTGGGCCTGACCCAGATCGCCGTGAGTTTCTCCGTCAACCTGCTGATCGCCCTGTTCGCCGCAGGCATCGCCGGCTGGTTCGTGCGCTACCCACTGTGGATGGTGCTGCAGCGCTATGTGATGGGCTTCGTGCTCGCCGGCCTGGCAGTGCGCCTGGTCCAGGAGCAACGCCGGGTCATCTGAGGTTCAACGTACTGCGCTGACGCCGTCGAGGGTGGAGAAGGACGTATCCTTGGCGGTCAGCAGGAAGTCGCGCATGTAAGGCGCATCGAGCATATCGGTGCGCACCGCCGCATACAGGGTGGCGAACAGACCTTTCTCGCCCAGCCGCTTGCCCTTCACATAGCCGCGCGAGCTGTATTCGTGCAGGGCCCAGTGGGGCATGCCGCAGACACCGCGGCCGCTGGCCACCAGTTGCATCATCATCACCGTCAGCTCCGCCGTGCGCACTTGCGCAGGCTCGACGTCGGCCGGCTCCAGGAAGCGGGTGAAGATGTCCAGGCGATCGCGTTCCACCGGGTAGGTGATCAAGGTTTCGCTGGCCAGGTCGTCGGGCACGATGTAGGGCTTGCTGGCCAGGGGGTGCTGGTTGGCCACCGCCAGCATGGCTTCGTAGGTGAACAGCGGCACATAGGTCAGGCCGGGCAGTTCCAGCGGGTCGGAGGTGACCACCAGGTCCAGGTCGCCACGGGCCAGTGCCGGCAGCGGGGCGAAGGCAAAGCCCGAGGCCAGGTCCAGTTCGACCTCAGGCCAGGCGTCGCGGAACTGGTCGATGGTCGGCATCAGCCACTGGAAGCAGCTGTGGCATTCGATCGCCATGTGCAGGCGCCCGGCCGTGCCGCCGGCAAGACGGGCAATATCGCGCTCGGCCGTACGCAGCAGGGGAAGGGTAGCGTCAGCCAGTTGCAGCAGACGCAGGCCGGCGCTGGTGAAGCGGATCGGCTTGGTCTTGCGCATGAACAACTGCATCCCCAGGCGCTCTTCCAGCTCCTTGAACTGATGGGACAACGCCGACTGGGTCAGGTGCAGGCGCTCGGCGGCCTCCACCAGGCTGTCGGCTTCGCGCAGGGCATGCAGGGTTTTGAGGTGGCGGATTTCCAGCACTGTGGACTCCATGAGAAATTCTAAAGACGAACACGAATTTATTGAGTTTGTCTCAAGTTGCCCTGGCTGTCGACAATAGTGTCATCTTTTACAAGGAGCACAATTGTCATGGCACTGGCCCACAACCTCGGTTTCCCGCGCATCGGCGCCGACCGCGAACTGAAGAAAGCCCTGGAGGCCTACTGGAAAGGCGACCTCGATCAGGCCGGTCTGCAGGCCGTGGGTCGTGAACTGCGAGCCCGCCATTGGCAACTGCAAAAAGACGCCGGTATCGACCTGCTGCCGGTGGGTGACTTTGCCTGGTACGACCAGGTCTTGACCCACTCGCTGACCTTCGGCGCAATCCCTGAGCGCTTTGCCAAGGCCCTGGATGCCAACGGCCTGCCGACCCTCGACACCCTGTTCGCCATGGCCCGCGGCGCCACCACCTGTTGTGGGGCAGAGCACGGCCAGGCGCAGTACGCACAGGAGCTGACCAAGTGGTTCGATACCAACTACCACTACCTGGTCCCTGAATTTTCCGCCGACCAGCGCTTCCTGCTCAGCTGGGAGCAACTGTTCGAGGAAGTCGCCGAAGCCCGGGCCCTCGGCCACGCGGTCAAGCCGGTGCTGATCGGCCCGCTGACCTACCTGTGGCTGGGCAAGACCAAGGGCGGCGAGTTCGACAAGCTCGACCTGCTGGAGCGTTTGCTGCCGGTCTACGGTGAAATCCTCAGTCGCCTTTCCCGCCAGGGCGTGGAGTGGGTGCAGATCGACGAGCCGATCCTCGCCCTGGACCTGCCGCAGGACTGGAAGAACGCCTTCGAGCGCGCCTACCACATCCTCCAGTATTCGCCCTTGAAGAAGTTGGTGGCGACCTACTTCGGTGGCCTGGAAGACAACCTCGGCCTGGCCGTGGGCCTGCCGGTGGATGGTCTGCACATCGACCTGGTGCGTGCGCCCGAGCAGTTGCCGACGGTGCTCGATCGCCTGCCGACCTACAAGGTGCTGTCCCTGGGCGTGGTCAACGGCCGTAACGTCTGGCGCTGCGACCTAGACCACGCGCTGGAGCAGCTGCAACAGGCCCGCCAGCGTTTCGGGGCCAACCTGTGGGTGGCCGGTTCCTGCTCGCTGCTGCATAGCCCCGTGGACCTGGCGCGCGAAGACAAGCTCGATGCCGAGCTGAAAAGCTGGCTGGCCTTCGCCGTGCAGAAATGCGAAGAGATCGCCGTGCTGGGCAAGGCCGTTGATTCCCCGCACCTGCCCGTGGTGCAAAACGCCCTGGCCGCAAGCCGCGCCGTGCAGCGCAGCCGCAGTGAGTCGCCGCGTATCCACAAGCCCGAGGTGCAGGCCCGCCTGGCCGCAGTGACCGCCGCCGACCGCCAGCGCCATTCGGCCTTTGCCCAGCGCATCGAGGCGCAGCGCCAGCGCCTGCAACTGCCTGCGTTCCCGACCACCACCATCGGCTCGTTCCCGCAGACCTCGGCCATCCGCCTGGCGCGCCAGGCCTACAAGCAAGGCAAGCTGTCGGCCAATGACTATACCGATGCCATGCACAGCGAGATCCGCCACGCCGTTCAGGTGCAGGAGCGCCTGGGCCTGGATGTGCTGGTGCATGGCGAAGCCGAGCGCAATGACATGGTCGAGTACTTCGCCGAGCAACTGGACGGCTACCTGTTCACCCGTTTCGGCTGGGTGCAGAGCTACGGCTCGCGTTGCGTGAAGCCTGCGATCATCTACGGCGACCTGAGCCGTCCGCACCCCATGACCGTGGCCTGGATCGAATACGCCCAGCGCCAGACCCGCAAGGTCATCAAAGGCATGCTCACGGGCCCGGTGACCATGCTCATGTGGTCCTTCCCGCGCGAGGATGTGTCGCGCCAGACCCAGGCCGAGCAACTGGCGCTGGCCATTCGCGACGAAGTGCAGGACCTGGAAGCGGCCGGGATCAAGATCGTGCAGATCGACGAAGCGGCCTTCCGCGAAGGCCTGCCGCTGCGCCGGGCGCAGTGGCAGTGTTACCTGGACTGGGCCGTGCAGGCCTTCCGCCTGTGCGCCAGCGGCGTGCGCGATGAAACCCAGATCCATACCCACATGTGCTACAGCGAGTTCAACGACGTGATCCAGGCCATCGCTGCCATGGACGCCGATGTGATCACCATCGAAACCTCACGCTCGGACATGGAGCTGCTGGAGGCCTTCGAAGCCTTCGACTACCCCAACGACATCGGCCCGGGTGTCTACGACATCCACTCGCCGCGGGTGCCGGATACCGCCGAGATGGTCAAGCTGATGAGCAAGGCGATCAAGCGCATTCCGGCCGAGCGCCTGTGGGTCAACCCCGACTGCGGCCTGAAGACCCGCGCCTGGCCCGAGACCGAGGCGGCCCTGGTGAACATGGTGGCGGCGGCGCGGCAGTTGCGCAGCAAGCTGGCCTGAAGCCAACGGCGCGGTGATTGAAACGCACCGCGTCGACCGTTCGGCCAGTGTCATCAAACGGTCACGGTTTTGTGGCAGCGCGCCCGCATGAAAGTCATCAGACTGCCGTTCCAATGGGGATTTGCATTCTGGTGTTTCGCTCATGCGGGCTTTTCTGTTTTTCCTGGCGCTGGTCAGTGCCATGCCTTCCTTTGCAGCTTCACGCTGCAACGTCAATGTGCCTACCGAACGGGTCGAACTGGCGCAGGTCAGCCTGGCGTACCAGAGTATCGGCCGGCGCTCCGATCCTGCACTGCTGTTGGTGATGGGCCTGGGCGGGCAGTTGATCCACTGGCCCGATGAGGTGGTGGTCGCCCTGTGCCAGCAGGGCTTTCGGGTGATCCGTTACGACAACCGTGATGTCGGCCTGTCGGCCTGGAACCAGGCACCGGCCGGTGCCAGCCTGGGCTTCGAGCTTTTGCGCTACAAGCTGGGCTTGCAGGTGGCAGCACCCTATACCCTGACGGACATGGCTGAAGATGGCCTGGGCCTGATGGATGCCCTGCAGGTTCAACGCTTTCATGTGCTGGGCGTGAGCATGGGCGGGATGATTGCCCAGCACCTGGCGGCGCTGGCACCGCAGCGGGTCGAGAGCCTGACCTTGATCATGTCCAGCTCTGGCGCGCAGGGCCTGCCGATGCCGAGCGCGGCACTGCTGCAGCTGTTGGCCAGGCGCGAGGCGCCAAACCGCGAAGCGGCCCTCGAACAACAGGCCGATCTGCTGGCGGCGTTGGGTAGCCCGCAGGTCAAGGACGATCGTCAGGAACTGCTTGAGCAGGCCGCGATTGCCTATGACCGCGCGTTCAATCCGCAAGGGGTGGAGCGCCAGATCTTGGCCATCCTGGCCGAACCGAGCCGGGTCGAGCTGCTCGACAAGCTGCGCCTGCCGACCCTGGTGGTGCATGGCACCGCCGACCCGTTGTTGCCGGTGATGCACGGGGTGCACCTGGCCGCGCACCTGCAGGACAGCCAGTTGAAGTTGATCCCGGGCCTGGCCCATCGCTTCCAGGAACAGTTCAAGGGGGCGTTGCTGGGCGCGGTGCTGCCGTACCTGGAAACGCAACGGCTGGCCGATACCCACCTGGCGGTGTACTGACTTGCGCATGTAGCCGCTGCCGAGGAACGAGGCTGCGATCGACTGCGCAGCAGTCGTAATGCGGTCACCTCGTTGGACCTGGAGGAGAGGGTTGCCAGGATTACGGCCGTTTCACGGCCGATCGCAGCCTGGCGGCAGCGGCTACAGTGGTGTCGATGTAGCCGCTGCCGAGGCACGAGGTGCGATCGACTGCGCAGCAGTCGTAATGCGGTCACCTCGTTGGACCTGGAGGAGAGGGTTGCCAGGATTACGGCCGTTTCACGACCGATCGCAGCCTGGCGGCAGCGGCTACAGTGGTGTCGATGTAGCCGCTGCCGAGGCACGAGGCTGCGATCGACTGCGCAGCAGTCGTAATGCGGCCACCTGGTTGGACCTGGAGGAGAGGGTTGCCAGGATTACGGCCGTTTCACGGCCGATCGCAGCCTGGCGGCAGCGGCTACAGGAGGCAGCTGCAACCGAGCAACCTTAGTGCAACCTCACCCACACACTGACCAGCACCGTCGCCGCCATCAGCCAGGCCACTGCCGCCAGGGCCAATGACAGCTCCAGGCGCAGGCGGTCCACCAGCACATACAGCGCCGCCAGGTAGACGAAGTAGGGGATGATCGACCACATGCCGAACAGGATGGTGGTCTTCAAATCGTCCAGCGAGCGACCCTTGCCGACGATGTAGTGGGCAATCAGGGCAAAGGTCGGGAACAACGGCACCAGGCCGGCAATGTAATAGTTGCGGGTCTTGGCCAGGGCGGCGAGGATCACCACCACGGCGGCGCCCAGGCAGGCTTTGAGTATCAGGTCCACGTACTTTTCCGTTGTCTCGGCGGGTTATCCCAGGCCGTACTTCTTCACTTTGTCGAACAGGGTAGTCTTGGCCATGCCCAGCTCCTGGCTGGCCTGGCTCAAGTTGCCGCCGGTGCGTTGCAGGGCATCGCTGAGCAGGTTGCGCTCGAAGGCTTCCACCGCCTCGGCAAAGCCCAGGCCCTGGTTGGCGTTGGCGCCGGTCTTCTTGAAGGCGGGCAGGCCCAGGGCGTAGCGCTCGGCGACGTTGCGCAGCTCGCGCACGTTGCCCGGCCAGTCGTGGGCCATCAGCCGCGACAGGGTCTGGCTGTCCAGCTGCGGGGTTTCGCGGTCGAAGCGCAGTGCCGACAACTGCAGGAAGTGTTCGAACAGTTGCAGGATGTCCTCGCGGCGTTCGCGCAACGGCGGCAGCTCCAGGGTCACCACATTGAGTCGGTAGTACAGGTCGCTGCGGAACTGGCCGCTCTGGCCCAGGGCGTCGAGGTCGGACTTGGTCGCGGCAATCACCCGGCAGTCGACCGGAATGCTCTGGTTCGAGCCCAGGCGCTCCAGGGTGCGCTCCTGCAGGACCCGCAGCAGTTTGATCTGCAGGTTGATCGGCATGCTCTCGACTTCATCGAGGAACAGCGTGCCACCGTTGGCGTGTTCGATCTTGCCGATGCGGCGTTTACCCGCACCGGTAAAGGCATTGGCTTCGTGGCCGAAAATCTCGCTTTCGAACAGGTTCTCCGGCAGGCCGCCACAGTTCAAGGCCACGAACGGCTGGCCCTGGCGGCGACTGAAGTCGTGCAGGCAGCGGGCGACCAGTTCCTTGCCGGTGCCGGTCTCGCCTTCGATCAGGACGTTGGCCGAGGTATCGGCAACGTTGGCGATCAGTTCGCGCAGGTTCTGCATGGCGGGCGAACGGCCGATGATCCGGCCCTCCAGAGTGCTTTGCCCGGCCAGCTGGCGGCGCAGGGCGAACACTTCCCGCGCCAGGCCGCGTTGCTCCAGGGCGCGGCGCACCACTTCGACCAGGCGCTCCGGGGCGAAGGGTTTTTCCATGAAGTCGTAGGCGCCGTTGCGCATGGCGCCCACGGCCATGTCGATATCGCCATGGCCGGTGATCAGCACCACCGGCAGGCTGCTGTCGCGGGCCTTGAGGCGGCTGAGCAGCTCCAGGCCATCGATGCCGGGCAGGCGGATGTCGCTGACCACGATGCCGGCGAAATCATCACCGACGCGTTGCAAGGCTTCCTCGGCGCTGCCGACACCTTCGCAAGCGATGTCTTCCAGGGCCAGGGCCTGCTGGCAACCGAGCAGCACATGCGGGTCGTCTTCGACGATCAGGACAGTAAGGGGTGCTTGGTTCATAGGGACTCGGCAGATTCGGTGGGGGCATTGACCAGGGGCAGGGCGAGGACGAACGCGGTACCGCCACTGGCGGGGTGTTCGACACTCAGGCTGCCCTTGGCGGCGGCGGCGAGGCTGGCGGACAGGGTCAGGCCCAGGCCCAGGCCGTGCTCTCCCGGTTTGGTGGTGAAAAAGGGTTCGAACAGGTGCTTGCGCGCTTCGTCGTCGATACCGTGGCCGTTGTCGCGCACCCGCAGGCGGTACTTGTCGCCCTGCAGCTCGCCTTCGAGCCACAACTGCGGCGCGGGTTGCGCGGCCATGGCGTCCAGGGCGTTGCCGATCAGGTTGACCAGGATCTGTTCCAGGCGGGTCTGGTCGATGGCCAGTTGTTGATCGTCGTAGTTGCTGTGCAGTTTCAGGTGGCAGCCGGCGATCCGGTTGCCCAGCACCTGCAGGCTGGCCTCTATGGCCTTGGTCAGCGACGCCTGGCCGCTGTCGTCACCGCGCCGGGCAAAGGAGCGCAGGCTGGCGGTGATCCGGCCCATGCGGTCGATCAGGTCGTTCATGGTGCTCAGGTTGGTGCTGGCGGTCTCCAGGGCCCCGCGCTCGAGGAAGCGCACGGTGTTGCCCGACAGGGTACGCAGGGCCGCCAGTGGCTGGTTCAGTTCGTGGGCGATGCTGGTCGACATCTGGCCGATGGCTGCCAGCTTGCCGGCCTGCACCAGCTCGTCCTGGGCGTGGCGCAAGGTCTGCTCGGCGTGCCGGCGTTCGCGGATCTGGCCCTTGAGGCGGTCGTTGCTGGCGCGCAGGTCCGCGGTGCGCTCGGCGATCTTGCGCTCAAGCTGGCTGTTGGCTTCTTCCAGGGCCTCACGGGCGGCCAGGCGGGTGGCGATCACCTTGCGCCGCTCGTTCCAGGCGATCAGCAAGATGGCCAGCAAGGCGAAGGCGATGGCGACCAGCACGCCCTGGACCACCGACTCGCGGCGCAGGTCCTGCAGGGGCGTGAGCAGGGTGAAGTGCCAGGGGGTGTCGCTCAGGCGCCGGGTCTGGGCCAGGTAGGCGACTTCGTGGCGACCATCGCCCAGCTCGGCATTGGCCGGAAAGCTCAGTTTCTCGACGCTGTCGGCGAGTTTTTCCCGTGACAGCGGCTGCAATTCGTTCAGCGGCCACCAGTAGTACTGCAGGCTGCGGGCCAGGCGCTCCTTGATTTCCGGGGTCAGCGGGCGCACCGACTTGAGGCGCCGGGCCGGGTCGCTGGAGAGGATGATGATGCCGTTCTCGTCACTGACGAAGGCTTCCAGGCGCGCCCGTTGCCAGCGTTCTTCCATGGCCTCCAGGCGGACCTTGATCACCGCCACGCCGATGATCTTGCCGTGTTCTTCCAGGCCGTGGGCCAGGTAGTAGCCCGGCTCGCCGGTGGTGCTGCCGATGCCGTAGAAACGGCCCGGTTGCCCACGCACGGCGTCCTGGAAATAGGCACGGAAGGACAGGTCTTCACCGAGGAAACTGTCGGCATCGCGCCAGTTGCTGGTGGCCTGGACCCGGCCGGTGGTGTCGAGGACGAAGATGGCCCGGCTGCGGCTGCGCCGGTTCAGGCCTTCGAGGTATTCATTGACCGTCTGGCGGTTTTCGCCGTTGGCGTCGGTCAGCAGGTGGGAGACGCTGTCTTCCAGTTCCAGCAGGCTGGGCAGGTAGGTGTACTTGCTGATTTCACTTTCGACCGCGCGCGCATGCAGCTCGAGCTGGCGCTCGCCGTTCTCGCTCAAGCTGCGGATGCCGTTGTGTTCGCTGATCATGAAACCGGCCACTCCCAGGCCGATCATCAGCAGGACGATCAGAGGAGGTAGCAACAACTGGCGGATCAGACGGGGTTTCACGGCTAGGGCAGGCTTGGCTGGGCGAAAAAGCGAAGGGTCGCATTTCATCACAGTAACCTTGTAACGAACAGCACCGCCTGCCCGGCGTACGCCGGGCAAGCAGTGACAATTAACAGCACTGCCGGTCCGGTGTACGCCGAAGCAACAGTGTTGTGTCCTCAGTGTTGCAGGATCTTGCTGAGGAAGTGCTGGGTACGCTCGTGGCGCGCGCTCGGGTCACCGAAGAAGTCTTCCTTCTGGCAATCCTCGATGATCCGGCCCTGGTCCATGAAGATCACCCGGTTGGCCACCTTGCGGGCAAAGCCCATCTCGTGGGTCACGCACATCATGGTCATGCCTTCATGGGCCAGTTCGACCATGACGTCCAGAACCTCGTTGACCATTTCCGGGTCCAGGGCCGAGGTCGGTTCGTCGAACAGCATGACGATCGGGTCCATCGACAGGGCGCGGGCGATGGCCACACGCTGCTGCTGGCCACCGGAGAGTTGCCCCGGGTGCTTCTTGGCATGGGCGCTGAGGCCGACGCGGTCGAGCAGGGCCAGGCCCTTCTTGGTCGCTTCGGCTTCGCTGCGGCCCAGGACCTTGCGCTGGGCGATGGTCAGGTTCTCGGTGATGGTCAGGTGCGGGAACAGCTCGAAATGCTGGAACACCATGCCGACCCGCGAGCGCAGCTTGGGCAGGTTGGTCTTGGGATCGGCGATCGAGGTGCCGTCGACCACGATGTCACCCTTCTGGAAAGGCTCCAGAGCGTTGACGCACTTGATCAGGGTCGACTTGCCGGAACCGGAAGGGCCGCAGACCACCACCACTTCACCTTTTTTGACTTCGGTGTTGCAGTCGGTCAGAACCTGGAAGTCGCCGTACCACTTGTTGACGTTCTTGATGGAAATCATACGGTTATCCTTTTCTGCAGACGCTTGACCAGCCAGGAAGCGGAGAAGCTGACGACGAAGTACACGATGCCGGCGAAGACCAGGAACTCGTTGGAGCGCCCGATGATGTCGCCGCTGGCACGTGCGGAGTTGAGGAAGTCCACCAGGCCGACGGTGTAGACCAGCGAGGTGTCCTGGAACAGGATGATGCTCTGCTGCAGCAGCAGCGGGGTCATCTTGCGAAACGCCTGGGGCAGGATGATCAGGCGCATGGTCTGGCCGTAGGTCATGCCCAGGGCCTGGGCGGCGCCCATCTGGCCCTTGGAGATCGATTGCACACCGGCACGGACGATTTCACAGAAGTACGCCGCCTCGAACATCATGAACGCCACGACGCAGGAGGTGAAGGCACCGACCGGGGTGTCTTCGCCAGTGATCCAGCGCAGCACGAACGGCACCGCCAGGTAGAACCAGGTGATCACCAGCAGCAGCGGGATGGAGCGGAAGTAGTTGACGTAGACACCGGCGAAGTTCGACAGCAGCTTGCTCGACGACAGGCGCATCAGCGCCAGGATGGTGCCCAGCACGATACCGCCGACAACCCCCATGATCATCAGCTGCAGGGTCATCAGCATGCCGTTCCACAGGCCCGGCAGGGCGGGGATGATTCCACTGAAGTCCATTATTTGCCCCCCACGGAGATCAGGCCGGGTACCGCGACCTTCTTCTCGACCATGCGCATCAGCAGCATCAGGCCCATGTTCAGGGTGAAGTAGATCAGGGTTGCCAGGGTGAAGGCCTCAAACAGGTTGGCCGAGAATTCGGCGGTCTGCTTGGTCTGTGCCAACAGTTCCATCAGGCCGATCAACGAGGCCACGGAGGAGTTCTTGAACACGTTCAGGAATTCCGAGGTGAGTGGCGGAATGATGATCCGGTAGGCCTGTGGCAGCAGCACGTTCCAGTAGATTTGCGGCAGGCTGAAGCCCATGGCGCGGGCGGCCGCTTCCTGGCCACGCGGCAGCGCCTGGATACCGGTGCGCACCTGTTCGCAGACGCGGGCAGCGGTGAACAGGCCCAGGCAGATGACCACGCTGATCAGTGCCGAGGTGGTCGGATTGAGGTCCTGCTTGAACCATTCCTGCAGGTTTTCCGGCAGCAGGTCGGGCACCAGGAAGTACCAGATGAACAGCTGCACCAGCAGCGGTACGTTACGAAAGAGTTCCACGTAAGCCGTGGCGATGCCCGATACCAGACGGTTCGGCACAGTGCGCATGACGCCGAGGATCGAGCCCAGGATCAATGCAATGACCCAGGCCGCAATGGCAATGGCGATGGTCCAGCCCAGCCCGGTGATGTACCAGTCAAGGTAGATCTCGCTGCCAATGCCGGTGGACTTGAAGAATACGCCCCAGTCCCAGTTGTAATTCATCGGGATTTCCCCTCAGATCAGTTGTTTCACGGGCACCTTCGAGCATCCGAGGGCGGCGTACGCCCTCGGATGAAAGGTTAGACACTAACTAGCTGGGGATCAGGACTTCTTTTCGTCTGCAGCTTTGTCGGTAGGATTGGCGATCAGCGCCTTGAGCTCGTCGCTCATCGGGAAGCCCAGGTTCAGGCCTTTTGGTGGGACTGGCTGCTGGAACCACTTGTCGTAGATCTTGTTGATCTCGCCCGACTTGTAGAGGGCCACGATGGCCTTGTCGACGGCGGCCTTGAACGGTGCGTCGTCCTTGCGGACCATGCAGCCGTAGATTTCATAGGACTGCGGGGTGCCGACGATGGCCCAGCCTTTTGGATTCTTGGCCTTGGCCATTTCACCGGCCAGCAGCGCGTCGTCCATCATGAAGGCAACGGCACGGCCAGACTCGAGCATCTGGAACGATTCGCCATGGTCCTTGGCGGAGATGACGTTCATCTTCATCTGCTTGTCGGCGTTCATGGCCTTGAGGATGCGCTCGGAGGTAGTACCGGCGGTGGTCACCACGTTCTTGCCGGCCAGGTCAGGGAAGTCCTTGTACTTGGCGTTTTCCGGCTTGCCCTCATCGGCCTTGGTCAGCAGGCGGGTGCCCACTTCGAAGATACCGACCGAGAAGGCCACTTGCTGCTGGCGCTCGACGTTGTTGGTGGTCGAGCCGCACTCGACGTCAACGGTGCCGTTCTGAACCAGCGGGATACGGGTCTGGGAGGTGACCAGGTTGTACTTGACGTTCAGGTTTGGCAGCTCGAGGTCTTTTTTCAGCGACTCGACGATTGCCAGCTGGATGTCATGGGAGTAACCGACGGGTTTGCCCGAAGCGTCGGCGATGTAGGAGAACGGAATGGAAGCGTCGCGGTGCCCCAGGGTAATGGTGCCCGAGTCCTTGATTTTCTTCAGGGTGCCGGTGAGCTCCTCGGCGATGGCCGGCGAGCTGATCACAGCAGCGGCGATGGCTGCACCCAACAGATGACGAACGATACGCATCAAAATTTCCTCGACGTTGTTTTTTTTATGGAGCCGTTGGCGGGCTCGTCGTTCAGCGAACACTGCAATGAAGCGTTGCGCATTCGGGTACTGAGTGTAGAGCATGACTCGTGCCAAGCCCTGACTTCGATCACAAGAGCCCGGAAAACCGGGCTGTTAATCTTTTTTGAAGTTTTGGTGGCGGGGTGATTCGTCCGGTGGGCCGAATACGCAGGGTCCTGTCGTTCGGAAAACCGAATAGCTTTTGTGGGGGGCTGTCTTGATCGCCGCGCTTTGTAGCCGCTGCCGCCAGGCTGCGATCGGCCGCGAAGCGGTCGTAGAAATGGACCAGCCCATTGGGTCTGGTCCATCGAGGGGCCCGGGTTTACGGCCGTTTCACGGCCGATCGCAGCCTGGCGGCAGCGGCTACAGAAGCCGTTGCTCGCGCAGGGAGCCGTATCAGGCCGCCTGGACGCGGGCGCGGTTCAGTTCCAGGCGCTGAAGGTAGTCCTTGAGTGCCTGCTGTTCAGCCGCCGTGGTGAACAACCCCAGCTTGCTGCGACGCCAGAGGATGTCGTCGGCGCTGCTGGCCCATTCTTCGCTGCACAGGTAGTCCACCTCGCGGGTGAACAGGCCGCCACCGATCGCCTCGCCCAGGTCTTCAGGGCCCTGCACGCCTTCAAGCAGGCGCCAGACGCGGCTGCCATAGGTGCGTGCCCAGCGCTTGGCAATCTCCGTCGGCAGCCAGCCACAGCGGGCCAGGATCGCATCGACCAGCGCTTGCGGGGTGGTCATGTCTTCGCCACCTGGCAGCGGCGCAGTGGCGGTCCAGCTGCCGCGCATCTGGGTGAAGAACGGCGCCAGCTCGCCCATGGCCGACTCGGCCAGCTTGCGGTAGGTGGTCAGCTTGCCGCCGAACACCGACAGCAAGGGTGCTTCACCGCTGCTGGCCGAGAGCGCCAGGGTATAGTCGCGGGTCACGGCCGAAGGGTTGTCGGATTCGTCGTTGCACAGCGGTCGCACGCCGGCGAAGGTGTGGAGGATGTCGTCGCGGCTGAGCTGGTGATTGAAGTGCTCGTTGACGATCTTGAGCAGGTAGTCGGTCTCGCCTTCGGTGATCGCCACCTTGGCCGGGTCGCCGGTGTATTCACGGTCGGTGGTGCCGATCAGGGTGAAGCGCTCCAGGTACGGAATGGCGAAGACGATCCGCTGGTCTTCGTTCTGCAGGATGTAGGCATGCTCACCTTCATACAGCTTCGGCACGATCAGGTGGCTGCCCTGGATCAGGCGAATGCCGTAGGGGGCCTTGAGCTGCAGGTCGTCCTCGATGAATTTGGCGACCCACGGACCAGCCGCGTTGACCAGGGCCCGGGCCTTGATCGACTGCTGGCTGCCGTCGGCATGCTCCAGTTGGACATTCCACAGGCCATCGACCCGGCTGGCGCTCAGGCAGCGGGTGCGGGTGCGGATATCGGCGCCGTGCTCGCGGGCAGCCATGGCGTTGAGTACTACCAGGCGGGCGTCATCCACGGCGCAGTCGGCGTATTCGAAACCGCGGCTGATCGCCGGCTTGAGCGGGTTGCCCGGGCCAAAGCGCAGGCTGCGCGAAGCACCCAGCTGCTTGCGCTTGCCCAGGTGATCGTAGAGGAACAGGCCGGCGCGGATCATCCAGGCCGGACGCAGGTGCGGGCGGTGTGGCAGTACGAAGCGCATCGGCTTGACGATGTGCGGCGCCTTGGCCAGCAGCACTTCGCGCTCGGCCAGGGCTTCGCGCACCAGGCGGAATTCGTAATGTTCCAGGTAGCGCAGGCCACCGTGGATCAGCTTGCTGCTGGCCGAGGAGGTATGGCTGGCCAGGTCGTCCTTTTCGCAAAGGAACACCGACAGGCCGCGTCCGGCTGCATCGGCGGCGATGCCGACGCCATTGATACCGCCGCCGATCACGGCGAGGTCATAGATATCGGCCGGGGCGGGCGATGACAGGCTGGAGTGCGACACGGAGGGCATCCTCAAAGGCGTTCTAATAGCGAAATTGAACATCAATGTTCATTTTCGAAAATACTAGCGCAAGAGAATGCCTGCTGCCAGTCACTTTCCATAGAAAATACTGATCAGATGACAATTAAATGAAAAATAACGAACATGGCCGCTGCCACCCTTGCAGTGGCAGCGGTGCTGGCTTCAGACCACTTCCAGGCGAATCTTGAACTGGTTGAGCAGCTGGGTGAGGGCGGGTACCGGCGCCTGGTCGGTGACCAGGCAATCGATCAGGCTGATCGAGCCCAGGCGCACCATGGCGTTGCGCCCGAACTTGCTGGAGTCGGCAGCGAGGATCACCTGGCGGGCATTGGCGATGATCGCCTGGGAAACCCGCACCTCCTGATAGTCGAAGTCCAGCAGGCTGCCGTCTTCGTCGATGCCGCTGATGCCGACCAGGGCGAAGTCGACCTTGAACTGGTTGATGAAGTCGACACTGGCCTGGCCGACCACGCCGCCGTCGCGACGCACATTGCCGCCGGCCAGCAGCACTTCGAAGTCATCCTTGGCACTGAGGATCGAGGCCACGTGCAGGTTGTTGGTGATGATCTTCAGGTGGTTGTGGTTGAGCAGGGCGCGGGCGATGGATTCGGTGGTGGTGCCGATGTTGATGAACAGCGAGGCATGGTCGGGGATCTGCGAGGCGATGGCCTCGGCGATACGCTGCTTTTCATCGCGCATCTGATCGGCGCGCATGGCGTAGGCGGTGTTCTCGATGCTGGAGTCGTAGGCTGCGCCGCCATGGTAGCGACGCAGCAGATTCACTTCCGCAAGCTGGTTGATGTCGCGGCGGATGGTCTGCGGTGTAACGACGAACAACTGCGCCATTTCTTCGATACTGACGTAGCCACGTTCACGGACCAGTTCGAGGATTTGTTGTTGGCGAGGGGGCAGATTCATGGGCGGTCCTTCTGGGCTGCCGGGCAAATTGCGCCATGAAAGCAGCTCAAGCTACAAGCTGCAAGCCACAAGATGATTTGCGCCCTACACGCTTGCAGCCTGTGGCTTACAGCTTGCTTCTACTGCTTACTCCTCGTGCGGTTCCCAATCACGGGTGCGGTCCACCGCTTTCAGCCAGCCGGCATACAGCTTCTCTTTCTCCGCGTCATCCAGTTGCGGGCTGAACTCGCGTTCGATCACTGCCTTGCCACGCAGCTCGTCCAGGCCACTCCAGAAACCGCAGGCAAGGCCCGCCAGGTAAGCGGCGCCCAGGGCAGTCGTCTCGCGCATTTGCGGGCGCTCGACACAGGTGCCGAGGATGTCGGCCTGGAACTGCATGAGGAAGTTGTTGGCTACCGCACCGCCGTCCACGCGCAGTTCGCTCAGGCGCTGGCCACAGTCCTGCTGCATGGCGTCGAGTACGTCGCGGGTCTGGTAGGCGATCGACTCCAGGGCGGCGCGAATGATGTGATCGACTTTCACCCCGCGGGTCAGGCCGAACAGTGCGCCACGGGCGTAAGGGTCCCAATAGGGTGCACCCAGGCCGGTGAAGGCCGGCACCAGGTAGACACCATTGCTGTCCTTGACCTTGCTGGCGAAGTACTCGGTGTCGTGGGCGTCGTTGACGATCTTCAGTTCGTCGCGCAGCCACTGCACGGTGGAGCCACCGTTGAACACCGCGCCTTCCAGGGCGTAGGCCACTTCGCCACGGGGGCCGCAGGCAATGGTGGTGAGCAAGCCGTGGGACGATTTCACCGCCTTGTCGCCGGTGTTCATCAGCAGGAAGCAGCCGGTGCCGTAGGTGTTCTTGGCCTGGCCGGGCTCGACGCACATCTGGCCGAACAGCGCGGCCTGCTGGTCGCCGGCGATACCGGCGATGGCGATGCCGCTCTTGCTGTGGCCATAGACTTCCGAGGAGCTGCGCACCTGGGGCAGCATCGCCCGGGGGATGTCCAGCACCTGGAGCATCTTCTCGTCCCACTGCAGGGTGTGGATGTTGAAGAGCATGGTGCGCGAGGCGTTGGTGTAGTCGGTGACGTGCACCTTGCCGCCGGAGAATTTCCAGATCAGCCAGCTGTCGACGGTGCCGAACAGCAACTCGCCGCGCTCGGCGCGCTCGCGGGCACCTTCGACGTTGTCCAGGATCCACTTGAGCTTGGTGCCGGAGAAGTACGGGTCGGTGACCAGGCCCGTGGTCTCGCGGATGTAGTCCTGCAAACCGTCACGCTTGAGCTGTTCGCAGATCTCGGTGCTGCGCCGGCACTGCCAGACGATGGCGTTGTACACCGGGCGGCCGGTTTCCTTGTCCCAGACCACGGTGGTTTCGCGCTGGTTGGTGATACCGATGGCCGCGACCTGGTCGTGGCTGATGCCGGCCTGGGCCAGGGCCTCGACCATGGTCGCGCTCTGGGTGGCGAAGATTTCCATCGGGTCGTGTTCGACCCAACCCGCTTGTGGGTAGTGCTGTGCGAACTCACGCTGCGAGGTGCCAACCACGTTGGCATCGCGGTCGAAAATGATGGCCCGCGAACTGGTCGTGCCCTGGTCCAGGGCAATGATGTAGTTCTTGTGCTGGGTGTCTGTCATGTCGTTGGCCTTGCACTCAATAGGGTGGTTGTCAGGGCAGGGCGAGCCTGGCTCGCCGACCAGGCATCAGGAAGCCTGGGTCTTGCCCTGAGGATTGGCGTCGGTCTGGGCGGTCTCGCTCTGGGCAACCGGCAGGTTGCGGGCGATCACGCCGCGATACAGGGCGGCACCAAGGCTCGCTCCTATGATCGGCGCAAAAATCGGAATCAGGAAATAGGGAACATCACGACCGCCAGTAAAGGCGACTTCGCCCCATCCGGCGAGGAATGTCATCAACTTGGGCCCGAAGTCGCGGGCCGGGTTCATGGCAAAGCCGGTCAGCGGGCCCATGGCACTACCGATCACGGCGATCAACAGGCCGATAAGCAGGGGCGCCATGGCGCCCCGGGGCAGGCCGTTGTTGTCGTCGGTCAGGGCCATGATCACCGCCATCAGTACGGCAGTAATGATCACTTCGACCAGAAAGGCCTGGCCGGTGGACAGGGCAGGGTGCGGGTAGGTGGAGAACACCGAGGCCAGTTCCAGGCTGGCCTGGCTGCCACGAATCATGCCGTGGGCCTGTTCGTAATCGAAGAACAGGTTGCTGTACAGCGTGTAGACCAGGGCCGCCGCGCAGAAGGCGCCAGCGACCTGGGCAACGATGTAGAACGGCAGCTTGTGCTTTTCGAATCCGGCGAACAGGCACAGGGCGATGCTCACGGCCGGGTTCAGGTGCGCGCCGGACACCCCGGCGGTGAGGTAGATCGCCATGCTCACGCCGACGCCCCAGATGATGCTGATTTCCCACAGGCCGAAGCTGGCGCCCGCGACCTTGAGCGCCGCCACACAACCGGTGCCGAAGAAGATCAGCAGCGCGGTGCCGAGAAACTCGGCCATGCATTGGCTTGAAAGTGTTGGTTGTCGTAGAGCCGTCGTCATTCGTTACCTCGGTTCTTGTTGTTGTGAGGCGCAGTGAGCGCTCGACAAACGCCCGACGGAAATCCCCATTTCGGTCGGGCAGGCTGCAGGAAATGCACCGTTACGGGGCATGATGATATTCAGAATCGAAAAAATATAGACAAGAAACGCTTATGTCAAAGGTCGAAAGTGAACCATCATTCACAAACTGACTGTTGGTAATCCTGTCGATACTGAAATTTCCCACATCGAAGTGACGGGCTCGTCTGTGACGGCTGTGGCTGGCGCAGGGGTTTTGTCCTAAAGTACCGGGCGAAAATGGCATTCATCTTCTGTCTGGAGTTCTGCATGACCCCCGCACTGGATCTGCTGAAAAAGGTTCGCGCCGAACATCGTGTCCACAGTTACGAACATGACCCCAAGACGGCTTCCTATGGGCTGGAAGCTGCCGAAAAACTGGGGTTGGAACCGGTGCGGGTATTCAAGACCTTGCTCGCCAGCACTGAAAAGGGCGAACTGCTGGTGGCGGTGGTGCCGGTGGTCGGTAGCCTGGACCTGAAGGGGCTTGCCCATGCCGCCGGGGTGAAGAAGTGCGAAATGGCCGATCCTGCGGCGGCCCAGCGTTCGACGGGCTACCTGCTGGGTGGAATCAGCCCACTGGGGCAGAAGAAGCGTCTGCGCACGTTTATCGATCAGTCTGCCCAGTCATTTGAAACCATTCACGTCAGCGCTGGACGGCGTGGGCTGGAAGTGGAGTTGTCGGCGGCGGTGCTGGCTGAGCACACCCAGGCGAAATTTGCCGAGATTGCTCGCGATTGATTAAACACTGCCTGTAGCCGCTGCCGAGGAACGAGGCTGCGATCGACTGCAGAGCAGTCGCATGCCAGACACCTCGGTGGAGGGTTTTGTGCGACCGCTTCGCGGTCGATCACAGCCTCGTTCCTCGGCAGCGGCTACAGGATTCGTAAAACTGCCGGTCACACCGCCGAACTGTAGCGCCGAACCCCGTTCTCCGGCACTGGCAACTGCGCGGCCACACTACCCGGCACGGCAAACAGCACCAGGTGATCGGCCGCCACTTCGATCCCCACCTCGGCCCCGACCTGATGGTCGATATGGCTGGGGAAGATCGCTTCGAGCTGGCTGCCGGTCGGCAGTTGCAGGCGATACAGGGTCGAGGCGCCGAGGAAGCTCTTGCCGACGATCTGTACCTTCAGTGCGCTGTGCGGCGCATGGATGATGTCGTCCGGACGCAGCAGGACGTCGACCGCACAGCCCGGGGTGAAGGTGTAGGCGCGATTGCCGCGCAGCTCACCCAGTTCGGTACGCACGGATTCCGGACTGGTCAGCTGGCCACGAATGAAATAACCCTGGCCGATGAAGCTGGCCACGAAGGGGGTCAGGGGTTCGTGGTAGAGGTTGTAGGGGGTGTCCCACTGCTCCAGTCGACCTTCCTTGAAGACGCCGACATGGTCGCTGACCGCGAACGCTTCTTCCTGGTCGTGGGTGACCAGGATGGCGCTGGTGCCGCGGCTTTTGAGAATGTCGCGAACCTCATGGCTGAGGCGGCGGCGCAGTTCCACGTCGAGGTTGGAGAAGGGTTCGTCGAGCAGCAGCAATTGCGGCTCGGGAGCCAGCGCACGGGCCAGCGCCACGCGTTGCTGCTGACCGCCGGAAAGCTCGTGCGGGTAGCGTTTGCCGAGTCCGTCGAGCTTCACCAGCTCCAGCATGTCCTTGACCACCTGCTGCACGTTCGGGTGCTTGCCGATACCGAAGGCGATGTTCTCGGCCACTGTCAGGTGCGGGAACAGCGCGTAGTCCTGGAACACCATGCCGATCCGGCGTTTCTCCGGGGCCAGGGTGAAGCCGGCCTTGGAGATGACTTCACCGGCCAGCTGGATCTCACCCTCATGCACCGGCTCGAAGCCGGCGATGGCTCGCAGGGTCGTGGTCTTGCCACAGCCCGAGGAGCCGAGCAGGCAACCGATGTCGCCGGCGTTGAGGTGCAGGTTGAGGTTCTGGACGATGCGCTGCTCGCCATAGCCGCAGGCGAGGTTGCGCAGGTTAAGCAGTAAAGGTTGACTCATGCGTGGTGATAGGCCGGTTCAACAAGAAATTCGAGAAGCGCCTTCTGTGCATGCAAGCGGTTTTCGGCTTGGTCCCAGGCGACCGAACGTGGGTCGTCGAGCAGGTCCAGGCTGATTTCCTCGCCACGGTGGGCGGGCAGGCAGTGCATGAACAGGGCATCGGGTGCTGCCAGGTCGAGCAGTTCGCGGGTTACCTGGTAAGGCGCGAACAAGGCCAGGCGCCGTGCAGTTTCCTCTTCCTGACCCATGGAAGTCCAGACATCGGTGCTCACCAGGTGTGCACCCTGCACGGCATCCTTGGGTTCGCGGAAGATCTGCACACGGTCGCCGGCCTTGGCCAGGAACTCGGCATTGGGCTCGTATTCGGCCGGGCAGGCGATGCGCAGCTGGAAGTCGAACTGGATGGCCGCCTCGATGTAGCTGTTGCACATGTTGTTGCCGTCGCCGATCCAGGCAACGGTCTTGCCCTGGATGGCGCCGCGGTGTTCGAGGAAGGTCTGCATGTCGGCCAGCAGCTGGCAAGGGTGCAGGTCGTCGGACAGGCCATTGATCACCGGTACCCGGGAGTTGGCGGCGAACTCGGTCAGGGTGCTGTGGGCGAAGGTACGGATCATCACCGCATCGAGCATGCGCGACATGACGATGGCGCAGTCGCCGATCGGCTCGCCACGGCCCAGCTGGGTGTCGCGCGGGGACAGGAAGATGGCCTGGCCGCCGAGCTGGATCATGCCGGCTTCGAACGACAGCCGGGTACGGGTCGAGGACTTCTCGAAGATCATCCCCAGCACGCGGTTCTTCAGGGGTTCGAACAGTACGCCGCGGTTACGCAGGTCCTTCAGCTCGATGCCTCGACGGATCACACTCAGCAGTTCGTCGGGTGTGAAGTCCATCAGGGAGAGAAAGTGCCTAGCGCTCATGTTTGACTACCTTATTTGCAACAGACCGCAGGTCAACAGTGCCGGTTTTTCGAAACAACGGAGGTGACCTGCGGCGAAAGCCGCACGGGGCGACGAAATAGGGGAAGACGCAATACTATAATTAAATGTCGCGTCATACCAAGTGGGGCGTGCATGGCCTGTTTGCAGGCAATGTCGCAACCCATTGGGCGGATGCTTTTTTTATGGCTGCACAAGGGTTTTACACTGCCCGCTGGCGGCTTGGCAAACCCTGGCGCATCGCCGTGCCTGATGCTGCAAGATTCACGGGGCGAAACTCGCTGGTGGCACTGCAGGTCCGGGCTCATAGTCAGGTGCATCACCAGACACCCGAAAGAGGTGGCCATGAACAAGACGTTGCATCACCGTGCCTGTCACCTGTGCGAGGCCATCTGTGGCCTGACCATCGAAGTCACCGAAGCGTCCGGCGCCGCGCCGCGCATCAGCTCGATCAAGGGCGACGCCCAGGACAGTTTCAGCCGTGGTCATATCTGCCCAAAAGCGGTGGCCCTGCAGGACATCCAGAATGACCCTGACCGCCTGCGCGTCCCGCATCAGCGAGTGGGTGACAGCTGGGAACCGATTGGCTGGGACGAAGCCTTCGCGTTCGCCGCGCAGAAGCTCTGGGCCATCCAGCAAGCCCATGGCCAGAACGCCGTGGCGGTCTATCAGGGCAACCCCAGCGTGCACAACTACGGGCTGATGACCCACAGCAATTACTTCCTCGGCTTGCTCAAGACCCGCAACCGTTTCTCCGCCACCTCGGTCGACCAGTTGCCGCAGCACCTGACCAGCTACCTGATGTACGGCCATGGCTTGTTGTTGCCGATCCCGGACATCGACCACACCGGTTTCATGCTGATCCTGGGCGCCAACCCGCTGGCCTCCAACGGCAGCATCATGACCGTGCCGGATGTGGAGAAGCGCCTCAAGGCGATCCAGGCCCGAGGCGGCAAGCTGGTGGTGGTCGATCCACGGCGCAGCGAAACCGCAGCCATGGCCGACCAGCATGTGTTCGTTCGCCCCGGTGGCGATGCGGCGCTGCTTTGTGGCTTGCTCAATACCCTGTTCGGCGAGGGGCTGGAGCGGCCGTCGAGCTTGCCGGTCGATGGTCTGGACGAAGTGCGTCGGGCCATTGCCCCGTTCAGCGCCGAGGCGATGGCGCCGCTCTGTGGCGTCGACGCCGGGGTCATCCGCCAGTTGGCGCGCGACTTCGCCGCTGCCGACAAAGCGGTGTGCTACGGCCGCATGGGCGTTTCGACCCAGGCGTTCGGCACCCTGTGCCATTGGCTGGTGCAGTTGATCAACCTGGTCAGCGGCAACCTGGATCGGGAAGGTGGCGCCTTGTGTACCCAGCCGGCGGTGGACCTGGTCGCCAGCACCTCGGGTGGGCATTTCAATGCATGGCAAAGCCGGGTGTCCGGTTTGCCAGAGTACGGTGGCGAGCTGCCGGTGGTGGCGCTGGCCGAGGAAATGCTCAGCGAAGGGGAAGGGCAGGTGCGCGCACTGGTGACGGTGGCGGGCAACCCGGTGCTGTCCACGCCCAACGGCAGGCAACTGGAGCGTGCGCTGGACGGCCTGGAGTTCATGCTCAGCATCGACCTATATATCAACGAGACCACCCGCTATGCCGACCTGATCCTGCCGTCCACCTCGGCGCTGGAGAACGATCACTACGACACGACCTTCAACCTTTTGGCCGTACGCAACGTCAGCCGCTTCAACCGGGCGATCCTGCCCAAGCCGCCAGGGGCGCTGCATGACTGGGAGATTTTCGTTGGTCTGGCCAGGGCCTTTGCCGCGCTTGCCGACAAGCCGTTGAAACCGACCTTGCCGCCGGCGCAGATGATCGATATCGGCTTGCGACAAGGGCGCTACGGCGAAGGCTCGCCGTTCAATCTGTCGATCGCGACGCTGGACCAGTACCCCCACGGCATCGACCTGGGGGCGTTGCAACCGAACCTTGCCGGGCGGCTGAAGACCGCCAATCAACGCATCCAGGCCGCGCCAGCGGAAATCCTCATCGACCTGCAGCGATTTGCCGGGCAGCAACCGACCGGGCCGGATCAATTGTTGCTGATCGGACGCCGGCATGTGCGCAGCAACAACTCCTGGATGCACAACTACCATCGGCTGGTGAAGGGCAAGCCGCGCCATCAATTGCTCATGCACCCGGACGATCTGGCAGAACGCCACTTGAGCGACGGGCAACGGGTGCGGGTCAGCTCCCGGGTAGGCAGCATCGAGGTCGAGGTGCAGGCGTGCAGCGACATGATGCCGGGGGTGGTCAGCCTGCCCCATGGCTTTGGCCATGCCCGCGCCGGGGTGCAGATGGAGATCGCCCGCAGCCAGCCCGGCGCCAGTGCCAATGACCTCACCGATGAGCGCTGGCGCGATGCGGTTTCAGGCAATGCAGCATTGAACGGTGTGCCGGTGCAGGTGGTTGCGGCCTGATATCGGCAAGGCCGAGCGTCGCGCTCGGCTTTCCGATACAATGCGTCACCGTGCCGACAAACAGGTCGGAAAGTTCAGCCGCGAGGTGCTTCATGGATATCATTGAAACAATCAAAGAGCAGATTGCCAACAACACCATTCTGCTTTACATGAAAGGCTCGCCGAATGCACCGCAGTGCGGTTTTTCGGCCAAGGCGGCGCAAGCCGTTATGGGTTGTGGTGAGAAGTTCGCTTATGTGGATATCCTGCAGAACCCGGAAATCCGCGCCAACCTGCCAAAGTACGCCAACTGGCCGACTTTCCCGCAACTGTGGGTGGCGGGTGAGCTGGTTGGCGGTTCCGACATCATGGCTGAGATGTTCGCCAACGGCGAACTGCAGACCCTGATCAAGGAAGCTGCGGCCAAGGCCAAGGCAGCCGAGGCCTGATACCAGGCCCGCTGATGAAAAGCCCCGCATTGCGGGGCTTTTTTATGCCTGTAGGAGCGGGCTTGCCCCGCGATACGATGTGACTGATTCACCGCAATCGCGGGGCAAGCCCGCTCCCACCGATCGCAGCCGCGTGCCGCGGTGGGGTACCAGACACAAAAAAGCCCGCATCGCTGCGGGCTTTTTGCTGCTCGAAACAGGCGGGATCACTCGCCCATCTGCGACTGCAGGTAGTTTTCCAGGCCGACCTTGTCGATCAGGCTCAGCTGGGTTTCCAGCCAGTCGATGTGTTCTTCCTCGGACTCGAGGATGTCTTCAAGCATTTCACGGCTGCCGAAGTCGCCAACGGTTTCACAGTGGGCGATGGCGGCCTTGAGGTCGACCAGGCCTTTTTGCTCGATCTTGAGGTCGCACTCGAGCATTTCCTTGGTGTGTTCACCAATCAGCAACTTGCCCAGGTCCTGGACGTTAGGGATGCCTTCGAGGAACAGAATACGCTTGATCAATTTGTCAGCGTGCTTCATTTCATCGATGGATTCCTTGTACTCGTGCTTGCCGAGCTTATCCAGACCCCAGTCTTCGTACATGCGCGCATGCAGGAAGTATTGGTTGATTGCGACCAGCTCGTTTCCGAGGATCTTGTTGAGATGCTGGATGACGCTAACGTCGCCTTTCATGATGGGGTCCTGCCCTGTAAGTGTGCCTATAGGGACAAGTTTGAGCTTGCTAACTTCGACTGTCAAACCTAAGTTATTGAATATTAAGTAAAAATTAATCGGAATAAGAATGTTTGTGTTCCGCGTTTTAACCCTAACTTATTGAATTACAGGCATAAAAAAACCGGACACGAGGTCCGGTTCTTCGAATGGGCTGTTTTTACGCTGCGGTAAATTCCACAGGGTAGGGCAGGATGGCCTGGCTGACCTGCAGTTCGGTCAGGGTTTCGCGCACCACCTGTTTGGCCAGGCAGGCACACTTGCCACACTGGCTCGCCACGTTGGTAGCGGCTCTGACTTCCTTGTAGCTGCAGCATCCTTCATAGATCGCATCGCGGATCTGTCCGTCGGTTACACCAACACAAAGACACACATACATAGGGCAGACCATCGCTGGTAAAGGCTCAATGCGAAGAAGCTTAATGTTAATGAGAATGCTTGTCAAAGCACATCAACCTGACACCCTGGCCAGGGCGACCGGCGGTCGTTTCGAGGATCGGGGCTGCTGAAATTCGGCGAGCGGCGTCTGGCGGTGTATCATGGCCGGCCTTTTGTCTGCCAGGCCGGCCCATGCCTGCCTGTGCAGTCTCACTCAATCCATCAGGAGATAGCGAATGAGCGTACTCGTTGGCAAACAAGCCCCGGACTTCACCGTTCCAGCCGTGCTGGGCAATGGCGAAATCGTAGACAGCTTCAACCTGGCTTCGGCCATCAAGGGCAAGTACGGCCTGGTGTTCTTCTACCCGCTGGACTTCACCTTCGTCTGCCCGTCCGAGCTGATCGCCCTGGACCACCGCATGTCCGAGTTCCGCGACCGCAACGTTGAAGTGATCGCTGTTTCGATCGACTCGCACTTCACCCACAACGCCTGGCGCAACACCCCGATCAATGCCGGTGGCATTGGTCACGTCTCGTACATCATGGCTGCCGACATGAAGCACGATATCGCCAAGGCCTACGACGTCGAGTCCGAAGGCGGCGTTGCTTTCCGTGGCGCGTTCCTGATCGACGACAAGGGCGTTGTCCGCTCGCAGATCGTCAACGACCTGCCACTGGGCCGCAACATGGACGAGCTGCTGCGTCTGGTCGATGCCCTGCAATTCCATGAAGAGCACGGCGAAGTCTGCCCTGCCAACTGGAAAAAAGGCGACAAGGGCATGACCGCTTCGCCAGAAGGCGTTGCTGCCTACCTGAGCGAGAACGCTGGCAAGTTGTAAGCGCCACGCATAAAAAAACCGGCCCTGGTGGCCGGTTTTTTTATGCCTGCGACTTCAGTCGTTGAAGTCGTGCCAGCCGCCCATTTCCTTCCAGCGGTTGACGATGCCGCAGAACAGCTCGGCGGTCTTCTCGGTGTCGTAGCGTGCCGAGTGGGCCTCGCGACCGTCGAAGTCGATGTCGGCGCTCTGGCAGGCGCGAGCCAGCACGGTCTGGCCGTAGGCAAGTCCGGCCAGGGTCGCGGTGTCGAAGCTGGAGAACGGATGAAACGGGTTGCGTTTCATGTCATTGCGCGCCACGGCCGCATTGAGGAAACCCAGGTCGAAGCTGCTGTTGTGGCCGACCAGGATGGCCCGCTTGCAGCCATTGGCCTTGAGCGACTTGCGCACGCCACGGAAGATGTCGGTCAGCGCCGACTCTTCGCTGACGGCCATGCGCAGCGGGTGATCCAGCTTGATCCCGGTGAATTCCAGGGCCGCCTGCTCGATGTTGGCCCCTTCGAACGGCTCGACGCGGAAGAAATAGGTATGTTCCGGGAACAGGAAGCCTTTTTCGTCCATGCCGATAGTGACGGCGGCGATCTCCAGCAAGGCATCGGTGGCGCTGTTGAAGCCACCGGTTTCCACATCCACTACAACCGGCAGGTAGCCGCGAAAACGTTCAGCCATCGGGTGGCGTGGGCCACCGCTTGGACCGTCCTGGTCGTCGTACAGGTCTTCACTCACGCGTTTTCCTCCAGCAGGCGCCAGCGCAGTTGTTCACCGGCGCGCAGCGGGACGACGGTTTGCTCGCCGAACGGCAGGCTGCTTGGGGCGGTCCAGCTTTCACGCACCAGGGTGATGGTGTCGGTGTTGCGCGGCAGGCCGTAGAAGTCCGGGCCGTGCTTGCTGGCAAAGCCTTCGAGCTTGTCCAGGGCGTTGCGTTGCTCGAACGCTTCGGCATACAGCTCGATGGCGGCATAGGCGGTGTAGCAGCCGGCGCAGCCACAGGCCGCTTCCTTGGCGTGACGGGCGTGAGGCGCCGAGTCGGTGCCCAGGAAGAACTTGCTGCTGCCGCTGGTGGCGGCGTCCAGCAAGGCCACCTGGTGGGTGTTGCGCTTGAGGATCGGCAGGCAATAGTAGTGCGGACGGATACCGCCAACCAGCATGTGGTTGCGGTTGTACAGCAGGTGCTGAGCGGTAATGGTCGCGCCGACGTTGGCCGGGGCCTCGTTGACGAACTGCACGGCATCGCTGGTGGTGATGTGTTCGAAGACTACCTTCAGGGTCGGGAAACGCTCGACCACACGGCGCAGGTGCTCGTCGATGAACAGCTTCTCGCGGTCGAACACGTCGATCTCGCTGCGGGTCACTTCACCGTGTACCAAAAGCGGCATGCCGACTTCGGCCATGGCTTCGAGCACCGGGAAGATATTGTCGATGCTGGTGACGCCGGAATCGGAGTTGGTGGTCGCGCCGGCCGGGTAGAGCTTGGCGGCATGCACGAAACCGGTGGCCTTGGCCGCGCGGATTTCCTCGGGCTGGGTGCGGTCGGTGAGGTACAGCACCATCAGCGGTTCAAAGCGGCTACCGGCCGGGCGTGCGGCCAGGATGCGCTCGCGATAGGCGCCGGCCTCGGCCGCGTCGCGCACCGGAGGTACCAGGTTGGGCATGATGATTGCGCGGGCAAAGGTGCGCGCAACGTCGCCGACGGTATGGGGCAGTACGGCACCATCACGAAGATGGATGTGCCAGTCATCGGGACGCAGGAGGGTCAGGCGGTCGGACATTGGGGATTCCAGGCGGGTCGAACTCAATATGAATGCTACCGGAAAAGCCGGTTCCGAGCACTCGCTATCAAGTTTTGCCCCGACCGACCGATAGCCTGCGGGTATACCGAAAATCTGTGGAGCCGCCCGTGCGCCAGCGTTATCTAGCCCTGCTCAGTGTGTTTGCCAGCCTGCCCGCCATGGCGCTCACGTTCCAGACACGTCTGGAGAATATCGAGTGGAAGGTCGAGGGCGATCAGTTCGAGTGCCGCCTGGTCCAGCCGGTCACTGACTTCGGCAGCGGCGTGTTCGTGCGCCGCGCGGGCGAGCAGGCCACGTTCCAGTTGCGTTCGAGCGTCAATGTGCTGGGCACGGGCTCCGCGTCCTTGCTGGCGGCGGCTGCACCCTGGCAGCCCGGTCGTGGCGACATCAACCTGGGGTCGGTGCGCATGGCGCGCAGCGGCGTACTTTTTACCAGCACCCAGGGCCAGGCCAGCCGCCTGATCAACGGCCTGCTCGACGGCCGCAGCACGGTCGTGCGCAACTATGCCGGTGAGGCGGGGCGGGCCATGGAAGTGCGCCTGCTGCCGGTCAAGTTCAGCCAGGCCTATGGTGAGTACCAGCTTTGTGCGGCCAAGCTGCTGCCGATGAACTTCGACCAGATTCGCCAGGCGCGGGTCGGTTTCCCCGGGGGCGGTATCGACCTGGATGCCGACGCCAGGGCGCGCCTGGACGTGATCCTGGACTTCATCAAGGCCGACCCCACGGTCAACCACATCGACATCGACGGTCACTCCGACAACAGCGGCAACCGCCTGACCAACCGAGACCTGTCCAGGCGCCGGGCCCTGGCGGTCATGGACTACTTCAAGGCTCACGGTATTGCTCAAGACCAGATCACCGTGCGCTTTCACGGCGAGCGCTATCCGCTGGCGGCCAACAACTCGGCGGCCAACCGCGCCCGCAATCGCCGGGTCAATATCCAGCTGGACCGTGTGACACCCGTGGAGAAGCCGGTAGAGCAAGCCGCCGATTCGGCACCGGCGGCCCCTGCCGCCGCGCCCGCTGCGCAAACCGAAGCCGGCAAGGCGGCGGTCAAGTCCTGAGCTGCGACCGTCCGTCGCGCTCTCGACAGTTCCTGTCGCTTTGTCGTCACAAGCTGTCGCCCCACTGTAATTTTTGCCGCAAGGTCGGTAGAATCTACGGCTTTCCGTACAACCCCGTGGAGTGATGGCATGGCGGACGTAAAAAAGGTCGTACTGGCGTATTCCGGCGGCCTTGATACTTCGGTGATTCTCAAGTGGCTGCAGGATACCTACAACTGTGAAGTGGTGACGTTCACCGCCGATCTGGGTCAGGGCGAGGAGGTCGAGCCGGCCCGCGCCAAGGCACAGGCCATGGGCGTGAAGGAAATCTACATCGATGACCTGCGCGAAGAATTCGTCCGAGACTTCGTGTTCCCGATGTTCCGCGCCAACACCGTCTACGAAGGCGAGTACCTGCTGGGTACTTCCATCGCCCGTCCGCTGATCGCCAAACGCCTGATCGAAATCGCCAACGAAACCGGCGCCGACGCCATTTCCCATGGCGCTACCGGCAAGGGTAACGACCAGGTGCGTTTCGAGCTGGGTGCCTATGCACTCAAGCCAGGGGTCAAGGTCATCGCGCCATGGCGTGAGTGGGACCTGCTGTCCCGCGAGAAGCTCATGGACTATGCCGAGAAGCACGGTATCCCGATCGAGCGTCATGGCAAGAAGAAATCGCCTTATTCGATGGACGCCAACCTGCTGCACATCTCCTACGAGGGTGGCGTGCTGGAGGATACCTGGACCGAACACGAAGAAGACATGTGGAAGTGGACCAAGTCGCCAGAAGCTGCGCCGGACGTTCCTACCTACCTGGAACTGACCTACCGCAACGGTGATATCGTCGCCCTGGACGGCGTGGAAATGTCGCCTGCCACCGTACTGGCCACCCTCAACCGCATCGGCGGCGAGAACGGCATCGGTCGCCTGGACATCGTCGAGAACCGTTACGTCGGCATGAAGTCCCGTGGCTGCTACGAGACTCCGGGCGGCACCATCATGCTGCGCGCCCACCGCGCCATCGAGTCGATCACCCTGGACCGCGAAGTCGCTCACCTGAAGGATGAGCTGATGGCCAAGTACGCCAGCCTGATCTACACCGGCTACTGGTGGAGTCCGGAGCGTCTGATGCTGCAACAGATGATCGACGCCTCGCAGGTCAACGTGAACGGTGTGGTTCGCCTGAAACTGTACAAGGGCAACGTGATCGTCACCGGTCGCAAGTCCGATGACTCGCTGTTCGATGCCAATATCGCAACCTTCGAAGAAGACGGCGGCGCCTACAACCAGGCCGACGCGGCGGGCTTCATCAAGCTCAATGCCCTGCGCATGCGTATTGCTGCCAACAAGGGCCGTTCGCTGATCTGAGCGACGCGCTGAACGAAAAACCCCGGCCTGGTCCGGGGTTTTTTTATTTCGCGAGCGGTCGGGTGACCAGTGTGGTCCGGGTGCCTGCGTCCAGATTGCAAAGTACCCAAATGGTGTAGGGCGGTTGTGTCTGATTCAACGCCTGGGTGGCAAATCGTTCGATGAGCCGGGGTGTTTGGGCGCCACGCATGCAGATGGTGATGGTCGTCCGTTCATGGTGCAGGTGCGTGGCAGGATCGCAGGCCGGTTGCATGTCCTGAAACATGCCGGGTTCGACGGTTTCACGGTCTGCCTCATCCATAACTCCTGGGTGACGGGGTGAAGTGCCGGTGCCGTGTATTGCACTGAGATCGACCTCCTGCGGTGAGAACAGGGACATGTAGTTGAAGTTCAGGGTAAGAAAGAACAGTACCGTCAGAAAGAACGGAAAACCGACGAGGAACCAAGTATAGATTTCTTGGCTACGCTCGCTCAGGAATGGCAAAGATGCCAGGGCTGAGGCTTCGATAATGCCGGCAAATGTTGCGATGAGCGTCAGCGGGCTTTTCAGGCCTGTGCTATTCATGCCTTCCACCTCGCATCGGTCGCTCAAGTTGACCTTCATTTACGCTCGATAAAAGCACCGCTGGCACGGGGTGGTGTTTCTTGATCAGAAAGTTATTGCTACGTAATTTCGAAAAGTCAGTTGTTTTTTAATTTCGAGTACTTATCAACCAAGAGTCTAGGACTTTTCCTGCGTCGCCTAGGGCCTTGTTAACTAGGTCGTCCAGACGATGCGATGCTACCTTAGCATCAGAGTGATGGCTGTTGTTGTGGCCGCACAGGCATGGGATAACCTGCAAATACGTTATTTGTAGGAATAGTCCTTTAGGTGTGTAGGTTCTGTCTTTATACATATTTGTTCGTCAATGGCGTAATACATTATGTTGTGTGACTAGGCTATTGTGCGGGCTTTAAATTCGAACAGCGAACTATTGGATTTGCCCATGAATAAAGTGCTGATCGTGGATGATCATCCGGTCATTCGCCTGGCTGTACGCATGCTGATGGAGCGGCATGGATATGAAGTCATCGCGGAAACGGACAACGGTGTGGATGCGTTGCAGTTGGCACGGGAACACAGTCCGGACATTGTCATCCTGGATATCGGCATCCCCAAACTCGATGGTCTCGAGGTCATCGCGCGGCTCACCACAAGCTGCCAGGGTACCAAGGTGCTGGTCCTGACTTCCCAGGCGCCCGGGCACTTCTCGATGCGTTGCATGCAGGCAGGGGCGGCGGGTTATGTGTGCAAGCAGCAGGATCTCACCGAACTGCTCAGTGCCATCAAGGCGGTGCTCTCCGGCTACAGCTACTTTCCCAACCAGGCGTTGCATTCGGTTCGTTCCAACCTGGGGGGTGCCAGCGAGGCGGATATGGTCGAGCGTTTGTCCGGGCGTGAAATGATGGTGTTGCAGCAACTGGCGCGCGGCAAGACCAACAAGGAAATCGCCGATGGCATGTTCCTGAGCAACAAGACCGTCAGCACCTACAAGACACGCCTGCTCCTCAAGCTCAACGCCCGGTCGCTGGTCGACCTGATCGAACTGGCCCAACGCAACGGCCTGGTCTGATATGCGCAAAAACAGCAAAGCCTCCGTACAGGAGGCTTTTGCGTCAGGGGTGAAGCTGGGGCTTGGGCTTGTTGCCCGATCAGGCTCGATTCGGGGCGTTACAGGTCGTAGTCAAAATCGGCCAACTCTTTCTGCAGGCGACGCTCTTCCAGCATGTTGTCGATGGTGCGGCGTTTGCTCAGGTTGGTCTTTGCCGTTTCAGGAGGCGCTGGCTCGTCTGCCTCGCCAGCTTCGAATTCGTCATCCACTACTTCCAGGTCTTCTTTATCGGTGCTCATAAGTCACTCCAAGCCAAGAGGGCCATTGGCGCACCTTATAGCGAGAATCCTTGAGCGGGTAAAAAAGATTTTTTCAATCGACAGGTCAAGTATTTCACTGTCTTCTCAATCGTCCGAGGTTTTGTGCTTGTATTCGCACAGGTCTTCGATCCGGCAACTTCCGCAACGGGGTTTGCGGGCCTGGCACACATAACGGCCGTGCAGGATTAGCCAGTGGTGGGCATCGAGCAAGTAGGCCTTGGGAACGAACTTCATCAGCGCCTTTTCGACTTCAAGCACCGTCTTGCCGGGTGCGATGCCGGTACGGTTGCTGACCCGGAAAATATGCGTATCGACTGCCATGGCCATTTGCCGAAATGCGGTGTTGAGCACCACATTGGCGGTCTTGCGGCCGACACCCGGCAGGGCTTCGAGGGCTTCACGGGTCTCTGGTACCTGGCTGCCATGCTGCTCGATCAGCAAGCGGCAGGTTTCGATCACGTTGCGGGCCTTGCTGTTGTACAGGCCAATGGTCTTGATGTACTCCGACAACCCGTCGACGCCCAGTGCATAAATGGCTTCGGGGGTGTTGGCGACCGGATACAGCCTGGCGGTTGCCTTGTTCACGCTGACATCGGTGGCCTGGGCAGAGAGGATCACCGCGATCAGCAATTCGAAGGGCGTGGTGTAGGCCAGCTCGGTCTTGGGGTCAGGATTGTCTTCATGCAGCCTGCGAAAGATTTCCAGGCGTTTTGCGGCATTCATGGGGTCAACGCTTTCCTTGACGGCGTGAGGGGGCTCGCTGCAGGCAAACCCGGTTGTAAAGGGCGAGCAACAGGCCCAGCAGGAACAGACCACCTGGTAGCAACGCGGCCAGGCGCACATCCGCCCAGTTTGCCAGCACTTCGCGGCAGGCGCCCAGGGCGATGCATAGGGCGGCAAATCCAAAGAGCACACTGCCTTTTTCGCGCCATCCACGGCTGTGCCCCAGCGCGTGTTCGAACACCAGGCATTGTACGGCGATCAACGCCGGGTAGGGGCTGAGCGCCTGATACAGGGGAAGGGCCCAGGCGCGAAGGCTCAACTCAAGACAGCTGGCCAGTGCGGCGGCCAGCAACACGCTGGCGGTCATCTGGCCGGCAGCAGAGAGCCCCCGGTGCAGGGGCTTCATGGCCAGGTGGTGGACGGTGATCAGCACCAGACTACAGCCGGCAATGACGCTGGCGTCGACCAGCGTGTTGGTCGCGCCGAGCAGCGGGGCAAGGGATACGGCGGACAGCCATTGTCTACTCATGGGGGGCGCCCTCGAGCAGGGACTGTCGGTGTTCGTCGAAGTAGCGCAGTGCATCGTGCACGGCCTGGATCACCGCGCGCGACGTCACGGTGGCGCCGACCAACTGATCGAACTGACCGTTGTCGCGTTTCAGGGCCCAGGCCGAATCGGGAAGCGCCTGGCGACTGGTACCGGTGAAGGCTTGCAGCCAGTGGTTGTCCGGCTCCACCAGCTTGCCACCGAGCCCTGGCGTTTCCTGTTGTCGCAGGACCTTGGTGCCGAGCAGGCGGCCCTGGCTGTCGACGGCGATCAGCAGTTCGAGCGGCCCGCCATAGCCCTGTGTCCGACTGTGCAGCACCACTGCGCTGGGCTTGCCGACCAGGGTGGCGCGGTAGCCGGCCAGTAGTTGGCTGTGATCGAGTGTAGGGGCATCCAGCACCAGGGAGGTTTGCAGGGGCTGGTTGTCGTAGCTCGATGGCGGCAGCACGCTGAGCCAGATTTGCGCCTTGAGCTGCTGTTGTGCCCGGGCGATGTCCCCGGCAATGAAGTGCTGCCAGGCCACGACGCTACCCAGGCTCAGCAGGCCGATGAGCAACAGCAGCGACGCACTGCGTAGCGCTGCACGGTTCATGATGACACCGCCTGCCGACGCTCGGCCCAGCGCTCCAGGGCCGGCACGCCGAGGTTCATCAGCAGCACGGCGAAGGCGGCGCCGTCGGGATAGTTGCCCCAGGTGCGGATCAGGTAGATCAGCAGGCCCACGCCTGCGCCGAACAGTAACCGGGCCCAGGGTGACCTGGGGCCGGAGACGGGCTCTGTGGCGATGAAGAACGCCGCCAGCATGGTCGAACCACTGAGCAGATGCAGCAGCGGCGAGCCATTGGAGTCCGATCCCGAACCGTTCCAGAACAGCAGGCTGATCACGAACAGGCTTGCCAGCAGACCGACCGGGGTGTGCCAGCTGATGACCTTGCGTTGCAGCAGCAACAGGCCGCCCGCGAGGAAAGCCAGGTTGGCCCATTCGCTGCCCTTGCCACCGTAATGACCGAAACCCGGGTGGCTGGCGAACAGTTCGTCAATGGTCAGGCTGCGGTTGTTGCGCAAGCCATCGAGGATCGTGGCCTGTGCCCAGGCATCAGGCTGTTCGCCGATGCTCAGGCCGAACACGTGCTGCAGGCTGGTGCCGAGGTCCAGCAGTTGTGCGCCCGGCCATAGGGTCATGTGCTGCGGGAAGGTCAGCAAGACCACGGCATAGCCCAGCATGGCCGGGTTGAACGGGTTCTTGCCGACGCCCCCATACAGGTGCTTGCCCAGCAGCATGGCGCTTGCCGTGGCGGTCACCGGCACCCACCAGGGGGCGTAGGCGGGCAGGGCGACGGCCAGCAGCGTCGCGCTGACCAGGGCACTGCCGTCATTGAGCGATGGCAAGACCGGCCGTCGCTGCAGCTTCAGCGCGATCGCCTCGCTGGCCAGGGCCGCGCCGGCACACAGCAACAGATTGAACAGCATTCCCCAGCCGTGCTGCCAGAGCAGCACCAGGGCGCCTGGCAGGCAGGCCAGCAGCACCAGCAACATGCTGCTGCGCAAGCGTTCGCTGAAGTCAGCGGGCGGCATGGTCGGTGGCCGGTTGCAAGGCTTGCAGGCGGGTTTGTGCCTGTTCGGCTTCCCGTTCCAGCTCGGCCAGCTGGGCTTGTTGCGCCTCGCCGGGGTTCGCGCCGAAGGCTGTCCTGGCCTTGCTCAGTTGTGCCCGGCTCATGGCGGCGGCGATCTTGGCCTGTTTCAGGGCTGTATCGGCGGCCGCGGCCTTCTGCGCCTTGACCCGCTCGATGGCGGCCTTGACAGGGTCGTCGGCTGCGGTGGACAGGTCGCTGCTGCCGGTTTGGGCGCTACGCTGGCTACGTGCGGCGCGTTCAGCCTGTTTGCGCGCCTCTTCGCGCTGCAGGCGGCTGTTGCGCAGCTCGAAACGGCGCCGCGCGTGGTTGCGCTTGCTGTTGCGTGCCGCCAAAGCCTGGGCATCATGGGCAAACCCGCCGACGATCGGCACGATTGTGCTGTCGGCGGTCAGGGGTAGCAGGTCGATGCAGTCCACCGGGCAGGGGGCCACGCACAGGTCACAGCCGGTGCATTCGGCGCTGATCACTGTGTGCATCAGCTTGGCTGCGCCGACGATGGCATCCACCGGGCAGGCCTGGATGCACTTGGTGCAGCCGATACACTCCGCTTCGCGAATGTAGGCCACCTGGGCGGGCGCGCTGCCGCGTTCGGCGTCCAGGGCAATGACCGGAACCTGCAGCAGGCTGGCCAGGGCCGCGATGGTTTCGCTGCCGCCCGGTGGACATTTGTTGATCGCCTCGCCCTTGGCCAGCCCCTCGGCGTAGGGCTTGCAGCCCGCGTGGCCGCACTTGCCACACTGGGTCTGCGGCAGCAGGGCGTCGATGCGTTGAATCAGACTCATGATGTAAATAATCCGTTGAAGCCGAGAAACGCCAGGGCCATGACGCCTGCCCCGATCAGATCGGAAGGCAGGCCGCGAAAGGCCTGGGGTACAGCGTCGTTGTCAGTGCGCTGGCGCAAATCGGCAAACAGCGCCATGGCCAGCCAGAACCCCAGCCCGCCACCCAGGCTCCAGGCCAGGGTCTTGAAGACACCATAGTCGCCCTCGCTGACCTGCAGGCTCAGGCCCAGCAGCGCCACATTGCCCAGCAACAAGGGCATCAGCCCGGCAAACGGCAGGCTGGGTAGCGCTCGTGACAGCAATCCGAGCATGGGTTCGATCAGCAGCACCGCCAAAGGCAGGAAGACGAACAAGCGCAGGTAGTCAAGTTGCAAGGGCAGCAACAGGTAGCGATACAGCAGCTGTCCCAGGTTGGTCGCCAGCACCAGCAACACCAGTGTCGCCAGGCCCAGTGCGTGCAGCCGACGGCGTTCCCGGTCGACCGGGTAGTGCAGGGCAGGGTCGATGGCCAGCCCCTGATGCAGGATCAGGTTGTTGACCAGCGCGGCGCTGATCAGGGCCAGGATGAGTTCGCTCATGGGGGTGCACATTGCCAGGGCTGTTCGCCATTATCCGGCAATGACGCAAGGATGAGAACGCCCCGGACGCAATCGTCCGGGGCGTGGGACTTACTTGATGCGTTGGCCTGGCTTGGCGCCGCTGTCGGGGCTGAGCAGGTAGATTTCTTCACCGCCAGGGCCTGCAGCCATGACCATGCCCTCGGAGATGCCGAAGCGCATTTTGCGCGGCTTGAGGTTGGCGATCATCATGGTCAGGCGACCTTCAAGCTTGGCCGGGTCCGGGTAGGCCGACTTGATGCCGGAGAACACGTTGCGCTGCTCGTCGCCGATGTCCAGGGTCAGGCGCAGCAGCTTGTCGGCGCCCTCGACGGCTTCGGCCTTGAGGATCAGGGCCACGCGCAGGTCGACGGCGGCGAAGGTGTCGAATTCGATCTCAGCCGACAGAGGATCCTTGACCAGCTCGCCATTACCGGTGACGACGGATGTCTGGCTGGCAGCCAGGTCTTCCTTGCTGGCGGTGGTCATGGCTTCGACCTTGGCCGGATCGATACGGTTCATCAGCGCCTTGAACGGGTTCAGCTTGTGGTTGGTCAGGCGCGTCTGGTGATCCGCCCAGGTCAGCGGCGCAACATTGAGGAAGGCCTCGGCATCGGCGGCCAGCACCGGCAGCACCGGCTTGAGGAAGATCACCAGCTGGCGGAACAGGTTGACGCCCTGGGCGCAGATCGCCTGGACTTCGTCCTGCTTGCCTTCCTGCTTGCCTTCCTGCTTGGCCAGCGACCAGGGCGCCTTGTCAGCGATCCAGGCGTTGGCGCGGTCGGCCAGCGCCATGATCTCGCGCATGGCGCGGGCAAAATCACGGCCTTCGTAGGCTTCGGCAATGGCCGGGGCGGCGTTGAGGAAGGCCTCGGTCAGTTCCGGCGCGGCATCGCCGTCGACCATCACGCCGTCGTTGCCCTTGTGGATGAAGCCGGCGCAACGGCTGGCAATGTTGACCACCTTGCCGACCAGGTCGGAGTTGACCTTCTGCACGAAGTCCTCGAGGTTCAGGTCGAGGTCGTCGACGCCGCGACCGAGCTTGGAGGCGTAGTAGTAGCGCAGGTATTCCGGCGACAGGTGGTCCAGGTAGGTGCGCGCCTTGATGAAGGTGCCACGGGACTTGGACATCTTCGAGCCGTTGACGGTCAGGTAGCCGTGCACGTTGATGCCGGTCGGCTTGCGGTAGCCGGCGCCTTCGAGCATGGCAGGCCAGAACAGGGCGTGGAAGTTGACGATGTCCTTGCCGATGAAGTGGTACAGCTCGGCCTTGGAGTCCTTGTTCCAGTAGGCGTCGAAGTCAAGCTCCGGACGACGGGCACAGAGGTTCTTGAAGCTGGCCATGTAGCCGATCGGTGCGTCCAGCCAGACGTAGAAGTACTTGCCCGGCTCGTCGGGGATCTCGAAGCCGAAGTACGGGGCATCACGGGAGATGTCCCACTCCTGCAGGCCGGCGTCCAGCCACTCGGCGATCTTGTTGGCCACGGCGTCCTGCAGGGTGCCGCTGCGGGTCCACTGCTGGAGCATGGCCTGGAAGTCCGGCAGCTTGAAGAAGAAGTGCTGGGAATCCTTGAGCACCGGGGTGGCGCCGGAAATCGCCGATTTCGGGTTCTTCAGCTCGGTGGGCGCGTAGGTGGCGCCGCATTTTTCGCAGTTGTCGCCGTACTGGTCCTCGGCGGCACACTTGGGGCAGGTGCCCTTGATGAAGCGGTCGGCCAGGAACATTTTCTTGTCCGGGTCGAAGTACTGGGTGATGGAGCGGGTGGCAATGTGCCCGGCTTCACGCAGTTTGAGGTAGATCTGGCTCGACAGCTCGCGGTTTTCTTCGGCGTGGGTCGAGTGGAAGTTGTCGAAATCCACCAGGAAATCGGCGAAGTCCTTGCTGTGCTCGGCCTGGACGTCGGCGATCAGCTGCTCGGGGGTGATGCCTTCCTTTTCGGCGCGCAGCATGATGGCCGAGCCATGGGCGTCGTCCGCGCAGACATACACGCACTGGTTGCCGCGCAGTTTCTGGAAGCGCACCCACATGTCTGTCTGGACGTACTCGAGCATATGGCCAAGGTGGATGGAACCATTGGCATAGGGCAGGGCGCTGGTGACGAGAATCTGACGTGGCTCGGACATGGGGGCTCGGCTATTTTTCGGCTACTTGAGATGAAACGGTGATCGGCCACTATAAAACGCCGGGAAATTTATTTCACCCCATGGGCGTATCCGTAGATGTTTCACGGGTTAGCATAGTGGCCTGTTTTGCTCAGTCTTATCACGGGAGTCTCCATGAGTGCCGTCACTCGCGCAGCCGTCGAAGCCGTTCTTCGCCAGTACACCGACCCTTACCTGAACCAGGACCCGGTCAGCGCCGGCTGTGTGCAGGCCATCGATATCCAGGGCGGGCAGGTCAATGTCCAGCTGCAGCTCGGTTATGCCGCTGGCCTGTTCAAGAACGGCTGGGCGCAGGTCCTGCAAACGGCGATCGCGGGTATCGACGGTGTCGCTTCGGCGCGGGTCGAGATCAACTGCGTGATCACCGCGCACAAGGCTCAGGCCCAGATCCCGGGGCTTGCCAACGTCAAGAACATCGTTGCCGTGGCCTCGGGCAAGGGGGGCGTGGGCAAGTCCACCACCGCGGCCAACCTGGCCCTGGCCCTGGCCCGTGAAGGTGCCCGGGTGGGGATTCTCGATGCCGACATCTATGGCCCGAGCCAGGGCGTGATGTTCGGGATTCCCGAGCGCACCCGGCCCCAGGTTCGCGATCAGAAGTGGTTCGTGCCGCTCAAGGCCCATGGCGTCGAAGTGATGTCCATGGCCTTCCTGACCGATGACAACACGCCGATGGTCTGGCGCGGGCCGATGGTCTCCGGCGCATTGCTGCAACTGGTGACCCAGACCGCCTGGGACGACCTCGACTACCTGGTGATCGACATGCCGCCAGGTACCGGCGACATCCAGCTGACCCTGGCACAGAAAGTCCCGGTGGCAGGCTCGGTGATCGTCACCACGCCGCAGGACCTGGCCTTGCTCGACGCGAAAAAGGGTGTGGAGATGTTCCGCAAGGTCAACATCCCGGTGCTGGGTGTGGTCGAGAACATGGCCGTGCACATCTGCTCCAACTGCGGGCATGCCGAGCATCTGTTCGGTGAGGGTGGGGGCGAGAAGCTGGCGGCGCAGTACGGTGTGGAACTGCTGGCTTCGCTGCCGCTGTCGATGCTGATCCGCGAGCAGGCCGACAGTGGCAAGCCGACCGCCATCGCCGAGCCGGAAAGCCAGATCGCCATGGTCTATCAGGAGCTGGCCCGTCAGGTGGGGGCGCGGATCGTGTTGCAGGAGGCTGCGGCGCCGGCGATGCCGAACATCACCATCAGCGAAGATTGAAGCTAGCCCCATCGCCGGCTCTGCCGGCTCCCACAAGGGTGGCAGGACTGTGGGAGCCGGCGATGGGTCGAAACGCGGGCATAAAAAAAGCCCCGCCTGTTAAGGGCGGGGCTTTTTTCAAGCTGTAAAGCGGAAGTTAGATAACTTCTACTTCTTCAGCCTGCATGCCTTTCTGACCGCGGGTAGCGATGAAAGAAACCTGCTGGCCTTCTTTCAGGCTCTTGAAGCCGTCAGCCTTGATGGCTTTGAAGTGTACGAACAGGTCGTCACCGGATTGTGGGGTGATGAAGCCGAAGCCTTTCTCATCGTTGAACCACTTAACGGTACCGGTTTGGCGATTGGACATGGTCTGTCTCCTTGGACAAAGTTAACTGCGGCTCAGGAACGCCCTGGCCGAGACTGAGTGCAAAGAGGCAGAAAATTCATGAAGATGGGTTGATCGAAATCTTGCATCAGGTAGAGATTCTCAGTGACACGTGCAGCACAGTGGCGCCACCATAACCCTTTTTCCAGAACGTGCCAATAATCTTGTTGAGCTTTCGCGCAAATCAAGACTGACGGTGCAGTCGCCAGCCCCGCAGGCCCCGTCCGGCGCGGATTTGACACCCGCAGGCGGATGGAACTTTGAACCGGGCGCCGGGCCCGGTAAGATGCGCCACAGAAATTTTCACCTCGTTACTTCAGGACACCCGCCATGAGCATCAAATCGGACAAGTGGATTCGCCGCATGGCGCAGGAACACGGCATGATCGAGCCGTTCGTCGAGCGCCAGGTGCGCGGCGAGAGCGACAACCGGCTGATCTCCTTCGGTGTCTCCAGCTATGGCTACGACGTGCGCTGCGCCGATGAATTCAAGGTGTTCACCAACATCAATTCGGCAACCGTCGATCCGAAAAACTTCGACGCCGGCAGCTTCGTCGACGTCAAGAGCGACGTCTGCATCATCCCGCCGAACTCCTTCGCCCTGGCCCGTACCGTCGAGTACTTCCGGATTCCACGCAACGTCCTGACCATCTGCCTGGGCAAGAGCACTTATGCCCGCTGCGGCATCATCGTCAACGTCACGCCGCTGGAACCGGAGTGGGAAGGCCACGTGACCCTGGAATTCTCCAACACCACCACCTTGCCGGCGAAGATCTACGCCAACGAAGGTGTGGCGCAAATGCTGTTCCTCGAATCCGATGAAGAGTGCGAAGTGTCGTACAAGGATCGTGGCGGCAAGTACCAGGGCCAGCGCGGCGTCACCCTGCCTCGCACCTGAGCCGACGAAGCGCGGGAATTTCCCGCGCCTTGCGCACTCTAATGCGATGAGCCGTTCGCCAGGCACCAGGCCTGGCGGGCATCGCCAAGGAGTCGCTCATGAAACTCGACCCGAGCATCAGTGCCAAGCTGGCCGTGTTGCAGCCCAACCAGGTTGGGGTGCTGGCCTGGACGCTGCTGGCTCACCCGCACCCACACACCGCCCATGCCGGCGGTGTGCCCGGTCAGCCTGACCCAGATACGCCACAACCGGCAGAACCGGGTGAACACCCACCCATGGAACCGGGCGAGCCGACCTTGCCGGACGAACCACCCCCTGCGCCCGTGGCCTGAGGCTTACTTCAGGTTGCCACTGAGAAACTGGCGCAGGCGTTCGCTTTTCGGACTTCCGAGGACGTCGGCGGCTGGCCCCTGCTCCTCGACCAGGCCCTGGTGCAGGAACATCACCTGACTCGCCACCTTGCGGGCAAAGGCCATCTCGTGGGTCACCATGATCATGGTCCGCCCTTCTTCAGCCAATCCCTGGATCACTTTCAACACCTCGCCGACCAGTTCCGGGTCGAGCGCCGAGGTGGGCTCGTCGAACAGCATGACCTCCGGCTCCATGGCCAGCGCCCGGGCAATGGCCACGCGCTGCTGCTGGCCTCCGGAAAGAAAGGCCGGGTACTGGTCGGCAACCCGCGCCGCCAGGCCGACCTTGTCCAGGTACTTGCGCGCCCGGGCTTCGGCTTCCTGTTTGCTGACCCCAAGCACCCGCCGCGGTGCCAGGCTGATGTTCTCCAGCACGCTCAGGTGGCTCCACAGGTTGAAGTGCTGGAAGACCATGGCCAGGCGCGTGCGCAGGCGTTGCAGCTCGTCGGGATCGGTCACCCGCAGGCCGAGATGGTCATGGCTCATGTGCACCGGGTTGCCATCGAGGGTCATGCGCCCCTCGTTGGGTTGTTCGAGAAAGTTGATGCAGCGCAGGAAGGTGCTCTTGCCTGAACCGCTGGCGCCGATCAGGCAGATCACGTCACCGGTCCTGGCCTTGAGCGAAACCCCCTTGAGCACATGGTGCTCGCCGTAGCGCTTGTGCAGGTCTTCGATGGTCAGTTTGTACATGGCAGGCCCTCAAGGCGATAACAGGTAACCGCTGCGGTAGGCCTGGCGGCCGGCCACATGGGCGATGGCCATGCCGGCGGTGGCCATGCGCCGCAGCGAGCGGGCATACATCAGGCCGGGCTGGACGTTGCGCACCGGTGTCACCCGGTCACTGAGCGGGTCGATGACCTCTGCGATCAGCTGGCCGCTCTCCAGGTACTGGCCAGGCTTGGCGTGAAACACCAGCAACCCGCCCAGGGGCGTGGTCACCGGCTCCACGCCGGCCAGCGGCGTAGCCGGGTAGAGCAGCTCCGGCAGGGCGGGGGGCTGGCCGTCGATGGCGCCGTAGTGGGTCAGGTAGGCCAGGAGCGCGGCGCAGTCCTGCTCGGCCAGTGGGTGACTGACGTCGCCCTGGCCACGCAATTCGACGGTGACCGAAAAGCTGCCTTGGGGGATCGGGAACTGCTTGCCAAAGCGTTGTTGCAACTGCCACCAGACCAGGGTGAAGCACTCGTCGAAGGACTGCCCGCCGGAATCGGTGGCCAGCAGGCTGGCCTGGGTGCCGAGGTAGCGTGACAGTGGCTCGACCTGCGGCCAGGCCTCAGGGGTGGTGTACAGGTGGGCCACGGCCTCGAAGTCGCAATGCAGGTCCAGCACCATCTCGGCATCGCAGGCCAGCCGTTGCAGGGTCAGGCGCTGCGACTGCAGTGGCGTGTGCGCCGGGTGGGCGTCCAGGGCGCGGCGCAGGCATTCGCGGATCAGGGCCACATTGTGCGCCGGGTCCTGGCTCAGGTGCCCCTCGATCTGGTCGCCGATCTTGTCGCTCAGGTCGACGAAGTTGCGGTTGAAGTTTTCGCCGCTCTGCATTTCGTAGCGGCCCAGGGGGACATCCATCAGCACCTGTTCCAGACCGACCGGGTTGGCGACCGGCACCAGTACGATCTCGCGACGCAACAGGCCCTGGGTTTCGAGCTCGGCCAGGCGTTGCTTGAGGTGCCAGGCCACCAGCATGCCGGGCAGTTCATCGGCGTGCAGGGAGGCCTGGATGTAGATCTTGCCAGTGCCCCGGGGGCCGAAGTGGAAGCTGTGGATCTGGCGGTCGATGCCGGGCACCGGAGCCAGAATATCGTGGGTCGAGTGATGCATATCAGTCCTAGTGAGTCGGTCCTAGAAAGGCCAGCCAGCGCCGTTCGGCGAGGCGGAACAGGCCAACCAGTGTGAAGGTCACGCACAGGTAGATCAGTGCGGCGATACCGAATGACTGGAAGGTCAGAAACGTGGCCGAGTTGGCGTCGCGCGCGACCTTGAGCACATCCGGCACAGTGGCGGTGAAGGCGACCGTGGTGGAGTGCAGCATCAGGATCACCTCGTTGCTGTAGTAGGGCAACGAGCGGCGCAGCGCCGACGGCATGATGATGTAAGCATAAAGTTTCCAGCCGCGCAGGCCATAGGCCTTGGCCGCTTCCACTTCACCATGGTTCATGCTGCGGATGGCTCCGGCGAAAATCTCCGTGGTGTAGGCGCAGGTGTTCAGGGCGAAGGCCAGGATGGTGCAGTTCATCGCGTCGCGAAAGAAGCTGTCGAGCATCGGCTGTTCGCGTACTGCGGCCAGGCTGTAGATCCCGGTGTAACAGATCAGCAACTGGATATACAGCGGCGTGCCACGGAACAGGTAGGTGTAGAACTGCACCGGCCAGCGGATCCAGAAACGCGGCGAGACGCGGGCGATGGACAAGGGTATCGAGGCCACGAAACCAATGGCCAGCGAGGCGGTGAGCAGCCACATCGTCATGGCCAGGCCCGTGATGTGGGTGCCGTCGGTGTAGAGGAAGGCTCGCCAGTATTCCTGCAGGAGTTCGATCATCGGATGGCCTCCCGGGTGCCGACGTTATAGCGTCGTTCCAGCCAACGCAGACAGATGTTAGAGGCACTGGTGATCAGCAGGTAGATGAAGGCGGCGACCATCAGGAAGTAGAACAACTGATAGCTGCTCTTGCCGGCGTCCTGGGCTGCCTTGACCAGGTCGGCCAGGCCGATGATCGACACCAGGGCGGTGGCCTTGAGCATTACCATCCAGTTGTTGCCGATACCGGGCAGGGCGAAGCGCATCATCTGCGGGAAGACCACGAAGCGAAAGCGTTGCAGGCGCTTGAGGCCGTAGGCGGTGGCCGCTTCGACCTGGCCACGGGGCACGGCGAGGATGGCGCCACGGAAGGTCTCGGTGAAGTAGGCACCATAGATGAAACCCAGGGTGATGACGCCGGCCGCGAACGGGTCGATCTCGATGTATTCCCATTCCATGTAGTCGGTCAGGCTGGTCAGCCAGGTTTGCAGGCTGTAGAAAATCAGCAGCATCAGTACCAGGTCCGGCACGCCGCGGATCAGGGTGGTGTAGAGCTGCGCCGGGACACGCAGCATGCGCACCGGTGAGAGCTTGGCGCTGGCGCCGAGCAGGCCCAGCCCGACGCTGACCAGCAGCGACATGGCCGAGAGTTTGATGGTCATCCAGGTGCCCTGCAACAGCAAGGGGCCGAAGCCCTTCAAGCTGAATGCCGAGAGCCCCAGGTACTGCAGCAGGTCTTCGAACATGAACTCAACCTATGCCGGATATATGCGGTCGCGGTAGGAGCGGCGGTTCGACGCCTCGACTTGCCCCGCGATGAAGTCGCTGCGTTTCGAGCGGCCTCATCGCGGGGCAAGCCCGCTCCTACTCATCACTTACCGCTGTAGAGGTTCAGGTCACCGAAGTGCTTTTTCTGGATCTGTGCATAGGTACCGTCATCGTGTAACGCTTTGATACCTTTATCGAGAAGCGCCTTGAGCTCAGTGTTACCTTTTTTGATACCAACCGCGGTCTTGGACGGCAGCAACTCGCTTTCGACCGGTTGGCTGACTTCGTAATCGGCGCCTTGTGGCGATTTCAGGAAGCCCAGTTCGGCCTGGAGCATGTCCTGGATCGAGGCGTCGAGGCGGCCGGACACAAGGTCTGCATAGACCTGGTCCTGGTTCTGGTAGGCCTGGGTCTTGACCCCGGCCTTGTCCAGCACGGCCTTGGCGTAGGCTTCCTGGATGGTGCCCTGCTCGTAGCCGACCGTCTTGCCCTTGAGCGAAGCGGTGTCGGCGCTCAACCCCGAGCCTTTCTTGAATACGAACGAGGTCGGGCCGGAGAACAGCTCGCTGGAGAAGTCGATGACTTTCTCGCGCGCCGGGGTCACCGTCATCGACGAAATCACTCCGTCGAACTTGTTGGCCTTGAGCCCCGGGATCATGCCGTCGAAATCGCTTTCGACCCACTTGCACTTGACCTTGAGCTCGGCGCAGATGGCATTGCCCAGGTCGATATCGAAGCCCACCAGGCTGCCATCGGCAGCTTTGGATTCAAAGGGTGCATACGACGGATCGACGCCAAAACGCAGCTCCTTGTATTCCTTGGCCAGGGCATTGCCCGCAGCCAGACACAACGCGAGTGCGGAAACCGTCAGCCATGCGTTTTTCATTGTGTGTCCTTGGATTCGCAAAGTGTTGGGGTGGCAATAGGCCGTTACCGACCCATGCCAGACATCACTGGGAAAGCAAGTTTCACACCATGTGCTCAAGACTGCCTTTTGCAATGGGCCGCAACGCGGCCCTGATGCACACGCAGCTCAGTAACGCGCATCCACCGGCTTGCCGCCGTTGGGCCAGTCCTTGACCTTGTCGGCAAAGTCCGGGCGTGGCTGTTGCGAGAACCAGGCGGCAACATCCACCGCCTCCTGATCACTCAGTCCGCCCTGGCCCAGGGGGAAGCCCTCGTGAAAGCCGATCGGCATGTTGCGTTTGACGAACGCAGCCGCCGTGTAGGTGCGCGCCATGCCGGCGCCGATGTTGAACGACTGCTCGCCCCACAGCGGCGGGAACACCGGGCTGCCGTCGGCACGGGCGAGGCCTTCGCCGTTGGCACCATGGCACACCGCACACTGTTTGACGTATACCTGCTGGCCGTTGGCCGGGTCGGGCTTGATCGACGGGTCGATCTTGCCGACCCCGCGCCCGGCCACCTTGTCGCCGGGCTGGGTGTTGTTCTTCATCCACTCGAAGTAGGCGACCATGGCTTGCATATCCGCCGATTGCGGCGGGATCGGCTTGCCGTTCATGGAACGACGGAAACAGCCGTTGATGCGCTCCTCCAGGCTGATGACCTTGCCGGCCCGTGGCGCGTAGCCGGGGAAAAATGCCGACACACCGACGAAGGGTGAACCATCGGCCACCGTGCCGGCATTCAGGTGGCAACTGGTGCAATTGAGGGCGTTGCCGACATTATCCGGCAGCAGTGCCTTGGTCTGCAGGTGCAGGCGCATGCCGCGGATCACCTGGTCGGCGTTGGGGGCTGCAAGCAGGTCGGCCAGGCGCGGGGTCTGGAAGGCGGTCGAATCAATGGTCTGCGGGTTGAGCTGGCCGCGAAGCTTTTTCACCTGGTCGGGCGTGACCGCCGGGCTATCGTTGCCCCAGCGCCCGCGCACGAAACTGAGGATTTCGGCGATTTCCTGGTCCGAGAGGCGGGCGAACCCGGGCATGGTGTACACCCGCGAATGGGTGGCGGTCTGTGCGGTGGCCCAACCGGTGAGGGTGATATGCAGCAAGGAGGTCGGGTCTTTCGAGGCAATGCTCGGGTTACCGGCCAATGGCGGGAACATCCCCTCCACGCCGGCGCCGTCGGTACGGTGGCAGTCGCTGCAAAATTGCGTGTAGCCGAGGCCCCCGCGGCTGCTGAACAGATCGTCCGGGGGCGCGGCAGGGGCCAGCGTCACGGCCGGCATGGGCAGGTCGTCTTCACCCGGAGGCAGGGACTTGAGGTAGCTGGCGATGGCCGTGAGGTCGGCATCGCTGAAGTGCTGGGTGCTGTGGTGAATGACCTCGGCCATGTTGCCCGAGACCGTGGCGAAACGGTTCTGGCCGGTCTTGAGCAGTTGCACGGTGTCCGGCACCGTCCACAGGTTGCGCAGGCTCAGGGCTCGCCAGTGCTCAACGGTTTCACCGGCAAGAAAGTGCTTGCCGCTGCTGCCGGCATCGTTCATGGCCTTTTCCTGGAAGGCCAGGCCCCGTGGCGTGTGGCAGGCACCACAATGCCCCAGGCCCTGCACCAGATAGGCTCCGCGGTTGATTAGCGGGTCGCGGTTGGGGTCGGCTTCGAAGGGCTGGTTGTCGACGAACGCCCAGTTCCACAAGGCCAGGCCCCAGCGCATGTTGAACGGCCAGACCATGTCGGCGGCCTGGTTGGAGCGGCTGATGGGCGTCACGCCTTGCATCAGGTAGGCGTAGAGCGCGCGCATGTCGGCTTCGCTCATTTTTGCGTAGGACGGGTAGGGCATGGCCGGATAGAGGTAAGTACCGTCCGCGCTCACGCCTTCACGCATGGCCTTGTCGAACTGTTCGAAGCTGTAGCGGCCGATGCCGGTGTCCGGGTCCGGGGTGATGTTGCTCGAATAGAGGGTGCCCATGGGCGTCTTCAGTTGCAGGCCCCCAGCCATCAGCGGGCCCTGGGGGGCGGTGTGGCACGCGACGCAGTCACCCAGTTGGGCAACGTATTGGCCACGTTCAAGCACATCGTCCTCGACAGCTTCGCTGGCCTGCAGGGTCGGGATCGAAAACAACGCTGCGGCGCACAAGGCCAGGCGTGAAAAGGCGGTGTCCATTGCATTAGTCCTTTAATCACCTGGCCCGGCGTAATCCCGCCGGTCAAGGTGTGCAATTGCTTTTATGGTTCATCAGGCAGTACGGGCGAGCGCGCCCTACGGTGTCGTTGTAGAGCAATTGCAGACGGAGGCCGTTGATATGGATCAGCGCAGCCGGCATTGCACCGGCTGCGCGCAGGCGGGGTGATTACTTGCCCGGTACCAGGGTCAGGCGTTGGCTGCCGTAGACGCGGTCGAAGTTCTGCGGCTGCAGCGGCAGACCCATGTAGCGGCCCTTGAACCAGGCATCCAGGCCATCGGCAAAGTGCTTGCTGGCCGGGTTGCCGGACTGGCCGCTGCTGCTCTGCAGTTGCAGCGGTTCGACCTGGCCGAAGTCCACCACCATGCGCAGCGACGGTGCCAGTTGGGCGTTGAAGTCCTTGCCCCAGGCATAAGGCGCGAGGTTGAGGGTGCTGTGATCGCCCCCTGTGGCCTGCGGGCTGCGGCTGATGGCATCGCCCAGGCCATGGAAGGTCGGCGCCGGCCAGCGGTACTGGTGCAGTTTGCCCCACTGCCAGGCGCGGCGGTCGCTGCCCAGTTGCGCTTCGCCGGCGCTGACCGCGGCGGCCAGGCTGCGGGCGAGGATCGCGGGCTTGTCTTCTTTCTGCGTGGTGCGCTGGTCGTCCCAGAACGGGCTGTCTTCACGGCCCAGCAGGTGGTCGGCCTGGGCCGAATAGGACAGGCGCGCATTACCGACCAGGGCCTGCCAGGCAGGCGAGGATTCCGGGCCCAGCTCGTCGAGGAAGGTGAGTCTGGCGCTTTCCTGCAGGAACAGTTCATACAGGGCGGCGTCGGCCGAAGTGGTCGTCAGCCGGCCATCGAAGGCCATCAGCCGGGTATAGGCCTCCCGCGCCCGGGTGCGCTGCTCGGCGGGCAAGGCATCGATGGCCTGCTTGAGCGGCTGGGCCATGCCGGGCGCTTCGAACATCTGCTTGAGCTTGTCGGCGAACAGCGTGGTCTGGTCGTTCTGCAGGGTCATCAGGCTGCGGCTGTCATGCTTGCCATTGCCGGCCAGTTGCCCCAGGCGCTCGGCGCGCTCGGGGTAGTACCAGCTGTTGGAAAGCTGCATGCCGTAGCCCTTGGGTACGCTGCGCTGGTTGGCATTGGCCAGCCAGCCCTGGAGCGGATCCTGGTCGTAGGGGTGCAGCATCGGATCGGCATAGCCGTCCCAGTCGTAGCGCCCGTCCCAGCCCGGCGAGGGCAGCAGGCCCTGGCCTTCGCGACGGTTGGGGAAGCGGCCGCTGACCTGCCAGCCAATGTTGCTGGCATCGGCGAAGACAAAGTTGAGTGCCGCCGCGCCGATCTCCCGGGTGTTGTCGAAGGCACGTTCGACGGTCTGTGCCCGCGACAGGTTGAAGAATGCATCCATGCTCATGTCGCCCTTGAGCTGCGGCACTTGCAGGGCCAGGCCAAGGCTGGCGTTGCGGGTGTCGCCCAGCAGGGGGCCGTGGCGGGTGTCGTAGAGGGTTTCGCGTTGTGGGCGCTGGCCCTTGATAAAGAAGGTCTCGTTACGCGCCAGGGCCGGCAGCCATTTGCCGTCGGCCTGGTACATCAGGCGGCTGCCTTCGTTTTTGAGCCGTTCCAGGTACAGGTCCTGGTTGTCGGCCATGACGGCACTGGCGCTCCAGGCCAGTTTGCCGTTGTAGCCGGACAACAGCAGTGGCAGGCCGGCAATGGTGACACCGGCAGCCTGGTATTTGGGCGCGCGGATCTGCACCGGGCTCATGGCCCAGGCACCGAGTGTGTCGCTGGCCAGCAGGCTCTTGGCGCTGCGACTGCGCTGCGGGGCGATCGCCAGGTTGCTGGAACCGGCCACGCCCAGCAGGTTGAGCGACGCCAGTTGTTCGCTGGCGGCGGCCAGGGGGGCCAGCCCGGTCAGCTGGCTACCCAGGTTCAGGCCCTTGAGCTTGTCGGCCTCGTCCAATGGCAGGGGTTCGTCCGGATAGCTGGGCAGCAGCCAGGCCAGCTTGTCGCTGCCGACTTTCTGCGCCAGGGTCAGGGCGGCCAGTTCTTCCTGCAGGTTGACCGACTGGCTGAAGTTGTACAGGCAGAAAATCAGCGCCGAGTCTTCCGGTTTCCAGTATTCCGGGCGATAGCCGCTCTGCGCCAGCGGTGCCGGCAGTCGATCGCGGTAACGGAACAGGTAGGCATTGACGCCACGGGCGTAGACCTCGAAGAAGCGCTTGAGGCGCGGCGAGGCATCGGCGTAGAGCTGGTTGGCGGTCTTTTTCAGGTTGGCCGCACGCATCAGGCGATCGACCTCCAGCACATCGTCACCGGCCAGTTCCGCCAGGCGACCCTGGGCCAGCAAACGCATGCCGACCATTTGCCCGATGCGATCGCCCGCATGGACATAGCCCAGGGCGAAGAGGGCGTCATGGAAATTGCTGCTTTCGATCAGCGGCATGCCTTGGGGGTTACGCCGTACCGATACGTTCTGGGCCAGGCCCTTGAGGGGTTGTACGCCGGTGCTCGGTGGCACGCTGTCGCGCTGGCCGCCCATCTGGCAGCCGCCCAGGGCAAGCAAGCCGAACATCGCTGCGGCTACGCCGAACCGGGGGAGGAAAGGGGGGAAGGCTGGCGCGGCCATGGTCGGGCTCCTGCAGGGCGTGGCGTCTAAAAGGCGCTACGTTAGTGAGCTCGACCATGCCATGCAAGCGGGGGCGAGGCCTTTATTTGCAAAGCCTCGCCGTTACCTTGCCGGTATCAGGCGCCGTGGCACTTCTTGAACTTCTTGTTGCTGCCGCACGGGCACGGATCGTTGCGGCCAACGTCCTTCAGGGCGTTGCGCACCGGCTCCTGGTGCCCGTGGTTGCAGTGGGGGCCGTGAACATGGCCGTGGTCATGATGATGGTGATGATCATGATCGTGGTTGCAGTCAGGGCCATGGACATGGGGTTGCTGGGTCATTGCGGGTTACTCCGGTAAAAGATCGCCGGGAATTATCTCACCACTGCGCGACAAGTGCAGTTCGCGGGTGAAGATTAATCCGCTGTTGAGCTCGCCATCCAGGCGATAGCGCAGCGGTTGGTCGGCATTGCGCAGCAGCTTGGCCAGGGGTTTGATCTGTTGCCACAGGTTGGTGCGCACCGGGATCTTGAAGGTGCGCCGGGCGTGGCCGCCAACGCTACGCCACAGGCTCGACTCGCCTTCGGCCAGCAGCAGGTCGTTCAAATGCACCGAATAGTGCAGGTTGCGAATGAACAGGCGGCTGTCATTGGGGTTGTCGACGCGCACATGCAGGACGAACTCCTGTTGCAGCAGACGTGCCTTGACCATTTCGACCTTGACCAGCTGTACCTCGGGGTCGCGGTAGTCGCTGGTAAACCAGCTGGCACAGCCCGTCAGTTGCAGTATCAGGAGGCTGAACAGCAACAGGCGGGCCATGGGGTCAGCTACCCAGGTAACTGGCGCAGCACTTCTTGAATTTCTGCCCGCTGGCGCAGGGGCAGGCGTCGTTACGGCCAGCCTTGAGACCCACGGTCGGGTCGATGAAGTACCAGCGTCCGCCATGCTGCACGAAGGCCGAGCGCTCACGGTGGCTGTGCTCACTGTCGTTGTCGTGCCAGCGGGCGGTGAAGGTGACGAAGGCATGTTCGGGCTGACCACCGAACACCTCGGCGCTTTCCACCTCCAGGCCCAGCCAGGTGCTTTGTGCGCTCCAGGCCTTGATGGCGTCGAGGTCCAGGCCCGCCTGCTGCACCGGCAGGGTGGTCTGCACCAGGTAGTCGACCAGGCCCAGCACATAGGCGCTGTAGCGCGAACGCATCAGCGCCTGGGCATCGGGGGCCGGATGCCCTGCATGGAAGTGTCCGCAACAGGCGTCGAGCAGATTACCGCTGCCGCAGGGACAAACCGAGACACTCATTGCTTCACCACCAGTACTTGCCAAAATTTTGCGGGTTGGCCCAGAACTTGGCGTTGAGCCAGTCCGGGACCTGCTTGTATTCACGTAGATCATAGGTGAACAGGCTCAGCACCTGCTCATCACGCTGAAATTTTTCGCTGGCCTGCAGGGCCAGGGCGAAAAACTCGGTGTCGTGCCAGCCGCAGGCGGCAAGGTCGGCCAGCACTGCCACGCGGCTGGCGTTGAGGTTGCGGATACCCCCCAGCAATTGCAGGCCATCGCGCTTGGGCAAATGCTCCAGGCAGTCGACCAGCAGGGCCAGATCGAAGCGTTTGGCCGCCAGATCCGCAGGCAACGGACCGGGTTTGGCCTGGGCGATCTCGACCTGTGGGTGGGCCTGGACGAAGGCCTCCAGGGCCGGGAAGCGTGTGCCCACCAGCAACAGGCTTTTCGGTGTATAGCGCTCGAGCAGAGCGGCCAGGGCCTGCTGCGGCGTGCGTTGGGAAAAACCGTGAATCATCGAGAATCCTCGCTCAGATGCGTCAAGACTAACGGCCCCGGGCCGTCAGGCATAGAGGCTGACAGCCGCATCATGGCTTATTGCTGGCGGAGATGGTTCGCGCGGTCTTTACTCCCATAGATCGGTGTTGCACCGAATCCCCCCTAGGAGACGCAACAAAATGAGCATAGTACGCACAGCATTACCCCTGGTTCTGCTAACCAGCGTGTTGACTGGTTGTGCAGGTTTGCAAAAAACCGACTGGCCGAAGTGCGCTGCCGTCGGGGGTGTAGGCGGCGCTGCCCTGGGCGCTATCGAAAGCTCGACCTGGGCTGGTTGGGGCGCGTTGCTCGGCGCGGGCATGGCGGCGGGTTACTGCTGGGCCCACGGCGATGGTGACGAGGATGGCGATGGCGTGCCGGACAGCCGTGACAAGTGCCCTGGCACGCCTCGCGGCGTTCAGGTCGATGCCAACGGCTGCCCACCTGAGCCTGCACCGGTTGTCGAAGAAGCGGTCGTGGTCAAGGAAGAAGTCATCGTCATTCGCGACGTGCACTTCGAGTTCGATTCGGCCAAACTCACCGCCGCCGACAAGGAACGCCTCAATACCATTGCCACCCGCCTGAAACAGGAAGCGCCAAGCGCCAGGCTGAGCGTCACCGGGCATACCGACAGTGTCGGCCGTGATGCCTACAACCAGAAACTCTCGGAGCGTCGCGCCCAGTCGGTCACCGAATACCTGATCAGCAGCGGCGTACCACGCGCCAGTTTCGTCTCGGTACAAGGCGCCGGTGAGAGCCAGCCTGAAGCCGACAACGCGACGGCCGAAGGACGGGCACAGAACCGTCGTACGGAAATTCGTATCCAGCGTTGAAGCAGGCGGCCTGCGGCTTGAGAAGTGCCGCAGGCCCGTCTTTACTCCTGTGTGACCGGTATAGGCCGGTGACACAGGAGCAATTTCATGAGTGTTCTCTCCAAAGCCGCTGTCCCCCTGTTGGTGGCTGCAAGCCTGCTTTCCGGTTGTGCCACCCACAGTGATGGCAGCGCACCACTCAATCAAAGGACCTGGCCTATCTGCAGTGTGATTGGCGGCCTGGTCGGCGGCGGCCTGGGGGCTATCGAAAGCTCGGCCTGGGCGGCCGGTGCCGGTGCTGCCGGTGCAATCGCCGGCGGCCTGATCTGCTATGCCCAGGATGGCGACAAGGACGAAGACGGCGTGTTCGACCGTCGAGACAACTGCCCGGACACCCCGGCCAATACACCGGTCAGCCACACCGGCTGCCCGTTGCCGCAATACCCCGAAAAAACGGTAGAAGCTGCCGCCAGCCCGGAAGTCATCACCCTCGATGACAAGGGCGCGGTGATGTTCGCCTTCGACTCGGCCGAGCTGACCGAGGGCGCCCGCGGCCAGTTGCAGGGGCTGATGGGCAAACTCAATGACGCCAGCGTGCGCAGTGTCAAAGTGATCGGCCATACCGACAGTGAAGGTGCCGATGCCTATAACCAGGCGCTCTCCGAACGGCGCGCCGCCAGTGTCGCCGAATACCTGATCAGCCAGGGCCTGGCGCCCTCGAAAGTCACCAGCCAGGGCCGCGGCGAAAGCCAGCCGGTGGCCGATAACGGCACGGAAGAAGGACGTGCGCAGAACCGCAGGGTGGAATTGCACCTGAACTGATCGCGTGCTCTGGCGCAAGCACAGCGCGGCCGTTACTGTTGCAGGTGGTGCCGGGACATTGGCATCGCCTGCCGAAAAACAACAACAGGGGGCGCGTATGAAGGTTCTGCTGGCTTTGGGCAAGGCCCTGACGGTGGTGTTCTGGTGGGTGGTCCTGGTCAATCTGCTGATGCCCCAGGTGCTGCCGTTCAACCTGCTGATCAACGCGGCGGGTGCTGCGCTGCTCGGCCTGCACCTGCTGGAGGTGCTGGGCTTCAATGGTCGCCTGCGCGGGCGTAGCCATCGCTGGTTCGATCGCCTGCAGATCCTGCTGGTCGGAATCTTTCATGTGCTGTCGATTCCGGCGCCCCGTCAGGAGATTGCTCATGCGTAAATTGATTCTGCTGGCGGCGCTGTTCAGCCCGCTGGCCCTTGCCGATGCCATCAGTGTGACGGCCAATTCGGTGCTGCGCCTGCCCAACAAATCCAGCGTCGTGCACCTGCAGCGACTGGAGGTGGCCGATTCGGCCACCTTGTTGCTGCCTGGCAGCCTGGTCGAGCTGAAAATCGATGAACTGCACATGGGGCGCGAGGCGCGAATTGCCATCGTGCCGGCGGACGCCCCATTGAAGATCGAAGTCGGGCGGGCCCGACTGGACGAAGCCAGCCAGATCAGCGCCCGTGGCGCGCCCGGCACCTATGAGCGTGCGGCCAGGGCGGGGCGCAACCTTGATCTGCAACTGCATGCTTTGCAAACGCCGGTGCTGGTCATCGATGCGCGTGGCGGTGCCGGTGCGCCGGGGTACGTCGGGCTGGATGGCGCCAACGGCAAGGCAGGAGGATGTACCTGGGGCCAGGCCAGTCGTGGCGCCGATGGCGACAATGGCGGAAATGGGCACGATGGTGCCGCCGGTGGGCGGGTGTTGCTGGCGGTGCCGTCGGACTTTCCGGTCGAGCGGATCAAGGTGCAGCTCGATGGTGGTGCGCCAGGAATTGCCGGCGCTGCGGGCAAACCGGGAGCGGGCGGGGCGAGCAAGGGGTGCCTGGTCTATCGCACGGCGCCCGGCGCCGCCGGCAAGCCGGGTATCGCCGGCCAGCCCGGCCTGGCCGGGGCTGAGGGCGAGCTGATTCTGCAGCGGTTGTAATCGCTGTGGACACCGTCTTGCTCGTCACCGGGCCAGTATCTTGCGCATCACCACGTAGTCGATCGCAGGCTTCGCCAGCTCCCACAGGGGGCGGCGCATACCGAACCCTTGTGGGAGCCGGCAGCGCCGGCGATGGCCACTAACGCCAATTCCCTGTAGCCGCTGCCGTCAGGCTGCGATCGGCCGTGAAACGGCCGTAAAACCTGGCTGCGCGGTACATCTGACTCTGCGAGGTGACAGGTTTGCGACTGCTGCGCAGTCGATCGCAGCCTGGCGGCAGCGGCTACGGGGTGTATCAGATCAACCAGCGGGTGCTGGCCACCAGCACCACGGCGATCCCCAGCAGCAGGTTGATCCCTACCAGGCGGCGAATCCGGCCCAGCACACCGGCGCCAGCTGGCCAGTCCTCAGGTGCACCGCCTTGCGCAACTCCGGCAGCAGCAATGCCTGGATACGAAAAAACAGCGCGAACATGGCAATACCACCGCCAATCATCACCTGGACATAGCGGGGTGCCGTCTCGAAACCGCTGAATCGCAGATGGATCATGCCGATACCGCTGATCGCCAGCACCAGGATCGCCACCCAGACCCACACGAAAAAACGCTGAAACACTTCCACCCACAGGCGCAGGCGAGCAGGGCCGTCCAGGGCTGCAACCGCCGCCGGCCGCAGGATCAGCCAGGCGAAGAACATCCCGCCGACCCACACCAGGGCGGCCAGGACATGCAGGCTATAAGGAAGGGCAAAGGCGGCCATCGGGATCTCCATGCGGCGCAAAGGGCAATAGCGGGGTATGATAGCGACCCGATCGAAACACTGAAAATTTATCCAGCCCTCCGGGCGCCCCGACACCATGATCAGCAACGAACTCAAAACCACGATTCAGGGCGCCTATTCGCGTTTTCTCGAAGCCAAGAGCCTCAAGCCACGCTACGGCCAGCGCCTGATGATCGCCGAAGTGGCCAAGGTACTGGGCGATATCGCCTGCGACGATGAAGGTCGACGTGCCGGTGAGCCTGCCGTGGTGGCGGTTGAGGCCGGCACCGGTACCGGCAAGACGGTGGCCTACAGCCTGGCCTCGATCCCTGCCGCCAAGGCCGCCGGCAAGCGCCTGGTGATTGCCACTGCCACGGTGGCCCTGCAGGAGCAGATCGTCTTCAAGGACCTGCCCGACCTGATGCGCAACAGCGGCCTGAACTTCAGCTTCGCCCTGGCCAAGGGTCGTGGCCGTTACCTGTGCCTGTCCAAGCTCGACCTGTTGCTGCAGGAAGGCCATGCGCAATCAGCCACGGCCCAGTTGTTCGAAGAGGAAGGTTTCAGGATCGAGGTCGACGAAGCCAGCCAGAAGCTGTTCACCAGCATGATCGAGAAACTGGCCGGCAACCGCTGGGACGGCGACCGTGACAGCTGGCCGCAAGCCCTGGAAGATCAGGACTGGGCGCGCCTGACCACCGACCACAGCCAGTGTACCGGCCGCCATTGCCCCAACTTCGGCCAGTGCACCTTCTACAAGGCCCGTGAGGGCATGGGCAAGGTCGATGTGATTGTCACCAACCACGACATGGTCCTGGCCGACCTGGCCCTGGGCGGAGGGGCGGTGCTGCCCGACCCACGTGACACCATCTATGTGTTCGACGAAGGCCACCACCTGCCAGACAAGGCCATCGGCCATTTCGCCCATTACACCCGGCTGCGCTCCACCGCCGACTGGCTGGAGCAGACCGCCAAGAACCTGACCAAGCTGCTGGCCCAACACCCCTTGCCGGGCGACCTGGGCAAGCTGATCGAACAGGTGCCGGAGCTGGCCCGGGAAATCAAGGCCCAGCAGCAGTTCATGTTCACCGCCTGCGAGCAGGTGGCCGATTTCCGTCCCGGCGAAGACATGGAAGGCCGCGAGCGGCCCCGCCATCGTTTCGAAGGCGGCGTGGTGCCCGAGCACATGCGTGAAATGGGCATCGAGTTGAAAAAGGGCTTCTCGCGCCTGACCGACCTGTTCACCCGCCTGACCGAACTGCTCAAGGAAGGTATGGACGCCGAGGTCAACATCGGCATCGCCAGCCATCAGGCCGAAGAATGGTACCCGCTGTTCGGCAGCCTGCTGATGCGCGCCCAGGGTAACTGGGAGCTGTGGACCGCCTTCACCGCCGAAGACCCGGAAGACAGCCCGCCCATGGCGCGCTGGCTGACCCTGGCCGAGAGCGGCGCGCTGTTCGATATCGAGGTCAATGCCAGCCCCATCCTCGCGGCCGAGATGCTGCGCCGCAATTTGTGGAACGTCGCCCATGGCGCCCTGGTGACGTCGGCGACCTTGACCGCGCTGGGCAAGTTCGATCGTTTCCGCATGCGTGCCGGCCTGCCCAAGGACGCCGTCACCGCCGTGGTACCGAGTCCCTTCCACCATACCGATGCCGGTGTGTTGCGGGTACCGGACCTGCGTGCCGACCCCCGGGATGCCGCTGCCCATACGGCCGCGATCATTCGCGACCTCCCGGAGCTGGTCGAGGGCTCGCGGGGCTCGTTGGTGCTGTTCTCCTCGCGCAAGCAGATGCAGGACGTGTTCGACGGCCTGGACCGCGACTGGCGCAAGCAGGTATTCATCCAGGGCAACCTGTCCAAGCAGGAAACCCTGAACAAGCACAAGGCGCGGGTCGATGGCGGTGATTCCAGCGTGTTGTTCGGCCTCGCCAGTTTTGCCGAGGGCGTGGATCTGCCGGGTGCGTACTGCGAGCATGTGGTCATCGCCAAGATTCCCTTCGCCGTGCCGGACGATCCGGTCGAGGCGGCCCTGGCCGAGTGGATCGAGGCCCGCGGCGGCAATCCGTTCATGGAAATCGCCGTGCCGGACGCCTCCTTGCGCCTGATCCAGGCGTGCGGTCGGCTGCTGCGTACCGAGCAGGATCGCGGCACCATCACCTTGCTGGATCGACGTGTAGTCACCCAGCGCTACGGCAAGGCTATCCTCAACGCGCTGCCGCCGTTTCGACGGGAAATTTCCTGAGCCCCGGGGATCATTGCTCCGGGGCGTTGTCTATGACTCAGTTCAAGGCCCGCCCGGGCCCTCAAGGAGAGCTCCAGCCCTATGATTCGCCGTACCTTGCCAGCTGTCTTCGCACTGATGTTCAGCACACCGCTGCTGGCCGGACAACAGACGCTGTTCAGCTTCGTGCGCCCGGCCGCCGTGGTCACTGTGCAGACCACGGATGCCAGTTTGCCGCAGTACAACGCAGAGCAGACAGCCGAGGGTGAGGTATTGCGTCGCGTGGTGTTCAACCCGGCGCAACAGCCCAGTTTGCGCTTGAGCCCGCAGGCCGGTACTTGGGACTGGTCCATGGCCACGGCCATGACCTTGCGCCTGCAAAGCGGCATGGACTGGCCGCTGACCGTGGATGTCACGGTGCTCGGCAGTGATGGCAGGACCCTCACCAGCCGCATCGACCTGCCGGCTGGTCCAGCCCAGACCGTGGTGGTACCGCTCAAGGCCAGCTCGCCGCTGAGCCAGGGCATGCGCGCCGGCCCGCCGATGCCCTGGACCCATGAAGGCCAGCGCTGGTTGCTGACCAGCAGTGCCGGTGAAGTGGACCTCAAGCAGGTGGTGTCGGTGACCTTGTCGATGAACAAGCCCGATGTCGCCCAGAGCCTGATGATCGAGCGTTTCGGCATCCAGGATGACGATGGGCTGCAGAAGGCCGTTTACAGCGGTTTGATCGATGCTTATGGGCAGTCCACCCGCGGCCGCTGGCCGGAGAAAATCGCCAGCGATGACCAGCTCAAGGCCGCCTCGGCCCGTGAGCAGCAGCAGCTCAAGGGCTGGCTGGCCGAACGCAGCCAGCTCAAGCGTGACAAGTTCGGCGGCCTGACCACGGGCCTGCAGTTCGAGGCCAAGGGATTCTTCCGCACCGAAAAGCGGGACGGGCGCTGGTACCTGGTTACCCCGCAAGGCAATCCGTTCTACTCCCTGGGCGTCAACGCGGTTGCACCCGAGGGCGGGCGGACCTATGTGGCCGGGCGTGAATCGATGTTCACGGCCTTGCCGCAAGCAGGCGAGCCGTTGGCGCAGTTCTATGGCGAAGGCAACAACAACGATGGCAACGGTTCGGCCAGCGGGCGCAGTTTCAACCAGGGGCGCTGGTTCGACTTCTATGCCGCCAACCTCGCACGCAGCTACGACAAGCCCTGCACGCCGGTCGCCGCGACCGACAGCACGGCGGCGGTGCCGTGCCCTGTGCCGGCTTTCGACCCGCAGCGATGGCGGGGCCATACCCTGGACCGTCTGCAGGCCTGGGGTTTCAATACGCTGGGTAACTGGAGCGAGCCGGCCCTGGGTCAGACCGATCGCGTGGCATACACCTTGCCGCTGTCGATCGTCGGTGATTACACCAGCATCAGCACCGGCATGGACTGGTGGGGGCGCATGCCCGACCCGTTCGACCCACGCTTTGCCATGGCCACCGAGCGTGCCGTGGCCATCGCCGCCCGTGACCACCGTGACGATCCCTGGCTGATCGGCTTTTTCGCCGACAACGAGCTCGCCTGGGCCGCGCCGGGCAACGACCCCAAGGCCCGTTACGCCCTGGCCTACGGCACCCTGCGCCTGACCACCGACGTACCGGCCAAGCGTGCGTTCCTCAAGCAGCTGCGCGACAAGTACCGCAACCAGGCTGGCCTGTCCAAGGCCTGGGGCATAGAACTGGCCGCCTGGGAACTGATGGAAGACCCGGGGTTCGAGCCGCCCCTGCCCAGCCCGGAATACCCGGAGATCGAGGCCGACTTCAAGTACTTCCAGAAGGTCTTCGCCGAGACCTACTTCAAGACCATTGCCGATGCCTTGAAGTGGCACGCGCCCAATCATCTGCTGCTGGGTGGCCGCTATGCCGTCAGCACACCGGAAGCGGTGCAGGCCTGCGCCGAGTTCTGTGATGTCCTGAGCTTCAACTTCTACACGCCCAAACCCCAGGACGGCTACGACTTCAGCCAGCTCAACGCCCTGGACAAGCCGGTACTGGTCTCCGAATTCCAGTTCGGTTCGCGTGATCGCGGCCCGTTCTGGCCGGGGCCGATGGAAGTGGCCAGGGAAGAGGCAAGGGGGCCGGCGTATGCCGCTTTCTTGAAAGCGGCACTGGCCGAGCCCTCCATCGTTGGCGTGCACTGGTTCCAGTACCTCGATCAACCGGCCAGCGGTCGTTTGCTGGATGGTGAGAATGGCCACTTCGGCCTTGTAGGCATCACTGACGTACCGTTCCAGGGATTCGTCGACAGCGTGCGTAAGAGCAACCTGCAAGCGCAGGAGCAAATCGGCACCGTGAAAGCGACAAAGGCCCCGTAGTCCAGGCCGGGCAGCCTGGTGCGCACTGATGCATCGGGCTGACCCCAAAACTGCCTGACCACTGTCTGTTCCCAAATCCTTCGTAGGCTGAAACAATGCACGCCATTTTCCAGATTGGCGTGTGCCAGGAGCGGCTGGGTGCAGATTCAGGGTCATTACGAGCTTAAGTTCGAAGCAGTGCGCGAAGCCTTTGCGGCATTGTTCGACGATCCCCAGGAGCGTGGCGCGGCGCTGTGCATCCAGGTCGCAGGGGAGACGGTCGTTGACCTGTGGTCCGGTACCGCCGACAAGGACGGCGCCGAAGCCTGGCACAGTGACACTATTGCCAACCTGTTTTCCTGCACCAAGGCCTTCACCGCGGTCACTGCCCTGCAACTGGTAGGCGAGGGCAAGCTGTCGCTGGACGCTCCCGTCGCTCGGTATTGGCCGGAGTTCGCCCAGGCCGACAAGCAATCGATCACCCTGCGCCAGCTGCTCTGCCACCAGGCTGGCTTGCCGGCCATTCGTCAACTGATGAGCGCCGAGGCCTTCTATGACTGGCAGACCATGGTTAACACCCTGGCCGCTGAAGCCCCCTGGTGGACACCCGGAACAGGCCACGGTTATGCGGCAATCACCTTTGGCTGGCTGATCGGCGAGTTGATCCGCCGCGCCGATGGGCGTGCGCCGGGTGATTCCATCGTCGCCCGTACCGCGCGCCCGCTGGGCCTGGATTTTCATATCGGCCTGGCTGACGATCAGTTCCATCGGGTCGCGCATATCGCCAGGGGCAAGGGCAACATGGGTGATGAAGCGGCGCAGCGCCTGCTCCAGGTCACCCTGCGCGAGCCGGAGGCGTTGTCCACCCGCGCCTTCACCAACCCGCCGGGCATGCTGACCAGCACCAACAAGCCCGAGTGGCGCCGGATGCAGCAACCTGCTGCCAATGGTCACGGCAATGCGCGCAGCCTGGCCGGGTTCTACGCCGGCCTGCTTGACGGCAGCCTGCTGGAGTCCGAGTTGCTCGACGAGTTGACCCGGGAACACAGCCTGGGCGACGACAAGACTCTGTTGACCTCGACCCGTTTCGGCCTGGGCTGCATGCTCGACCAACCGACCGTGGCCAACGCCACCTTCGGCCTGGGCAGCAAAGCCTTCGGTCACCCAGGGGCCGGTGGATCGGTCGGCTTTGCCGACCCCGAACATGATGTGGCCTTCGGTTTTGTCACCAATACCCTGGGCCCTTATGTATTGATGGACCCGCGTGCACAAAAACTGGTTCGGGTGCTGGCTGGCTGCCTTTGATCGGCTAACGCGAATAGGCCTGAACCCTTTGGGTATTCTGAATTCCAATGGCTCATGCAGTTGGGCCAAATCTCTTTCTCTTCATGGTGTATCCCAGATGTCTTCCCCTAAATCCTTAGCTCTTGTCTTGTGCCTGGCCATGACCGGTTGCGCACAGCATTCCCAGAAAGGCGCTGCCGATGGCGGTATCGATTGGTGGCCCTTCGGCTCGGACAAAGTGGCCGACAAGGAAGTGAAGGCAGTCGTCAGCGAAAAAGTGGCCAAGACCGACGCCAAGGCACAAGCCAAGTCGGGCAGCGGCGGCTCCTGGTGGTGGCCGTTTGGTGCCAGCGACAAGGCCAAGACCGCAGCGGTGCCGAAGATCGACTACAAAGCGACCAAGGCCTGGCTGGACAGCTACGAGCCGCGCCTGCGTGAAGCGATCAAGGACAGCGCGTTCGAACTTGAGCGCCGTGAAGACGTACTGGTAGTCACCGTGCCGGTAGACAGCTCGTACAACCCGGATCGCCCATCCATGCTCCTGCCTGTCACCCTCGGGCCGATCACCCGGGTGGCCAAGGCCATCGAAACCGACAAGCAGACCGCTGTGCTGGTCCTGGGCCATGCCGATACCAGTGGCGCGTCTGCAGCCAACCAGAAACTGAGCCAGGAGCGCGCCCAGTCGGTGGCCGCGATCTTCCGTCTCAGTGGCCTGGAACGCGACCGCCTGATGCTGCGCGGCATGGGCTCGGAAATGCCGCGCGCCGCCAACGACAGCCAGCAGGGTCGTGCCCTGAACCGTCGGGTGGAGATGGTCCTGACGCCGCAGAACACCATGGTTGCGCTGCTTGCCAAATACAAGCAACCTACCCCGAGCCCAGCCTCGCTGGTGGCGGTGCAGGATGCCAAGGCGCCGCTCAAGGACGCCGTGAAACCGGCCGCCAAGGCGCCGGCGAAAAAAACCAGCACTGCCAAGAAAGCCGCCCCGACCAAGACCGCGGCCGCCAAGAAGGCTGCCGCCAAACCCGCAGCCAAGCCTGCGTCGACGGCGAAGAAGGCGGCCACCAGCACCAGCCCTGCGAAGACCAACTGATCGTCAAGGAACGCAGCAATGACCAAGACCCTGGCCGATATGCGCCGCGACTACACCCGTGATGGCCTGGCGGAAGACCAGGCCCCGGTGGAACCCTTCGCGTTGTTTCGCCATTGGTTCGATGACGCGGTGAAAACCGAGAAACCGCCGGTAGAAGCCAACTCCATGACCCTGGCCACGGTGGATGCCGATGGTCGCCCGCACTGCCGGATTCTCCTGCTCAAGGGACTGGATGACGAAGGTTTCACCTTCTTCACCAACTACGACAGCGCCAAGGGCCAGCAGCTTCTGGTCAACCCCTGCGCGGCCATGACCTTCTTCTGGCCGGCACTTGAGCGCCAGGTCCGGATCGAAGGCAAGGTGGTCAAGGTAACCGCCCAGGAGTCGGACGCGTATTACCAGGTGCGGCCACTGGGCAGCCGCCTGGGCGCCTGGGCGTCGCCGCAGAGCCAGGTGATCGCCGACCGCGCCGAACTCGAAGGCCTGGTCAAGGCCACGGAGCAACGCTTCAGCGACAACCAGCCCCATTGCCCCGAACATTGGGGCGGCTACCGCCTGGTGCCGGAGCGTATCGAGTTCTGGCAAGGGCGGGCCAGCCGCCTGCATGACCGTCTCAATTACCGCCTGCAGCAAGGCGGCTGGCTGCGCGAGCGGCTGGCGCCTTAATCGACCGGAAACGCGGCGGCCTCGCGTTCCAGCCAGGCCGCCAGTTCCGAGCGCTTGATCTTTTGTGCCCGGGCGTTGTTCAGGCATTCAAGCATATAGGCCTTCTTGTGCTCATCGGTTCCGGCGAATGACAGCGCCAGGTCACGGTCCATCCAGCGCCGGATGCGGACGTACAGCCACCAGTGAAAGTACAGGCCTGCCAGAGTCGTGACGACGACGATAAAGTAATCCATGACTATCCTTGCGCTAGATGTTTCGACAGGCTGCATCGAGGGTACAGACTGTACAGAAGCTGAATGGAAGCAATATTACTCCGCATGAGTCGTGACAGCCGTCAATGTGCGGAGTCTAATGAACACCTGTCTTACGGAGATCATCCAATGCGTAAATCTGCTTTGCTGGCGGCCAGCTTCGCCACCATGACGCTGCTGCTGGGCGGCTGTGCCTCGAGTCTGACCGGTGACAGCTATTCGCGCGACGAAGCGCGCCGCGTCCAGACCGTACGCATGGGCGTTATCGAGGCCCTGCGTCCAGTGAAAATCGAAGGCACCAAGACCCCGATCGGTGGTGGTGCCGGCGCCGTTGTCGGCGGTGTGGCGGGCAGTGCCATCGGCGGTGGGCGCGGCAGCATCGTGGCGGCGGTCATCGGTGCCGTGGCCGGTGGCCTGGCAGGTTCTGCCGCAGAAGAAGGCCTGACCCGCACCCAGGGCGTTGAAATCACTGTACGCGAAGACGACGGCAGCATGCGCGCCTATGTGCAGGCGGTGCAGGAAAACGAGATTTTCCGGGTTGGCGATCGCGTGCGCATCCTGACGGTTGATGGTACCAGCCGCGTTACCCGCTGATACCTGGCTGCAATGAATGAAAAAGCCCCGATCCGGCAATGCTGGTCGGGGCTTTTTCAGGTCTGGCAGGTTGTCAGGCCACGGGTGCCTTGCGGCTGGCCAGGGCGGTGATGCTGTAGCCGATGATGGCGGCGAGGATGGAACCTGTGAGGATCCCCATGCGGTCCATGCCGGCGTACTCGCTGCTGCCCGGCACGAAGGCCAGGGAGCCGACGAACAAGCTCATGGTGAAGCCGATGCCACACAGGATCGCCACACCCAGCACCTGGCCCCAGTTGGCGCCGGCGGGCAGGGCGGCCAAGCCCAGTTTGACCGAGATCCAGGTGAAGCCGAACACGCCCACGGTCTTGCCCAGCAACAGGCCGATGGCGATCCCCATCGGTACATAGTGGGTGAAGCTTTCCAGGGTGACACCGGCCAGCGAAACCCCGGCGTTGGCGAAGGCGAACAACGGCAGGATGCCGTAGGCCACCCAAGGATGCAGTGCATGTTCCAGGGTCAGCAGCGGCGACGGTTCGGCGTTGCGGGTTCGCAGCGGAATGCACAGGGCCAGGGTGACGCCAGCGAGGGTGGCATGGACGCCGCTCTTGAGTACGCAGACCCAGAGAATCAGGCCGACCACCATGTACGGGCCCAGCTTGACCACGCCCAACCGGTTCATCCCGATCAGGGCCAGCAGGCAGGCGCCGGCCAGCATCAACGACAGGCTCGACAGTTCACCGGAGTAGAACAGGGCAATGACGATGATCGCTCCCAGGTCATCGATGATGGCCAGGGTCATCAGGAACAGCTTGAGCGACACCGGCACGCGCTTGCCCAGCAACGCCAGGACGCCCAGGGCGAAGGCGATGTCGGTGGCGGTGGGGATGGCCCAGCCGGCAACGGCTGCTGGATTGTCCTTGTTAAGGAACCAGTAGATCAGGGCCGGGATGACCATGCCGCCAATCGCCGCCGCACCGGGCAGGACGATCTGCGAGGGTTTGGACAGGTGGCCGTCGACCACCTCGCGCTTGACCTCCAGGCCAATCAGCAGGAAGAACAGCGCCATCAGGCCGTCGTTGATCCACAGCAGCAAGGGCTTGGCAATCTTCAGGGCGCCGATCTGGGCAACCACCGGCACATCCAGCAGGCCGTTGTACAGGTAGGACAAGGGCGAGTTGTTGATGATCAGGGCCAGGGCGGCTGCAGCAATCAGCAATAGACCGCTGGCAGCTTCCAATTGAAAGAAACGTGTGAAAGTGCTACGCAGCAAAGGTGCTCTCCATCCTGAGGTTTGCGTTAGGGGCACACCCTACCTTGAGGGGATATGCATTAAAACAAAAATTATATTCTTTTTTGTTATAAGCTGTTGCCAGTAAGCTCAGTGCAGCCTAGCAGTTGTATCTGGATATTTTGTGCAGCGGTATCTGCTGAAGTTGTAGGGATTTTCTTCACATGATCCCCTGCATATCGATTCTTTTCCGGTATCGGACCATGAACGATCACCGTCTGGCCTGCTCGCTGCTATGCGCAGCAGATGAAGGCACAGGGAGAGACGGGGCGATGGCGGCGAGTGTTATGCGACCACCTAATAGAATCAGGACTGGCTGGCAGGGCAGGGGTATCAGTTGCAGGGCCTGATCGAGGGGGGGGCGGGCTGTGTGGAGCGCGGCGAGGCGTGCTGGGGTTTGATAGCACGGCGCTTATCGCAGGCTTCGCCAGCTCCTACAGGGTCCGGGACAGACCGGATCAGGGTGGGAGCTGGCAACGCTTGCGATGGTTTTAGCGGCTGGAAGCTGCCTGCAGTCCCAGCATGCTGCGCGCCACGGCTTCAGCAATACGAATCCCGTCGACACCCGCCGACAGAATCCCGCCCGCATAACCGGCACCTTCACCTGCCGGGAACAAGCCCTTCAGGTTCAGGCTCTGCATATCCGCGCCACGGGTGATCCGCAGCGGCGAAGAAGTGCGGGTCTCGATTCCGGTCAACACCGCGTCATGCAGGTTGTAGCCCTTGATCTGCCGATCGAAGGCCGGCAGGGCCTCACGGATCGCCTCGATGGCAAAATCCGGCAGGCTCGGGGCCAGGTCGCCGAGGTTGACCCCTGGCTTGTACGACGGCTCGACACTGCCCAGGACGGTGGACGGCCTGCCGGCAACGAAGTCACCCACCAGTTGCGCCGGTGCCTGATAGTTGCTGCCGCCCAGTACATAGGCATGGGCTTCGAGTTTTTCCTGCAGCTCGATACCCGCCAGCGGACCGCCGGGGTAATCCTGTTCCGGTGTAATGCCGACGACAATGCCGGAGTTGGCGTTGCGCTCGTTGCGCGAGTACTGGCTCATGCCGTTGGTGACCACCCGGCCCGGCTCGCTGGTGGCTGCGACCACAGTGCCGCCGGGGCACATGCAGAAGCTGTAGACCGAACGACCGTTCTTGGCGTGGTGTACCAGTTTGTAGTCGGCCGCGCCCAGTTTCGGGTGTCCGGCGTACTTGCCCAGGCGAGCCTGGTCGATCAACGATTGTGGGTGTTCGATACGGAAGCCGATGGAGAACGGCTTGGCCTCCATGAACACGCCACGAGCGTGCAGCATGCGGAAGGTATCGCGAGCACTGTGGCCCAAGGCCAGGACTACATGCCGCGATTGCAGCTGCTCGCCGCTTTCCAGGACCACGCCATTGAGCTGGCTGTCGTCCATCAGCAGGTCGGTGACTTTCTGCTCGAACCGCACCTCGCCGCCCAGGCTGATGATCTCTTCACGCATCTTCTCGACCATGCTGGTCAGGCGGAAGGTACCGATGTGCGGCTTGTTGATGTAAAGGATTTCGTCCGGGGCGCCGGCCTTGACGAACTCGTGCAGGACCTTGCGGCCGTGATGGTGCGGGTCCTTGATCTGGCTGTAGAGCTTGCCGTCGGAGAAGGTACCGGCACCGCCTTCGCCGAACTGCACGTTCGACTCGGGGTTCAGAACGCTCTTGCGCCACAGACCCCAGGTGTCCTTGGTGCGCTGGCGCACTTCCTTGCCGCGCTCGAGGATGATCGGCTTGAAGCCCATCTGCGCCAGCAGCAGGCCGGCGAAGATCCCGCACGGACCGAAGCCGACCACGATCGGTCGCTCCTGCACGTCGGCAGGGGCCTGGCCGACCATCTTGTAGCTGACGTCCGGGGCGACATTGACGTTGTGGTCGTCGGCGAACTTGCGCAGCAGTTCGGCTTCATTGCTGACGTTCAGGTCGATGGTGTAGATGAACAGTAGTTCGCTGTTCTTCTTGCGGGCGTCGTAGCTGCGCTTGAACAGGGTGAAGTCCAGCAACTGCTCGTCGCTGATTCCCAGGCGTTGCACGATGGCCTCGCGCAGGGCTTCATCAGGATGATCCAGCGGCAGCTTCAGTTCGGTGATTCGTAACATGGCAGGGTCCAGTATCCCGGCCATGGACGGCCGGCGGCTTTACACAAACCGCCAAGTATAAGCTGTTAGCCGCCCTTGCAGGCAGGATTAACGCAGACGCCGATGATCAGTCGTTGCGCGAACCGCCATAGTAGGCGCAGCCGCGCATGAGCTGGCCATTGAGCCGCAGCTCGGCGCTCAGGTGCTGCACGCCGCCGGTGGCGACGTCGACACAGCGTTGCGGCGCCACCCACAGCTCCACGCGCTGGCCGTTGGCTTCGGTGTTGATGCTGAACCGCCCGTCAGGCAGTTGCTCTTCCAGGTACGGTACCGCCAGCGAGGGTTGGCCGGGGCGGTCCAGGATCATGCCCTTGCCGCTGGCCTTGAGGCTCCAGTCCGGCTCGTGGCCATAGGCGCGCAGGGTCAGACGCTTGAAGTTGGGATCGCTGCAGGCACTGTCGGAGTGCTCGACCCGGTACAGCCGCTGCACATTGAGCTGGCCGTCGTTGCCGGCCTTCTGGCTGGCGGAAAGATTGCCGCTGACATCGGCGAACAAAGTGCCTGGTTCAGCGGCCAGGGCGGCGGCTTCCTGCAACAGGCCCGTGTTGCCGGCATCGAAGATGGCAAAGTGGCGACTCTCGCCGCAGGGCTTGAACAGCAGCTGGCCGTCCTTGGCGCTCAATTCGCCTTGCATGCGTGTCGTGCCGGCCACGGCGGCCTGCGGTTTTTCCGCCAGCACCTGGCAACCGGCGAACAGCGGCAACAGGGCGACAAGCAATAACGAAGGGGCGGCACGCATCGAGCAAACTCCAGGGTCTCTACCAAAAGGTGCCGCCACGTTACGCAGGCTGAACGCCGATCACAAGGCCCTAGCCGACATGATAGGTCTGGCCGGTCTGCAGGCCCTCGACGCTCTTGGCGTAGGCCAGGGCCACGTCAGCGGCCGGTACCGGCTTGAACCCACGAAAATACGGCGCGTAGGCCGGCATGGCTTCGACCAGCACGTTGGGGCTGATCGAATTGACCCGCAAGCCGCGCGGCAGTTCGATGGCCGCCGCCTTGACGAAGGCATCGAGGGCGCCGTTGACCAGGCTGGCCGAGGCACCGGTGCGGATCGGGTCATGGCTGGTGACGCCGGTGGTGAAGGTGAAAGAGCCGCCATCGTTGATGAACTCGCGACCGATCAGCAGCAGGTTGACCTGGCCCATGAGCTTGTCGTTCAGGCCGAGGGCGAAATGCTCTTCGCTCATCTCTGCCAGCGGTGCGAAGGTCACGTTGCCCGCTGCGCACACCAGGGCATCGAATCGACCGGTTTTCTCAAACAGGCGGCGAATCGATGCGCTGTCGCTGATATCCACCTGATAGTCGCCACTGCTGCGGCCGATACGCAGCACTTCATGGCGTTGTTCCAGTTCCTTGGCGACTGCCGAACCGATGGTGCCGTTGGCGCCGATCAACAGAATTTTCATGGAGCCGTTCCTCGCAAGTCAGGGGAGAGAAGGCTCAAGTCTAGGGTGGATTTTCCTGGTGATAAGCGTAGTAATAAGCAACCTTTGGTTTTCATATGGAAACAATCCGTGAGCGACCTCGACGACCTTGCTGCCTTTGCCGTGTTGATGGATATCGGCAGTTTCACCTTGGCCGCGCAGCAATTGGGGTGGAGCAAGGGGCAGTTGTCCAAGCGCATCAGTGCTCTGGAATCCAGCCATGGTGTGAAACTGCTGCATCGCACCACGCGCCGGCTGAGCCTGACCGCGGCCGGCGCGATGCTGTTGCCGCAGGCCCAGGCTCTGGTAAGACAGATGGAGGGGGCGCGCCAGACCTTGGCCATGCTCAAGGATGAACTGGCCGGCCCGGTGCGGATCACCGTGCCCGTGTCACTCGGCGAGACGTTTTTCGAAGGCCTGTTGCTGGAGTTCGCCGCCACCTATCCGCAGTTGCAGGTCGAACTGGAGCTGAATAATGGCTATCGCGATCTGCTGGGCGATGGCTTCGACCTGGCCATTCGTACCGAGGTCCGGGACGATGCGCGTCTGGTTGCCCGACCCTTGCTGGCCATGCAGGAACTGACCTGTGCCAGCCCGGCGTATTTGCAGCAGCATGATGAACCGCGCACACCGGCGCAGTTGAGTGGACATCGCTGTTTGCTCAACAGCCATTACAGTGGTCGGGAAGAGTGGTTGTATCACCAGCAGCATGAACTGTTGCGGGTGCAGGTCAGTGGCAGTTTCGCCAGTAACCATTACAGCCTGCTGAAGAAGGCGGCACTGCTGGGAGCCGGCATCGCCAGGCTGCCTTCGTACATGGTGCATGCAGAGTTGGCCGAGGGGCGGCTGCAGTGGTTGCTGCGCGACTATCAGACGCGCAGCGTGCCGTTGTTCCTGGTTCACCCCTACCAGGGCGGGATGCCCAGGCGGGTCCAGGTGCTCGCCGACTACCTGATGCACTGGTTCAAGCGCAGCAGCCAGGCGTTGCAGACCCTCTAGGCGTTACATCTTGTCCTTTTTTTCGTCTTTCATCCTGTTGTCGCCCTTGTCCATTTTCTTGTCGTGGCTCATGTCCATCTTCATGTCGTCGGCCATTTTCTGGTCCGTCTTCATGTCCTTTTCCATGCTGGCTTCCTTGCCCGTTTTCATGTCGTCGGCATGAGCAGCAGGCAGGATGGCCAGGGTCGAGCCGAGGGCCAGGATGAGGGCGGCAGCGCTGAGGGTTTTGTTCATGGTGCGACTCCTAGTCAGTAGAGGGCGGTGAGCGACTGGTGTGTTCGGCTCACCTGCTGCACTAGAGTCCATTGCCCGGGAGGCGTTACAGCGGGCAAGAAAAAAGGCCCGAAGGCCTTTTTCCATTTGTTGCCGTGAAGCGGATCAACCGCCCAGGTAGGCGTCGCGCACCTTGGGATCGGTCAGCAGCGCTTCACCGGTGCCCTGCATCACCACCCGGCCGTTTTCCAGCACGTAGGCACGGTCGGCGATCTTCAGGGCCTGGTTGGCGTTTTGCTCGACCAGGAACACCGTCACGCCATCACGACGCAGTTGCTCGATGATGTCGAAGATCTGCTGGATGATGATCGGCGCCAGGCCCAGCGACGGCTCGTCGAGCAACAGCAGCTTGGGCTTGCTCATCAGCGCCCGGCCGATGGCCAGCATCTGCTGCTCGCCACCGGACATGGTGCCGCCACGCTGGGTAAAGCGCTCCTTCAGGCGCGGGAACAGTTGCAGGACCTTGTCCATCTGCGCCTGGTAGTCGCCCTTGTCGGTGAAGAAGCCACCCATGGCCAGGTTCTCTTCCACGGTCAGGCGGGCGAATACCCGGCGGCCTTCCGGCACCACGGCAATGCTCTTGCGCATGATGTGCGAGGAGGGCTGGCCGACCAGTTCCTCACCCAGGTACTTGATGCTGCCGCTGTGGGCCTGGGGTGAACCGCAGAGGGTCATCAGCAGGGTCGACTTACCCGCGCCGTTGGCACCGATCAGGGTGACGATCTCGCCCTGGCGGATCTCGACGTTGACGCTGTGCAGCGCCTGGATCTTGCCGTAGAAGGTGGAAACGTTTTCGAATTGCAGCATTTACGCTTCCCCCAGGTAGGCTTTGATCACTTCAGGGTTGTCACGGATCTGTTCCGGCGAACCGTCGGCCAGGGGCGTACCCTGGTTGATCACCACGATATGGTCGGAAATGCTCATGACCAGTTTCATGTCGTGCTCGATCAGCAGCACGGTGACGTTGTGCTCCTCGCGCAACAGGGTGATCAACGCCTTGAGGTCTTCGGTCTCTTTCGGGTTCAGGCCGGCAGCAGGTTCGTCGAGCATGATGATCCGTGGACGGGTCATCATGCAGCGGGCGATTTCCAGGCGACGTTGCTGGCCGTAGGCCAACGTGCCGGCGGGGCGGTTGGCGAACTCGAGCAGGTTGACCTTCTCCAGCCAATAGCGTGCGTACTCTTTCGCTTCGTGCTCGCTGCGACGGAAGGACGGGGTCTTGAGCAGACCGGAGAGGAAGTTGGTGTTCAGGTGCCGGTGCTGGGCGATCAGCAGGTTTTCCAGCGCGGTCATTTCCTTGAACAGGCGCACGTTCTGGAAGGTCCGCACCACGCCCTTGCGGGCGATCTCATGACCGGCCAGGCCCTGGATCGGTTGACCATCGAGCAGGATGGTGCCGCCACTGGGCTTGTAGAAGCCGGTCAGGCAGTTGAACACCGTGGTCTTGCCGGCACCGTTGGGGCCGATCAACGCCACCACCTGTTTTTCCTTGACGGTCAGGGCCACGCCGTTGACCGCCAACAAGCCGCCGAAGCGCATGCTCAGGCCGCTGACTTGCAGAATTTCGCGGCTCATCGACGCAGCTCCATATGGGGACGTTGCATAGGCAGCAGGCCTTGCGGACGCCAGATCATCATCAACACCATCAGGGCACCGAACATCAGCATGCGGTACTCGCTGAATTCACGCATCAGCTCAGGCAGCAGGATCATCACGATGGCCGCGAGGATCACGCCCAGCTGAGAACCCATGCCACCCAGCACGACGATGGCGAGGATGATCGCCGACTCGATGAAGGTGAACGACTCCGGCGTCACCAGGCCCTGGCGAGCGGCGAAGAAGCTACCAGCGAAACCGGCGAAGCAGGCACCGAGGGTGAAGGCCGACAGTTTGATCACGGTCGGGTTCAGGCCCAGGGCGCGGCAGGCGATCTCGTCTTCGCGCAGGGCTTCCCAGGCACGGCCGATCGGCATGCGCAGCAGGCGGTTGATCACGAACAACGCGAACAGCGCCAGCAGCAACGCCACCAGGTAGAGGAAGATCACCTTGTTGATCGAGTTGTACTGCAGGCCGAAGAACTCGTGGAAGGTCTGCATGCCCTCGGCGGCCTTGCGTTCGAAGGTCAGGCCGAAGAAGGTCGGTTTCTCGATGTTGCTGATCCCGTTCGGACCGCCGGTAAGCCCGGTGAGGTTACGCAGGAACAGACGGATGATTTCACCGAAGCCCAGGGTCACGATGGCCAGGTAGTCACCGCGCAGACGCAGTACCGGGAAGCCCAGCAGGAAGCCGAAGGTGGCCGCCATCAGGCCGGCAAGCGGCAGGCAGATCCAGAAACTCAGGCCGAAGTAGTGCGAGAGCAAGGCATACGTGTAGGCACCGACGGCGTAGAAGCCGACATAACCCAGGTCGAGCAGGCCGGCCAGACCGACCACGATGTTCAGGCCAAGCCCGAGCAGCACGTAGATCAGGATCAGGGTGGCGATGTCGACTGCGCCGCGCGAACCGAAGAACGGCCAGACCAGGGCAACCACGATCAGCCCCATGACCACCCAGCGCTGGGTCTTGGGCAGGGTCAGGAAGTTGCTCATGGCCGGCGAGATCAGCTTGCGGTCCGAGCGCGAGCGCATCACTGCGCTCCACTGTTTGTCGAACAGCACGCGCAGGAACATCAGCACCGAACACAGGGCGATGATCCACAGGGTCATGGCCCCTTGGCTATGGACGATCAGGCGGATGCCATCGATGCTGAGTTTCAGGCCCAGAACCGGGAAGGCCACGGCCCAGACCAGCAAGGCGCTGAAGAACGCCTGTTTGAGATTTCTGTTCATACTTTTTCAACCTCCGGACGGCCGAGAATGCCGGTCGGACGGAACAACAGCACCAGAACCAAAAGACCGAAGGCCACCACGTCCTTGTACTGGTCGCCGAAGATGTCGGCGCCAAAGGCTTCAGCCACCCCGAGCACCAGGCCACCGAGCATGGCGCCCGGAATACTGCCGATGCCGCCCAGCACCGCGGCGGTGAAGGCCTTCAGGCCCACCAGGAAGCCGGCGTTGGGGTTGATCACCCCGTACTGCATGCTCAGCAGCACGGCCGCCACGGCCGCCAGGGCGGCACCGATGACGAAGGTCAGGGCGATGATGTTGTTGGTGTTGATACCCAGCAGGTTGGCCATCTTGATGTCTTCGGCGCAGGCGCGGCAGGCGCGGCCCAGGCGAGAACGGGAGATGAACAGGGTCAGGCCGGTCATGGCCACCAGGGTGACGACGAAGACCAGGATCTGCATGTACGAGAGCAGCACTTCCTCTGCGCCGCCTGGGCCGAAGGAGATGCTCCCCGGGATCAGGTTGGGGATGGACTTGTCCTTGGAGTCCTGGGACAGCAATACGGTGTTCTGCAGGAAAATCGACATACCGATGGCAGAAATCAGCGGGATCAACCGGTTGCTGTTACGCAATGGGCGGTAGGCGACCCGTTCGATACTGTAGCCATAGGCACTGGTTACGAAGATCGTCGCGACAAAGGCGACGGTCATCAATACCGGCAGTGAATCGATGCCCATCATGGCAAGCCCCGCAAGGGCGATGAAGGCCACGTAGGAACCGATCATGTACACCTCGCCATGGGCGAAGTTGATCATTCCAATGATGCCGTAAACCATTGTGTAGCCAATGGCTATCAAGGCATAGGTGCTGCCAATGGTCAGGCCATTAACCAGCTGTTGGAAGAAGTGATAGATCTCAGGCATTACAGCGCTCCTAAAAACCTGATACGCATTTCACTGGTGGGGTTGCCCCGGCCCGGTCGGGTGGTCTTTAGCCACGTTTCCCAAGCAACTGCCAGCGAACCGCTGGTGACGGTTTTAAGATTTTCAGGTGAACCTGCTTCCGGATCGCGGAAACCAGGCCCATGAACCTCGTAAAACAAAGCCCACTGCTCGCACAGTGGGCTTGTAGTCATGTAGTCAGACGGTATTACTGAGGGGAAACTTCGGTTTTAGGTTTGCCGAAATGCCATTCGTAGACCACGAATTTGAAGTCTTTCAGGTCGCCCTTTTCGTCGTACGACAGGTCGCCGGTCGGGGTCTTGAAGGTGCCGGCGTGGATGGCTGCAGCCACCTTGTCGGTGTCTTCGGACTTGGCGGCCTTGATGCCCTCGGCGATCAGCTCGACAGCAGAGTAGGCCGGGAACACGAACGGACCGCTCGGGTCTTTGCCGTCGGCTTTGATGGCATCAACGATCGCCTTGTTCGCAGGGTCGGCATCGAAGGACTTGGGCAGGGTAACCAGCAGGCCTTCGGAGGCGTTCTGGGCGATCTGCGAGATCGAGTCGTTACCGACACCTTCTGGGCCCATGAACTTGGCCTTCAGGCCTTTTTCCTGAGCCTGGCGCAGGATCAGGCCCAGCTCTGGGTGGTAGCCGCCGTAGTAGACGAAGTCGACGTTGTTCTGCTTGAGTTTCTGGATGATGGACGAGAAGTCCTTGTCACCGGCGTTCAGGCCTTCGAACACGGCAACCTTGGTGCCTTTGCCTTCCAGGGTGGACTTGACCGCGGTGGCAATGCCTTCACCGTATTGCTGCTTGTCGTGCAGTACGGCAACGACCTTCGGCTTGACGTGGTCGGCGATGTAGTTGCCGGCTGCCGGGCCCTGGGCGCTGTCCAGGCCAATGGTGCGGAAGACCAGTTTGTAGCCGCGAGCGGTGATTTCCGGGCTGGTGGCAGCCGGGGTGATCATGATTACGCCTTCGTCTTCGTAGATATCCGAAGCAGGCTGGGTGGAGCTGGAGCAGAGGTGGCCGATCACGAACTTGACGCCATCGTTGACCACTTTGTTGGCTACGGCTACGGCCTGTTTAGGGTCGCACGCGTCGTCGTATTCCTTGGCTTCGAGCATCTTGCCGTCGACGCCGCCCTTGGCGTTGATGTCCTTGATAGCCTGTTTGGCGCCAACGAACTGCATGTCGCCGTACTGAGTGACCGGACCGGTTTTCGGGCCGGCGATGCCGATCTTGATGGTATCGGCTGCAAACGAATGGCTGGCAACCCCGGCCAGTACCATTGCGGCAAACAGCTTGGAAATCTGCTTAGTAGCCTTACTCATAGTGCTCCACTCATTCTGTTGTAATTTTTATAGTCCTGGCGGCCAGAGCTTGAGGACCGGATCAGGTTCCATGGGAGGCCACGCCTCGCCATCGGTCCCGGATTGCTCCGAAATTGCCCTGGCAACTGTACCGGTACAGTGTAGAGCGCGGCTTTATCGCTTGAAAAGCAGGCCAGCCTGGGCAAATTCGGCGCGTGTCGCTTAATTGACAGAAACTTACAGGAAAGCGGCCTGGTCTTGCCCGGTTACGCGCAGCAATCCTTGGCTTTCAAGTCCTTTTCGATCAATTACTTATTTGAAACCGGGTTTTTCTGCAAAAATACCGACCTCTTACAGTAGTCGAATTATTTCTGGCAGGAACCCATGACTGATCAAGCAAGCACCCTCTATGCCAAACTGCTCGGTGAGACGGCAACAATCGAGTGGAAAGCCTTGGAGCGTTTCTGGGCCAAGGGTGACCTGATTTGGGTCGACCCGACCCTGGACCTGATCGAAGTTGCACAGGCAATGGCCGAGAATCGCAGTGAAATCGTGGCTGCATGGCGTAATGCTGGCACTGTCGGCCCGACCACCGCGGAGCAGGCACTAGACCTCCAGAGCCGCGATCCAGAGATCTGGGCGGTGGTGGTTTCGCCGTTCATCGTGATTCAGGAAAAGAAAAAAAGCTGAGCGCGCCCTGAATTGGTGCGCGAAAACGCACAGGCAGGCGGTTCTGGTGCGTGAGAGTGTTCAGGCAGGGTGACTGTTGGTAACAGTCACCTTGAGTTGAAAGGGGGCGGTAACAGTCGGTGCTGCCCTCATCGCCAGCTACGCTGGCTCCCACAGGGGATCGTGGGAGCCAGCGTAGCTGGCGAAAGGCCGTAAGGCTGCCCGCTTAGTTAATAGTCCACCTTCCCGGTGTGACTATTGAGCGAGATCACCCGCGTCTTGCCAATACGGTGACGGTAAATTTCCCGCAGATACTTCACCGCTTTCTTCACGCATTCCCTCGACAGGCGAATGTCGTTGATCGACACGAACTTGCTCTTGTCGTTGATCAGCTCACGGTACTTCTTCTCGTACATCGGTTTGATCGCGTACCAGTTGGTGTCGAGGATTTTCGCCGGGTTCTCGAATTCGTTGAGCAGGTCGTCGATGCGATCCTCATCGAAGGTGTCGCTGGTGATGAACTCCAGCACCGCGTTGTCCAGGGTGTCGTCGAAACGGTACGGGTTGCGGGCGAAGCAGCGTTTGATGAACGCCACGATCAGGGTCAGGAAGTCATCCGACAGGCACGGGCTCTTGGCGATCAGGGTCGTCAGCGAAAGGTTGGCCGAGGCGCCGATCACCAGCGCATAGCGCTTGAGCGTGGTGTTGGGGAACAGGCTGTTGAGGTGGGTCTTGAGCCGGTTCAGGTCCATGTAGGACAGCTTGTAGTCCTTGGGCAGGGAGACGATCGACACCACCGACGAGCAATTCTTGAAGAAATGCAGGTCGTGCAAGGCCGCTGCGTCGTAACCGGAGGCCTTGTACTGCTCCAGGGCCGCCCGATAGCGCTTGGACTCGATCGGCAACAGGCTGATGCCCTCGATCGCCTGGGTCACCTTGTTGAAGTGCGGCAGGTCGATGGAGCGGAAGAACAGGTCGTCGATGTCCAGGCGCGGCTGATCCTTCTCGAACACCTTGAACTTGTCCGAACCCGGGATCGGCTGTTCCGGTACCACCGACTCGGCATAGGCAATGGCCACGGGGCCGGCCAGGCTCATGAACAGGTCGTTGGCATCCAGGCGGATGGTTTCGCCGATGTCGATGCCGGCGCGACGGAAGTAGTTCTGGTCGTAGTCGGTGGTGACCGCCTGGGCGGTGAGGATGTTGAAGATCTGCTGGGAGATGTACTGGTTGGCGTGCTTCTCCATGGCATTGACATCGATGTTCTGGATGTTGCCGTCATCGTTCTCTTCGGCATAGCGCATGATGTCGTTGGAGATCAGCATCATCGCGTTCCAAGGGCGGATGCGACCCATGACGCTGGCTTCGCTGCTGTCTTCGTTGTCGAAGTTATAGGAAAAGTCCCACTCCTCGGACAGGTACTTGCACAACAGGCGCCCGGCGTTGATATGCAGCGCCTCCGACATTTCACTGCGGTGATCGGAAATGTTCGGCAGCACGCAAATGCCGCTGGTGAAGATCGGCTCGAAGACGAACGAGTGCCCGCTCTTGCCGTCATTCTCGTCGGCCGGCTTGGTGTCGAAGGTCTTGTTCATGTAGGAGTACTGCTGGGCCAGGCCGAACTCCGAGGCCATGCCCGAACCGGTGCCGCCCCCAGCACTGAAGATATAGAAGTACAACCGTGACTGGTTGGCCTTGATCCCGCAGGAGTCGATCAGGTAGGAGTGGATCAGCTTCCAGTCGGTGCTGGAGAAGCGATGGGTCTCCTTGTTGAGGATGATCTTGGCCAGGTACTGGCCCAGGATCGGCGCGTTGCCTGCACCGCCGGCATGGACTTCCGACAGGTCCATGATCTTCATCTTGCTGTAGTCGCGAATGAAGCCGCTTTTTTCGCCCTTGCGCGAGAAGCGGATGCGGCCGGCAATGTCTTTGTCCAGGTCACCGAGCATGACCAATGGTTCGACCAGGAACACCGGCTTGCTGCCCTTGTTCTGCACCAGACGCAGGTTGTTGCGGATCCAGCGTGCCGGGCTGTAGGACGGCTCGTTGGCAACCCGGTCATCATTATTGAATTCGTTGAGGTAGAAGGTGCGGGCGTTGTATACAAGTTCCGCAACATCCAGGGCAATATTCGACCCGCAGCGACCCAGGCCGATCAGGCAAACGGAAGGAAACTGCTGGTCCAGGCGCAGCTGGCTTTCTCCCTCGACGTGGACACTGGGTGGAAACACCAGGTCGCGCAGGCCGTCGAGGTTGTCGAGGATGCGCTGGATATCGCCCTCGGTGAAGTACAGGTACTGCTGCGGGTTGAGTGCCCGCGGGCTGTAGAATTCCCTCGCCCCTGAGAGGCTGGACGCGGGAGTTGATGACGTCAGCTCGGAAACTGCGTTGGCAGAAGTAGTCTTGGAGGTCATTTTGCGCCATTTGCCTGGGGGTGGATGGCTGTTCTAGTAGATATCATAGGGCCATCACTGGATAAGTTTCGCGACTGTATCAGTGCGCATCTGGCGTGAGCGATAGGGGTTACCCTAGTGCCGAACAGGAGTTTTCCTAGTCACGCCTGACAACTGAATCGTCCAATCAATCAACTTCTTTAATCTGCCTGGAGCTGTACATGAGCACTGCACGTCCTTCGCTGGGGTTTGCCGGAATCGGTTTGATGGGGTTGCCGATGTGCCGGCGGTTGCTGGCGGCGGGGTACCCGCTGACGGTCTGGAACCGTTCGCCGGACAAATGTTCGGAACTGGTCGAGGCCGGTGCCCGCCAGGTGGCGACGCCTGCCGAGCTGTGTCAGTCCGCTGACGTGGTGATGCTGTGCCTGGCTGACACCGCCGTGGTACGCGAGGTGGTGTTCGGTGCCGACGGTGTGGCCAAGGGCGCCAGGGCCGGGCAGTTGCTGGTGGACTTTTCCAGCCTGGAGCCGACCGCCACCCGGGAAATGGCGGCGCAGTTGAAGGCACTCAGTGGCATGGCCTGGCTCGATGCGCCGGTGTCAGGCGGCACGCCCGGGGCCGAGTCAGGCAGCCTGGCGATCATGGTCGGTGGCGACGCGGCTGATCTTGAGCGGGTGCGCCCGGCCTTGTCGACCCTGGGCCAGCGGGTAACCCATATGGGGCCGGTGGGGGCAGGGCAGGTGACCAAGGCCTGCAACCAGATGATCGTCGCCTGCAATGCCCTGGTGATTGCCGAAGTGGTGGCGCTGGCCGAACAGTCCGGCGTCGATGCCAGCCTGATCGCCGAAGCCCTGGCCGGTGGCTTTGCCGATTCGAAACCCTTGCAGATCCTCGCACCGCAAATGGCCGAAAGCCGCTTCGAACCGGTCAAGTGGCATGTGCGGACCTTGCTCAAGGACCTGGACACGGCCGTGAAGTTTTCCCGCGAGCAGGGATCGGCGACGCCCCTCAGCGGCCTGGCCGCACAGCTGATGCGCCTGCACGGTAGTCAGGGCTATCTGCAAAAAGATCCGGCAACCTTGATTGATCTGTACCGGCGTAAGGATTGAAGTCGCTCACCCGCGGCTCGCGCTGGTCCAGTTCCTTGAGCAATGGGCGCAGATCTCCCAGCGGCAGGGGACGGCTGAGCAGGTAGCCCTGGGCGAAATCGCAGCCTTGCTGGGCAAGGAACTGGTACTGGTCCAGGGTTTCCACCCCTTCGGTGATCACCTGCAAGTGCAGGGTGTGAGCCATGATGATGATTGCCTGGACAATTTCCATGTCCTGGGGGCTGCGGGGCACATCCTGGATGAACGAGCGATCGATCTTCAGGGTGTCCAGGGGCAAGCGCTTGAGGTAGGCCAACGACGAGTAGCCGGTGCCGAAGTCATCGATCGACAGCGAAACGCCCAGGGCACGAATGTCCTTGAGCAGGGCGATGGTACTGTGGATATTGCCCATCAGGGCGTTTTCGGTGACCTCCAGCTCGAGTTGCTGAGGGCTCAGGCCTGCCTGTTGCAAGGCATCTTCAACTTCCCTGGCCAGTTCCTCGCGGCCCAGGGTCAGCGCCGAGCAGTTGACCGTGACCCTGAGCCCGTCATGACCATGGCGACTGAGCTGGGCCAGGTCCTGGCAGGCATGGCGCAGCACCCAGAGATCGAGGTCGGTGATCAGGCCGTTGGCTTCGGCGATGCCGATGAAGCGATCCGGACTGAGCAGGCCGTGTTGCGGGTGTTCCCAGCGGACCAGGGCTTCGAGCTTGGCCACCTGGCCGGTATGCAGGTCGAAAATCGGCTGGTAGTGAATCCGTAGTCCGCGCTCTTCGAGCAGGGCGATGCGCAGCTCTTCTTCAAGTTGCAGTTCCAGGGTGGCGCGGGTCTTCAAGGTGGTGTTGAAGAAGTTCAGGCTATTGCGCCCGCACCCTTTGGATTGATACAGCGCCAGGTCGGCATTCTTGAGCAGCTCTTCACAGCTGCGACCGTCGTCGGGAAAGATACTGATGCCAATGCTGGTGGTCATGACCATTCGCCGCCCGGCCAGGTCGATCGGCTCCTTCATTTTCTGCATGATGCGCTGGGCCAGGTGCCGGGCCTCCTCACGGCTGTGCAGGGCGGTCAGGATGCAGAACTCGTCGCCACCGAAGCGCGCCACCACATCCTGGCTGCGGGTTGCGGCCTTGATATAGCCGGCGATGACCTTGAGCAGTTCGTCGCCGGCGTCATGACCGAGGCTGTCGTTGATGCGCTTGAAATGATCGATGTCGAGGAACATCACGGCCAGCATGCCCTCGTTGCTCGACTGCTCGACCAGGCGTTCGGCAAACACCTGGTTGAAGCCGCGGCGATTGATCAGGTTGGTCAGGGCGTCGTAGTGCGCGGCTTGCTGCAGGGACACCCGGGCCTGGTCCAGCTGGCTGAGCAGCACATTGACCCGGCGCAGGTCGTGTTCCTTGCTTTGCAGTTTCTGGTCGGAGAGGGCGGCGCTGATGCTGCTGGCGCTGATCAGCAAGGTGATCAGGGCGATGGTCAGGCTCAGTTGCAGGCTGTTGTCGGCGGTGGGCAGGGTGACGCTGGCACCGGAAGGAATGACCAGGGTCAAGGCCCACATGCCGGTGAAATGGGTGGCGAAGATGCCGCCGGCCATCAACAGGCTGGCGCCGTATTTGAGCAACTGGTGGAGGGTGCCGCTGCCATAGCGGAAATAGCGAGCCAGCAGCAGGGCCATGAGACTGGTGCTGATGGCAACGGCAATGGACGCCAGGAACCTGTCCGGTTGATAGAACTGCTGGGCGTTCGATTGAATGGCCGTCATGCCGATGTAGTGCATGGCGACGATGCCCAGGCCGATGCAGGTGGCGGCCTGGAGGAAGTGACGTGCTTGCAGCTCGCGGTTGCCCAGGGTGTTCATCGCCAGCCAGCCGGCGAGCAGCATGATGATCAGCGACACCCCTGTGAGGGTGAAGTCGTAATGCACCTCGATCGGCGCCTGGAACGCCAGCATGCAGATGAAATGCAGGGCCCAGACGCCCCCGGCCAGGCAGCAGGCGCCGAGCAGGCGCCATTGTCGCTGGGCAGCCGGTTGGTCAACGTGGTTCAGGCGCTCGGCCATGCTCAGGGTGGCGAAACTGCCGGCACCCGCCACCAGAAGGGCAAGCATCACCAGATAAGGGTTGTACTTGCACTCAAGAATGATCTGGCCGGTAGACGGCAAGTCGGCGAGCATTTCCAGGCCCAGCCACTCCATAGCATGCCTCTTATTCGAGTGTTCACTCGTCCCCCAGAAGCCTGTCTGGAGACTGTTCAGCAGCAGTATAGAAACGGAGGATTAACCCATCCTGATTAATGGCACATTGACTTCTACGATTTGGTCATTGAGCCAATAGCGAAGGGTTCTAAAACAGTGAATGGTTACAATTTCCCGGCATCGCTGGGTAAAGAGAAGGGCACGGGGAGGGGGTAAAAGCAATAGGTGCGGGAGTTGGGGAGTTCATCGCCGGCGATGTCGGCTCCCAGGGGGAGCTGGCATCGCCGGCGATGAAGGCAACGCTTAACCGGCGACCAGCACCCGGATCGCTTCCAGACGCAAGGCGGCCTTTTCCAGCATCGCCAGGCCTTGTTCGCGCTGCTTGCGCAGGGCTTCGATCTCGCTGTCGCGCACGGTCGGGTTGACCGCTTGCAAGGCGGTCAGGCGCGCCAGTTCTTCGTCGGTTTCGGCGGCCAGGCGGCTTTGGGCCTGGGCTACCCGTTCGGCATGACGGGGCATGACCTTGGCTTCACCGCTGTTGATCCGTGGCGTCAGCACGTCGCGCTGGGCCTGGATGAACTTGTTGGCACTGGCCTTTGGCACGCTTTCGAGCTGGTCGTTGAGGGTCTCGAAGGACACCCGGCCGGCCAGGTCGTTGCCATTGACGTCGAGCAGGCAGCGCAGCGCGGCCGGCGGCAGGTAGCGGCCCAGTTGCAGGGAACGCGGAGCCACGACTTCGCTGACATACAGCAGTTCGAGCAGCACGGTGCCTGGTTTGAGGGCCTTGTTCTTGATCAGCGCAACCGCAGTGTTGCCCATGGAACCGGACAGCACCAGGTCCATGCCGCCCTGGACCATCGGGTGCTCCCAGGTGATGAACTGCATGTCTTCACGGGACAGCGCCTGGTTGCGGTCGTAGGTGATGGTGACGCCTTCGTCGTCGCCCAGCGGGAAGCTGGCGTCGAGCATTTTTTCGCTCGGTTTGAGGATCAGGGCGTTTTCCGAATGGTCTTCGCTGTCGATGCCGAAGGCGTCGAACAGGGTTTCCATGTAGATCGGCAGGGTGAACTGGTCATCCTGTTCGAGGATCGCCTCGACCAGTTCCTGGCCTTCACCGGCACCACCGGAGTTGAGTTCGAGCAGGCGGTCGCGGCCGCTGTGCAGTTCGGCCTCCAGGCGCTCGCGCTCGGCGCGGGCCTCGTCGACCAGGGTCTGCCACTCGCCGTCATCTCCGCTTTCAAGCAGCGGCAGCAGGCGCGGACCGAACTGGTGCTGCAGGGCGTTGCCGGTCGGGCAGGTGGCCAGGAAGGCATTCAGGGCCTGGTCGTACCATTGGAACAGGCGCTCTTGCGGGCTGTTCTGCAGGTACGGCACATGCAGTTCGATGGTGTGCTTCTGGCCGATCCGGTCCAGCCGGCCGATACGCTGCTCGAGCAGGTCGGGGTGGGACGGCAGGTCGAACAGCACCAGGTGATGGGAGAACTGGAAGTTGCGGCCTTCGCTACCGATTTCCGAGCAGATCAGCACCTGGGCGCCGAACTCTTCGTCGGCGAAGTAGGCGGCGGCGCGGTCGCGTTCGAGGATGCTCATGCCCTCGTGGAACACCGTGGCCGGGATGCCGGAACGCACCCGCAGGGCGTCTTCCAGGTCCATGGCGGTTTCGGCATGGGCGCAGATCACCAGGACCTTGACCCGCTTGAGCATCTTCAGGGTGTCGATCAGCCAGTCGACCCGCGGGTCGAAGCGCCACCAGCGCTCCTCTTCGCTGGCATCGCCCTGGGACTGGAAGGCCACCTCGGGATACAGCTCGGCGTGCTCGCCCAGCGGCAGCTCCATGTACTGATCGGGGTTGGCCAGCGGATAGGGGTGCAGCTTGCGCTCAGGGAAGCCCTGAACGGCGGCGCGGGTATTGCGAAACAGCACGCGGCCAGTGCCGTGACGGTCGAGCAGTTCGCGAATCAGGCGCGCGCTGGCCTGGGTATCGCCATCGCTGATGGCCGCCAGCAGGGCTTCGCCTTCGGCGCCGAGGAAACCTTCGATGGTGGCGTGGGCCTTGGTCGACAGGCGACCTTCGTCAAGCAGCTCCTGGACCGCTTCGGCCACCGGGCGATAGTTTTCGCTCTCGGCGCGGAAGGCGGCCAGGTCGTGGAAACGGTTCGGATCGAGCAGGCGCAGACGGGCGAAGTGGCTGTCCTGGCCGAGTTGCTCGGGGGTGGCGGTGAGCAGCAGCACGCCCGGGATGACCTGGGCCAGTTGCTCGACCAGGGCGTACTCGGGGCTGACCTGCTCCTCATGCCAGACCAGGTGGTGAGCCTCGTCGACGACCAGGAGGTCCCAGCCGGCGGCGAACAGCGCGTCCTGGGCCTTTTCGTCTTCGGTCAGCCATTCCAGGGCGACCAGGGCCAGTTGGGCATCCTCGAAGGGGTTGCTGGCATCGCTCTCGATGAAACGCTCGGCATCGAACAGGGCGACCTGCAGGTTGAAACGCCGGCGCATCTCTACCAGCCACTGGTGTTGCAGGTTTTCCGGGACCAGGATCAGTACGCGGCTGGCACGGCCCGAGAGCAGCTGGCGGTGGATCACCAGGCCCGCCTCGATGGTCTTGCCCAGGCCTACCTCGTCGGCCAGCAGTACCCGTGGCGCGATACGGTCGGCGACTTCCCGGGCAATGTGCAACTGGTGGGCGATCGGTTGCGCACGGGTGCCACCCAGGCCCCAGAGCGAGGATTGCAGCTGGCGGCTGGTGTGTTCCAGGGTGTTGTAGCGCAGCGAGAACCACGGCAGCGGGTCGATCTGGCCGGCGAACAGACGGTCGCTGGCCAGGCGGAACTGGATGAAGTTCGACAGCTGGGTTTCCGGCAGGGTGCAGGCCTGGTTCTGGCCATCGAGGCCGTGATAGACCAGCAAACCGTCGACATCGTCGACCTCGCGCACGGTCAGCTTCCAGCCCTCGAAATGGGTGATCTGGTCGCCAGGCGAGAAGCGCACCCGGGTGAGCGGCGCATTGCGCAGGGAGTACTGGCGGGTGTCGCCAGTGGCCGGGTAGAGCACGGTCAACAAGCGGCCATCCTGTGCCAGAATGGTCCCCAGACCCAGCTCGGCTTCGCTGTCGCTGATCCAGCGTTGCCCCGGTTGATACTGCTGCGCCATACTGCCTGACTCCCGCCATGAAAAAGCCGACTATCTTAACGGATAGGACTGTACAGACCAAAGAGTCTAGCAATATCAGCAAAGAAAACCGTCGAGCCCGGCCATACCCCCGACTTTTCGGTGGGCCTGGCTCAAGGTCGCAGCCCCATGGCCGAAACACTGGCGACAGGAGATCACCCCCCATGCTGCCGCCCATCATTCCGCTCAGTGCCGCCCCCGTGACCTCGCAACTGGACCCGGTCAAACCGACCCCGGACATCAAGCCGGTGGTACCTGCGCAACCGGCCTCCAGCGAAGGAGCCATCGACTTCAAGCAGCGTGACCCGGAAAAGTCGGCGCTGCTGTTGCGCGAAGAGCAGCGTCGCCAGCAAGGGCGGCGTCAGCCGGGCAAGGAAGAGGAGCGTTATCAGGCGCTGCCGGGGGATGAAGTCAATGCCGACAACACCGTGCCGGTCGCGCCTCTGATGGATGAACCGTCGCGCCAGGGCCTGCTGGTGGATATCGAAGTCTGAAGATAGGCCCTGTACTGGTCAGCATCGGCAACAGGCTTCATTATGAACGCATCGCAGCCCGCTTCCTGAGCCAGACCATGAGCCAAGATGACAACCTGATCGACCTCGGTGCCGAACGCGCCCGGCGAATCCATGACCTCAACGATAAACGCCTGAACGAAGTGCGCCAGGCGTTCGAGCAGGCCATGCCCCTGGGCAAGACCAAGAAGAAGTCCAAGGGCAAACCCAAGAAACGCTGAAAAACTTGATGCAGGTCAAGCCTGCACCCGCCTCGCGCGTCCGGTTCCGGGCGCCATTGACCTCGGTCAATTTCTTCACGCCAGCCATTCGATACCTTGAACCCATCAGACAGGTGCAGGCGAATGGAGGCCGACATGTTCTTCGATAATGTGGTTATCGCTGGAGTAATTACCGTCGGCCTGATGCTGTGTTTCTTTGTCGGTTTCGGAATTTTCATCTGGAAGGACTCGGTCAAGCGCAAACAGCGCTGATCCTTCCAGTACACGGGCACGCAAGGCATTTGGGGCGACTTCGGTCGCCCATTTTTTTTGCCCGCCAGAAACCTTTCAGCACGACTGGACTTTTAATAGTTAGCTAGCTAATAATCTAGCTTCGATCCTTTCCCGCCATCCTGACTATCTTTACAGCACAAGCTCCCAAGGTTCATTCCGTGCCCATCACTTTGCAGGCCCTGCTGGCGCCGAACAAACTCGCCGTGCAATTTGCCATCAAGACCTTGCTGGGTGGCGGCCTGGCCCTGTGGCTGGCGTTGCGCTGGGGGTTGGAACAACCGGCCTGGGCATTGATGACGGCGTTCATCGTCGCCCAGCCGCTGTCGGGGATGGTGCTGCAAAAGGGCCTGGCGCGACTGTTCGGCACTCTGGTCGGGACCTTCATGTCGGTGGTGTTCATCGGCCTGTTCGCCCAGACCCCCTGGTTGTTCCTGCTCGCCCTGGCGCTGTGGCTGGCCCTGTGTACCGCATGCTCGACCCTGCTGCGCAGTGCCTGGGCCTATTCATTCGTGCTGGCAGGCTACACCGTGGCGATCATCGCCTTGCCGGCGGTCGATCATCCGCTGCAGGTGTTCGACCAGGCGGTGGCGCGTTGCACCGAAATCTGCCTGGGGATTGTCTGCGCCACCGCAACCAGCGCCTTGCTCTGGCCCTTGCGGGTTGAACAGCAACTGGGCGGGCAGGCGCGCCAGGCCTGGGTGAGCGGCTTGCAGGCGGCCAGTGCGACCCTGACCGGCGAAGCCCAGGCGCGCAAGGGGTTGCTGGAAATCCTCGGACGGATCGTCGCGGTGGATGCCCAGCGTGAACATGCCTGGTTCGAAGGCCCCCTGGGACGCCAGCGTGCCCGGGCCGTTCGCGGGCTGAGCCAGAAACTGCTGATTCTCCTGCGTATCGCCCGTTCGGTGCGACGTCAGTGGCAGCAACTGGACGAAGCTCAGGCGCTGCACTTACAGGCCTGGCTGGATGGGGTCCATGATGCCCTGGCCGCCCCTGAGCAAGAGGCGCTGTTGTCACTGCGCCAGCGTGTGTGGGAGGCGGCGCACGACGACAGCATCAGCCAGGCCGAACACTACTGCCTGGCTCGCCTGACCTTGTTGCTGGACAACGCCGTGGCAGCCACCCTGGCCCTGCGAGCGGTGGAGGAGGGCACAGCGCCTGCGGATGTCCCCGACAGCCTTGCCGTGCACCGCGACGTGCCACTGGCATTGCTGTTCGGCTCGCGCAGCGCCCTGGCCTTCCTGGCCATGGCCGGCTTCTGGCTGGCCACCGCCTGGACCGCGGCCCCCGGTGGGCTGGTGCTGACCTGTGTGGTCTGCAGCCTGTTCGCCAGCCGCGAGAACGGCGCCCAGATCGGCATGAGCTTTTTGCGCGGCATACTCCTGGCGATTCCCGTGGCCTTTGTTGTCGGGCAGATCCTCCTGCCGCAATGGAGCAGCTTTGCCATGCTGTGCATGGGCATGGGGGTTCCGCTGTTCTTCGGGGCCCTGGGCATGGCCAACCCGAAAATCGGCGCCACGGCCACCTCTTACTGCTTGCACTTCATCGTCCTGGTGGCGCCGCTCAATACCATGCAGTTCGGTGTCGCTACTTTTCTCAACAGCGCCCAGGCCATGATGATCGGCGTGGGGGCGGCAGTGCTGGCGTTCAAACTGCTGGTGCTGCGCAACCCGGCCTGGCATGGCCGGCGCTTGCGTGCGGCAACCCAGGGCGACCTGGTACGCCTGACCCGTCGCGACCTGCGTGGCGCGGAAACCTGGTTCGGCGGGCGCATGGCCGATCGCTTGCTGCAACTGGCCCGGCATTACACTGCGCTGCCAGAGCAGGAACGCGGTCGCTGGGACGATGGCGTGCATGGCCTGGACATCGGCGACGAGTTGCTGCACTTGCGCCTGTGCCTGGCCGCGGCCCAGACGCGAGTGGTGACGGCTGAGCGTGAGTACCTGCAACAGCTGGAGACGGTATTGGCGCGCGGACCTGCGCCGGGCAGGGAACAGCGCCTGGACAGTGCCAGCGAAGCGTTTATCGAAGCCTTGCAACAGCAGCCCCCCAGCGATGCGCTGCGTTTGGCAGTAGGGGCGGTACTGCAGTTGCAACGCAGTTGGGGCAAGTGGTGCCGACGGTTGGAGGACATCCATGGGGTTGCGTGAGTGGGGGCTGGGCGGTGTGCTGCTCAGTCCGTTTCTGATCTATGTACTGCTGGCTCTGGCGTTGACCGGTGCGGTCCGCCTGCTGTTGCGCCTGACCCCATTGGGGCGCTGGATCTGGCATGAAGCCTTGTTCGACTGTGCGCTGTTCATTTGTGTATTGACCCTGGTGACCCTCGGCCTGGGGCCTTTGTAAGGAGTGTGATCATGCGTGCATTGGTGCGTATCGCGGTAACCCTGGGCCTGGTGGCGGTGGCGGTGTTTGCCGGCTGGAAACTCTGGCAGTACTACATGCTCACCCCCTGGACCCGCGATGCCAGAATCCGCGCCGACGTGGTGATCATCGCCCCCGACGTGTCAGGCTGGGTGCGCGAACTCAAGGTGCACGACAACCAGCAGGTCAAGGCGGGCGACCTGCTCATGTCGATCGACCGCGATCGTTTCGAAGCCGCCCTGGACAAGGCCAACGCCGTGGCCGAAACCCGCCAGCAGCAGCTGCGTCTGCGTGAACACGAGGCCTCCCGGCGTGCAGCCCTCGGCCCCCAGGCGATCAGCGCAGAATTGCGCGAGAATGCCCAGATCAATGCCGCCGTGGCCCGCGGCGAACTTCGCCAGGCCCAGGCCGAAGTCCAGTCGGCGACCATCAACCTGGCGCGCAGCCAGGTCAAGGCACCGCGTAGTGGTCATATCACCAACCTGCGCCTGGCCGAAGGCAACTACGTCAATGCCGGGCAGTCGGTGATGGCCCTGGTCGATGATTCGACGTTTTACGTCCAGGCCTATTTCGAAGAAACCAAGCTGCCGCGCATTCGTGTCGGCGACCCGGTCAAGGTCTGGCTGATGAGCGCCGGCGAGCCCATGCAAGGGCATGTCGAGAGCATCAGCCGCGGCATTACCGACCGTAACGCCAACCCCGACAGCCAGCTGCTGGCCGAAGTCGAGCCAACCTTCAACTGGGTGCGCCTGGCCCAGCGCATTCCGGTGCGGATCAAACTCGACGAGGTTCCTCAGGGCGTGACCCTGAGCGCCGGCATGACCGCCAGTGTGCAGGTGCGCGAAGACCAGGCCCGGCGCTGATCAGAGGAACATGCCCCCGGATACTTCCAGGCGCTGGCCGTTGATCCAGCCACCACCATCGCCCAGCAGCAGGGCCACGGCGGCGCCAATGTCGTCCGGCAGGCCGACGCGGCCCAAGGCGGTGTTGCTGGCGATAAAGTCATTGACCTCGGCATTGTCACGTACCACGCCACCGCCAAAATCGGTCTCGATGGCGCCGGGGGCCAGGATGTTTACGCGAATGCCGCGCGCGCCAAGCTCCTTGGCTTGATAGCGGGTCAGCACTTCCATGGCGCCTTTCATGGCCGCATAGGCGGCGTAGCCGGGCAGGGCGAAGCGGGTCAGACCGGTGGAGATGTTGACGATCCGCCCCTGGTCGGCGATCAGCGGCAGCAAGCGTTGGGTCAGGAAGAAGGGGCCCTTGAGCTGGATGTTGCACAACTGGTCGAACTGCGCCTCGCTGGTCTCGCTGAACGGCACATGGATACCGATGCCGGCATTGTTCACCAGAAAATCCAGCTGCTGGCGGCCGAAGGTCGAGGCCAGGGTCTGGCGCAGGCGTTCGGCGAAGTCGGTGAAGCTTTCGCTGTTACTCACGTCCAGTTGCAGCATGGCGGCGCGTACGCCAAGTCGTTCCAGCTCGGTCACCAGCGCCTGGGCTTCCTGCGCCTTGCTGTGGTAGGTGCCGATGATGTCGATACCCTGGCGCGCCAGGTGCAGTGCGGTGTTCTTGCCCAGGCCTCGGCTGGCGCCGGTGATCAATGCGATAGTGCGACTCATGGTCTGTACCTCGGGAGCGGTGGGAGTCGAGGAAAGTCTATTGGTCGGCCAAGTGCTGATAAATCCGAAAATTTCGGAAATACTGGTCGGTATCAGCGAACAATCGGGCCTGCCTTAATGAACAAGCTGGAGTTGTTGCGTACCTTTGTACGGGTCAGCGAGCTATCCAGTTTCACCCTGGCCGGAGAAAGCCTGGGCCTGCCACGCTCGACCGTGTCCGAACAGATCCGCGCGTTGGAGCACCTGCTCGGCACGCGCCTGCTCAATCGCACCACGCGGCGAGTGCAGGCGACCCAGGACGGCCTGCACCTGTACGAGCGTAGCAAAGACCTGCTGGCGCGCATGGACGAGATCGAAGGCTTGTTCCACAACGAATCGGCGGCGCTGAGCGGGCGCTTGCGCATCGATCTGCCGACTTTGATGGCGCGGCGCATCATCCTGCCGAACCTGCCGCAGTTCATCGCACGTCATCCGGGCGTGGAGCTGGAGATCAGCTGCACTGACCGACAGGTCGATCTGTTACGCGAGGGCTTCGACTGCGTGCTGCGCATCGGCGAACTGAGTGACCTGGACCTGGTGGCCCGGCCCCTGGGCAGCCTGACGCAGATCAATTGCGCAAGCCCCGGCTATTTGCAGCGCCATGGCGTTCCCACTGGCCTTGCCGACCTGCACCAGCACCAGTTGATCCACTATGTGAGGAACCTGGGCAACCGCAGCCCCGGCTTCGAGTACCTGCAAGCGGGCGAGTTGCAGGTCCAGCCCATGGCCGGGGCGATCACCGTCAACAGCACCGAAGCCTACGAGTGTGCCTGCCTGGCCGGACTTGGCCTGATCCAGGCCCCCGGTGCCGGACTGCAGGCCTACCTGGACAGCGGCGAACTGGTGCCGGTGTTGACCGATTTCGTGGCACCGTCCCTGCCGGTGTCGCTGCTCTACGCCCGGCAACAGCATGTGCCACACCGCGTGCGGGCGTTCATGGACTGGCTGCAGGCGCTGCTTGGGCCTCACCTGGCCAATCCGTGAAAAATCCATACCCGCGGCCTGCGTATTTCCTTTAACCTTGGTCCTTCGAGCCGCTCCACCAGAGAGTGGCCAACCTTGCCCCGCGTGCCAGATCCCTTCCGTTCACGTGAGGTTTGACATGCACATCACATCCCAGGACATCTGCGCCGCCGCCGACCAGCTCAAGGGCTTCGTCGGATTCCACCGCAAACTTGGCAAGCATATCGTGCGCTTCAGCGAAGACGCCTTCGGAATGGACGTCGCCGATGACAGCATCACCCCCAGCAGCGAATTCGTCTGGAAGGCCAGTGACGGCGAGGTCATGACCTTGAGCCGGGCACTGATCGAAATCCTCCTGGCACAGAACGTCGATGAACGCCTCAACGTCAGCGAACCGTTGCGGGTTTACCTGCGCCGCCGTGACCTGCCGGAAATCGCCGCGCATCGCCGCTTGCGGGCATAAGCCGGGTAGGAGCTGGCGAAGCCTGCGATCGACTGCGCAGCAGTCGCAATCCGGTCACCTCGCTGGACCAGGCATACCGGGGCGGTCCGTTGTTGTGGCCGTTTCACGGCCGATCGCAGCCTGTCGGCAGCTCCCACAGCACCCTGACAAAGCCAGCAATCTCAGTAGGAGCGGGCTTGTCCCGCGATGGCGTGTTGTCAGTCACATCGCATCGCGGGGCAAGCTCTTTCCAACATGCAGCAGTTGCTCGAAAGCCTGCTTGTCGACCGGTTTGCTCAGGTAGAAGCCCTGCACTTCATGGCAATGCTCCTTGCCCAGGGCCTTGAGCTGCTGCTCGGTTTCCACCCCTTCGGCGGTGACGGTCAGGCCCATGGCCTTGCCCAGGTTGATGATCGCCTGGACCACGGCCTTGTCGTTGCTATCACTGTTCAGGCCGGCGATGAAGCGCTTGTCGATCTTGATGCTGTCGAACGGGTAGGTGCGCAGGTAGCCCAGGGATGAATAGCCCGTGCCGAAGTCATCCATGTTCAGGCGCACGCCCAGTTCCTTGAGGGCGGTCATGGTGGCCAGGGCGCCTTCGATGTCGTTGAGCATTACGTTCTCGGTAATCTCCAGCTCCAGGCGCTGCGCCGGGAAGCCGGTGTCGACGAGAATCTTGTAGACGTCGCTGACCACGTCGCTACGCGAGAATTGCGCCGGTGACAGGTTGACCGAGACCAGCAGGCTGTCGGGCCAGCTGCGTGCGGTCTCGCAGGCTTCGCGCAACACCCAGCGGCCCAGGGGCACGATCAGGTCGGTCTGCTCGGCCAGCGGAATGAAAGTGTCCGGACCCAGCAGGCCTTCCACGGGATGCTGCCAACGCACCAGGGCTTCGACCGAGACGATTTCCAGGGTTTCGAGGCGATAGCGGGGCTGGTAGTGAAGGACGAACTCGTTGTTTTTCAGCGCCTTGCGCAAGTCGTTTTCCAACTGGCGGCGGTGCTGGATCTGCTCGTTCATTTCCGGCGAGAAGTAGCGCCAGGTGTTCTTGCCATCGGCTTTGGCCTGGTACAAGGCGATATCGGCACAGCGGATCAGTTCCCCGGCATCGAAGCCCTGCAGGCGGGTCTGGGCAACGCCAAGGCTGGCGCCGATATGCAGCATCTGTTCCTCGTAGTGGATCGTCTGGTGCAGGTTGTCGATCAGGCGGGCGCAGAAACGGTCGATCTCATTGCGGCTGTCCATGCCGTTGAGGACCAGGACAAATTCGTCGCCCCCCAGGCGCGCCACCAGGTCCTTGTCGCGGGTCGACTCGCGCAGGCGCGCGGCGACCTCCAGCAGGACCGCATCGCCGGCGGCATGGCCCAGGGAGTCGTTGATCGGCTTGAAGCTGTCCAGGTCCAGTAGCAGCAGGGTCAGGGGCGTGGCATCCGGACCCTTGAGCAGCGCCTGTTCAAGAAAGCGCGACAGCTTGTTGCGATTGGCCAGCCCCGTCAGCGCATCGTGCATGGACAGGTGCTGGATGCGGGCATGAGCGGCCACTTCATCGGTGATGTCGCTGGCCGTGCCACGAAAGCCGGCCAGTTTGCCGCCCAGGATGATCGAGCGCGCCGAGACCCGGCAGAAGCGCAACTGCTGGTTCTGGTCACGATAGGCGCAGCGCAGGTTGGCCATCTGTTGCGGATCCTGGTCGGCCTGGTTGTCCAGCCAGAGCGTCAAGGGCGTGGTTTCGCAGCTGAGCAACTGGTTGATCGGCTGGCCAAGCCAGTCTTCGGTCGTGTAACCGGTCACGGCAACGAAGCGCTGGGAAAGGTAGCTCAGGCGGTGGTGACGATCGGTTTCCCAGATCCAGTCCGAGGCGGCCTCGGCCACGGCGCGAAATCGTTGCTCGCTGGCTTCCAGGGCCTGGTTGCTGGCCTGCAGGCGTTGCAGGCTGCTGTCGATTTCCCGCGTGGTGCGCAGGGCATAGCGGAAGAAGTAAACCATCAACAGGCCCAGCACCAACATGGCGCCCAGTAGCGGCGGCAGCACGGCCCACAGCAACTGGTCACCCGGGCGCGGCGTGAGCCATTCCAGGCGATAGCCGGTGTCGCCCAGTGGGAGGCTCGAATCGTCTGCCGGCAGATCTCCGGTCTTTTCGATGCGCATGCCCTGCAAGCCGGCCCCGGCGCCCAGCCTGGCGAGCTTTTCCGGGGTCAGCTGGTCGACGAAGATCATCACCGAGGTGGTCTGCGGATCGATACCCAGTTGTTCGTCGTCGGGGCGGATCGCCGCGGCCACCAGCACCGCCGGCCAGCCGTTGAACAATACGTGGCGGGTGATCTGCTGGCGCTCGGCGGCAACCCCTCGGGCCTGGGCAATGATCGGCGGCAGCGGGTCCTCTATATAGGTGCTGGCCGGCGCTGTACTGAGCAGGCCTTTGAACAGGGCGTACTTGGTGGTTTGGTCATCCACCACGAACACCCCCTCGAAACCGCTGGCGGTGTACAACGAGCTGCCGACGTTTTCCTCTTCGTAGGCCCAGTTCAGGTCCGCAGGACCGTTCAGGTGCTCGTAGGCCGCATCCCACACGGCATAACTTGAGAGAAACTGCCGGGACGCCTCAAGTCGCTGCTCCAGCGCCTTGTGTGCATAGAAGCTGCTCTGATCACGCGCGTTGGTATTTAGGGTGGCGGCGATGTTGAACAAGGCCCCGAGGGCAATCAGGCACGCCAGGGCGAACAACGCCGCGATACTGGCGATGAGTTTGCGCGTCTGCAGGCGGGGGTGTGGGCGGGTAGGCGAAGCCTCGACAATCCTGTCCATACGCTTGCTGTCCTTGGTGAGTTGCGCCGCGACGGTCAAGCCGCGGGGGCGAACGTTCAGTCAGGATAGGCCAGCTTCAGCGTGGTGAGGTCCGAATGGGCGAAATTGACCTGATTGCGGCCACTGTTCTTGGCCGTGTACAGGGCCTTGTCGGCTGCGTTGAGCCAGGCCTCGGGGTCCGCCAAGGTCGGTTGGCAGCTGGCCAGGCCGATGCTCAGGCTGATGTGCAGCTCCGGCAATTGCGGATTGCGGTAGCTGCCAATCCGCTCACGCAGCCGCTCCATGGCCTGGCGAGCCTGCTCCAGGCTGGTGTCGGGCAGGATCAGGCAGAACTCGTCGCCACCGTAACGCCCCGCCAGATCGTCACTGCGCAGGCTGCGCTTGAGCTCGTTGCTCAACTGGGTCAGGACACAATCGCCGACCACGTGTCCATAGGTGTCGTTGATGGCTTTGAAGTGATCGATGTCGATCAGCGCGATCACTGCCTGGCAGCACTCCTGCTGGCAAGCCTGGAACCTGAGCTGCAACAGGTCTTTCCAGGCGCCGTGGTTGAACAGGCCGGTCAGGCTGTCGGTACGGCTCAGGGCACTCAGGCGGTGCTTGTGTTCGGCAAGCTTCATTGCCAGGCGGTAACAGACCCAGCCGACGGCCATGGGGTACAGCGTCAGCATCGGCAGGCAGGCATAGACCTGGAGGGCGGTTGCCTGCAATTGCAAGCCGGCGCCGAATAGTGCGATGGAAAGCCCCGCACCCAACGCCTGGGCCAGCAAGCCCTTGAAGAACAGGCGCTGGCCCCCGGCGGCGACATTGTTCATCGCCATCATTGCCAGGATGGTTACGCTGGGCAGGGGGTTGAACTGCATGGTGGCGGTCCAGAAACCACCCATCAGTGAATCGGCCAGCAAGTTACGGTGTTCAGCGTGATAGGGCACGTCGGCGCGGCGGGCCAGTTGATAGGCCAGGTGTGGCCAAAGCAGACCATTGAACAGCAGCAGGCCCCACGTCCACTGCGCCGGGGCCAGGGTGGAAATTCCGGCCGCGACACTGAACATGCCGATCCCCAGGCCAATGATGCGCGGCAGGTATATTCTCCTGACGAACGAAAGTCCTTTGCCGCTTCTATTATCCATCATGGCTGTTGGTCTGTTCCGGGGCGCCGTTTATCGCATAAAACCGGTGAATATTGTTGAACAATCGAGCGCAATTGAAAAATGGCCTTACAAGCCATTTCACAGTTGATGCAACCACCTTGGGATACTATGAAACTCGCCCTTGTCCTTGGAGTGCTCATCCTCATGGCCCCGTTGTCTCCCCAGGCCGGTACACCCGCGCAACGCCAGGACGGGCGCTACCTCAACCAGCGCCCGATGCCCCAGGACAGCGTGCTGAAAAAACTGCGCATCGGCTTGAAATTCCTGGTGCTTGGCAAGCCGTCGGGCACCCGGCCCGATGTGGAGATTGCCGTACAGCCCCTGAGTCGGCAGCAACTGCTGGAGGCCCCCGATCGCAGCTTGTGGCGCCTGGGGCATTCCACGGTATTGCTCAAACTGCACGAGCGCTTCTTCATTACCGACCCGGTGTTCGCCGAACGCGCCTCGCCGGTGCAGTGGGCGGGGCCCCAGCGTTTCCACCAGCCCCCGCTCAAGCTCGACGAACTGCCGCCCCTGACGGCGGTGATCCTGTCCCACGACCATTACGATCACCTCGACGAGCAGGCGATCCGGCAACTGGCCGATCGTGCCGAACATTTCCTTGCGCCGATGGGGGTCGGTGACCTGTTGATCGGCTGGGGGGTGCCGGCTGCCAAGGTGCGGCAACTGGACTGGTGGCAGGAAACCCGGGTAGACGGCATTCGCTTCATCGCAACGCCGGCCCAGCATTTTTCCGGGCGCGGCCTGTTCGACAGCAACAGCACCTTGTGGGCGTCCTGGGTGATCCTGGATGAAAACCTGCGCCTGTTCTTCAGCGGTGACACCGGCTATTTCGATGGCTTCAAAGAGATCGGCGAACAGTACGGGCCGTTCGATATCACCCTGATCGAAACCGGCGCCTACAACGTTGAATGGCCGAATGTTCACATGCAGCCAGAGCAGAGCCTGCAGGCTCACAAGGATCTGCGCGGGCGCTGGCTGCTACCGGTGCACAACGGCACCTTCGACCTCTCGACCCACAGCTGGCACGAGCCTTTCGACCGCATCCTGGCCCTGGCCAACGCTGCCCAGGTTCCGCTCAGTACGCCGCAGATGGGGGAGCGGGTCAGTCTCGACCAGCCCCATAGCGGACCGGCCTGGTGGTTGCCCAAGCCACTGCGCCAGCAGCAGACCTCCGGCGAGCGTTCCATGGCCGTGAGGGAGTTGTAGGCGTCAGGCTTGCGAGCGTACGCCTTCCTTCTTCTTCTCTGGCGCAGGTAGCCGGGCAGGGGGCTTGCCGCTGTCACTGCGCACCTGGGCATGGCTGATCAGGGCAAAGATGAAGCTGCCGCCAATGATGTTGCCGACCAGGGTAGGGGCGGCGAAATCCAGCCAGAACACCTGCCAGCTGACCTCGCCGGCCCAGACCAGGTAGGACACCTCCACCGAACCGACGACGATATGGGTGAAGTCACCCAGCGCCATGAGATAGGTGATCATCAGGATGATCCAGATCTTCGCCTGCTCCATGGAAGGGATCATCCAGACCATGGTGGCGATCATCCAGCCCGAGATGATGCCCTTGGCGAACATCTGGCCAAGGTCGTTCTCCATCACCTTGCGCCCGACATCGAGAAAGGCCACGTCGGTCGTGCTGTCGAAGATCGGCAGGTGCAGCATGATGTAGGACACCAGTAGCGTGCCCGCAAGATTACCTAGTAGTACGACAGTCCATAACCGCAGCAGGCGACCGAGGTTGTTCAGCGTCGGCTCGGTCATGACCGGCAGGACGGCGGTCAGGGTGTTTTCGGTGAACAACTGCTGGCGGGCCAGGATCACCGCCAGGAAACCGGCCGAGTAGCCCAGGCTTGCGATCACCTGGCTGCTGTCGCCTTCGGGCAGGCGCGCATAGAACAGTCCCATGGCCATCATCGACAGGCCCATGCTCAACCCGGCGGCCAGGGCTGACCACCACAGTGCAGCGATTGTGCGCTCCAGTTCCTGATCGCCCTGGTAGCGAATGATCTCGTGCAACACCGCCGCGCGCGGTGGCTGGTTCTGAGTGACTTCCTGCTCTTCATCCGCCGACAGGCCCGGGGTCTTGGTGCTTTCGGTTTCGTTCATGGCAGTGGCTCGCGTGGGGTGCCTTTTGTTCAGAGCCATAAGGAGGGCGATTAGTTGCCGGGTGAAACAAAGTTGAAAGAGATGCTTGACGCCCCGATTTATCTCTCTATAATTCGCCCCACTTCCGGCGCAGTCGAAACGGAAAACTCCTTGAGAATCAACGAGTTGAATGTTTCAGGTGGTGCCGGAAGGGCTTCGATCGAAAGATCGGCAGCGGTGAAAAAAGGCAGTTGACAGCGGTTTGAAACGCTGTATAATTCGCCTCCCGCTGACGAGAGATCGCAGCGAGTCAAGTGGTTGAAGTTAAACGAAAAACTTCAAAATAAACGCTTGACACACTCTGAGGAAGGCGTAGAATGCGCGCCTCGGCTGAAGCGAAAAGCTTCAGCCAACGCTCTTTAACAATCGAATCAAGCAATTCGTGTGGGTGCTTGTGAAATCAGACTGATAGTCACAAAGATTATCAGCATCGCAAGTGACTACATGAGCAATCATATAGTTCATTTTGAGATTGCTGAGCCAAGTTTAGGGTTTCTTAAAAACCCAAGCAGTATTGAACTGAAGAGT
>NZ_JBIVXC010000012.1:0-173706 GCF_044769005.1 Pseudomonas sp. NPDC090755 | reverse complement strand
CCGAAGCGCAGCGTAGGGCCGTATGCAGGAGCGAGCGGTTTTGCCTACTTTTTCCAAGAAAAAAGTAGGCCGCCGTAAAGGCGGAAGGGGCCAGCTGCGTCGCCGCGAGGAATGGATAAGCACACAGCCTCAACACCCAAAGCCAAATCCCCCCAGAATTCCGTGAAGAAAAAAAGCCCGCCCAAAGGCGGGCCGATCCTGACGCAATCTCAATAACTCATACCATCATCTATCGAAATGCCCTTGTCGCGCATCTGACTGATCAGCCCGGCACGAGCATTCGGCACGTTGAGCAGCGCCTTGCGCCTCACCGCCGCCACCTCCTCGCCGGTATAGGGCTGGTAATGCTCGGGCACACTCGTCCCGGCAATACCGTCCTTGCGCATCAGCCAATTGATCAGCACAGCCAACTGCTCATCGCTGAGCGCCGACTGAGCCATACCCGGCACCCGCACGAGAAACTCACGCCCGCCCTCGACCTTGAGGAAATTACCGACGAAGTCCTTCATGCGCGGTACATCATTGGCCCTGGAACCACTGCCGTCGCCCAGATGACAACCCGCGCACTGCAACTGGTAATTCACCGCCGTACTGTAGCCCGCCTGGGCAATAGGCGTTTGCACCGCCTCGTTGCCGGGCGCGTGCTTCTGGTTCGGGTCGGGAATGGCCCGCGCCATGGCAAGCGGAGCTGCCAGGACACAGGCCAGACCGACGATCAGCAAAGAGCGCATGATCTTCGCCACCTCAGACCGCGACGCCGCGGATGATCGACACGGTGCAGTGGTAGATGTGCGACTTGGCGGCCAGGCACCAGTTCACGTCGTTGTTGTTGAACGGACGATAGGCGGGCTCCTCGCTGTCGTTGCGCGTACAGGCGCACTGGTTGCAGCTGTGCTTACCACAACAATCGTTGTAGGAAATGATGTAGTCCTTGCCGTCCGCCGGATTACGGCAGGTGCCGATCCAGGTGACCTGGGAGGCCTCGGTGCCGGGTGGGCAGGCATTCACGCTACCGCCGCAGCAGGAGCACAGGAAGCCGTCGACCGAGCAATAGCGCCAGTAGTCGCAGCTGTTGGGGTCGCCCGGGTCGCCTGCCATCGGCTTGTCGGCGGCCAGCGCCTTGGCGGTGCGGTCAATCGGCAACAGTACCGGCAGGGCCGCGCCGGCAATCATCAGCGAACCGATACGGCCGAGCAGTTTGCGTCGCGAGGTGGTGTCGGCGACGTGGCGGGCGGAGCGCTCGAACAGGAGGTCGAGAAGTTTCATGGGCCTGTCCTTTCGTTATCGTTATGCGTGGGCGTGTGGCGTGTTGTGGTCGTGCGCGTGGTCATGCGCATGGGCGCTGCCATGCAGGTACTGCTGCAGGGTGGCGCTGCCCAGGTGCTCGGCTTCGAACAGGCTGTCGAGGTGTTCGCGCGAGTTGACCAGGCCCTTGGCGCGCAACACGCCGTTCTGGTCGATCAGCGCTGCGTAGGGCAGCTTGCCGATCTGGTAGGTCATGCCGACCTGCGGGCCGACCACGTAGGTGGCGTCTTCCAGCTTGTGTTCCTGGATCAGCTTCTGCTGGGCGTCCATGTCGCCGTCGCTGACGAACACCACGTCGAGGCGGTTGGCCTGCTCCCTGGCGATCGACTTGATCGCCGGCAGCAGCGATTTGCAGATCGGGCAGGTCGGCGAGAGGAAGAACAGCAACTGGGCTTTTTCACCGGCGTAGCCGAAGTTGACCGCACGACCGTGGCGGTCGGCAGCCGTGACTTGAGGCGCCGGTTCGTTGACCGCAACGCCTTTGTCGACCATCAGTGCACCGGCGGGGGCCAGGCGCGAGTGCAGCACGCCGATCTGGCGTACCAGCCCCATCACGGCAAAGGAGAGGGCGATCAGCAGGGCCCAGAGCAGGATGTTGGAGACGATCAAGCCTTCCATATTTCACCTTCCAATAAGTGTGAACAGACGAGGGCCGTTGGCCAGCAGGCCTTCGGCGGCGGTGTAGATGAGCAGTACAACGGCGCTTGCGGCGATCACCACGAAGCCGTCGAACAAACCGAGATCGCGTGCCTGCGGGGCGATGCCGGCGACCAGCGCCAAAGCCACCAGCACGCTGTTGCGCACGAGCAGCAGCGCACGCAGCGGTTGCGCCTGGTCGGGGCCGGAGCAGCCGCAGTCGATGTCGGCGCGACCGCGCCACAGGTTGATGCCGATGGCGGCCGCGTATTGCGCCAGCAACGCGGCGGCCAGCAGCGCGGCGCTCGGCCGGCTGGCCGGCACCAGCAGGGCGAAGGCCACGCCGATTTCCAGCAGCGGCAGGCAGCGGGCGACCGGCTTGAGCAGCGCCTGCGGCAGCAGTTGGTAATCCTCCAGTTGCTTGATGAAGCGCGCCGGCGCACGGAACTTGTGGGTCGCGGCGCTGGCCAGGATCACCGCAACGCTGATTGCGCTGGCGATGACGAGGATCGGATCGATGTGCATGGGCTCACCTCGCTCAGTGGCTGAGAATCTGCGTGGCGGTTTTATGCAGCTTTTCCATCGTGCCGGTGTGCTTGCCGCGCTTGAGGTCGAAGATGTCCAGGCCGCCACCGACGTTGATGCCGAGCAGCAACGGGTTGTCGTCGCTGGTGGCCTGCAGGCTCCAGATCGGTGCGCCTTTGGTGCTCAGGGTGCCGATCTTCTTCTGCGTCTTCAGGTCGAAAGCCCAGATGGTGTTGCTCGGGTCTTCCCACTTCATGGCCTCGTGGGCGTCGTGCATGAGCACGTACAGGCGGTCGAGCTTCGGCGCGACAGCGATCAGCTGCCAACCGCCCGGCGCCCAGCCGGCCTTCTTCTCTTCGTCGTTGACCAGTGACCAGCTCGGCAGGACTTTCGCCTGCGCGCCCGACAGGTCCAGGGTGTGCACGGTGCCGGTGGTGCTGGTGAAGTAGAAGGTGTCGCCGACGTTCACGCCGCGTTCGACCAGCTTCTCCGCATTGGGGTCGAAGAACTTGGTCTGGGTGCGGGCGGTCTCCTTGCCGTCGTCGCCCAGGGTCAGCAGCTGAATGCTGCCGTCACCGCACAGCGAGGCGATGCGGCGCTTGCCCACCGGGTAGCTGAGCACGCAGCCGGGAATGGAAATTTCGCTGGCCACGGCCTTGGCCTGGGTATCGACCACGGTGATCGAGGTCGAGGGGGTGAAGTTGTAGACGTAGACGAAGCGGTCGTCGGCGCTGGTGGACAGGCCGAAACGCTGGGTCAGTGCCTCGGCACGCTTGGAGGGAATGACCACTTCCCAGTCCGGGGCCAGGGTGGAGGTGTTCCAGGCGGTCAGCACGTCGGTGCGGGTGCCGCGGGTGCCGCGCGAATAGAACAGGTCGGCGCTATACAGCTGCTTGCCGTCACGGCTCAGGGTCGAGGGGGCGGCGAAGCCGGTGCTGACCATGCCGAGGAAGCGCTTCTGGTCCGGGTCGACCACGACCACGCGGCCGGTGACGAAGTTGTCGAATTCCACATCGACCACATAGGCGCGGTGCGGCGAAGGTGGGAACGGCAATACCGTCTGGCCGATGCCAGTGTCGGCGGGCAGCTCGGCGAGGGCAGGGTGTGCGCCGGCTAGCGACACGCCAAGAGCCAGGGTGGTTTGTGCAAGGATCCTGGTTATTCGCATCAGGGGGCTCCCTTAATTATTGGATGTAGCGGATCGCGAAGGCATTGGCAGGGCGGTGCTGCACTAGTCTGCCCTGAGGGCGTACAGCGGGCATTGTTGTGCCTGCCAACCCGTTGTTTGCCTGTGCCAGAGGGCGACGATCAGCAGTAGGCGGAGGCTGCCACCCGAAGGGCATCAGAAGGTGGTGACGAACACCAATTGGCTGTACAGGTTGTTGCTGTTGCTGCCCAGCTGGGTGCCGCCTTGTTCGGCGCTCTTGTCCGGCTGGTACAGGCCGATGAGGGGCATCACCATCAGGTGCTCGTTGACGCTCCATTCGGCGTACAGGTCCAGTTCGCGACCGTCGGTGTTGCCAAGGGTGCGGTCGATGGTGTCGAAGTTGAACCAGAGTGCGCCGAGGTTCAGGTTGTCCAGGGGCGATACCTTGAACTCGACTTTCTGAATGCGCGAGTTGCTGTTGAACGGGCCGGCATAGTTGCCTGCGACTTCGCCCTGGAACCAGGTGCCGTAACCGCGGCTCATTCCGTAGAACAGGGGGTCGAAGCCTTCCGAGAAGCGGCTGTAGCGATAACTGAGGTTCGGCTTCCAGGCCACGTCGGCGAAGGTCCAGCCGGCCTCCAGGTACCAGGCGTCCTCGGTGGGGGTGTGGGGTTTGTCCTGCTTGGCGTATTCGCCTGAGAGGAACAGGTTTTCAACCCCGGCGTTGCCGGCAGCACGCAGGCTGTAGGTCTTCATGCCATCGCGTTCGAGTTGTGCTGGCGAGGCGAACGCCTCATCCACATCCGTGGTGTCGATATAGGTCAGGCCCAGCGTACCGGCCTCGGCCACGTGCTCCAGGGTGGCCACGTACATCTCTGTCTTGGCCTGGGCACGGTTATCCGACTTCAGCCACATCAGGTCGCTGCGCCAGCCTTCCTTGCCGCCCAGGCGCAGCACGGCGGTCTGGTCGAAGCTTTTGCGCGCGGCCAGGTAGTAGGCGCCGCCGCGATTGAACTCGCCATCGGCCAGGCCTTTGCCCAGGTTGAGCGAGTCGCCTTGAATCAGGAAACCATCGCCTACGCTGATGGTCTGGCGCCCGAAGGACAGGTCGACACCGTCTTCGCCAAGGGCCTGGAACAGGTTGCCGGAGCGCCAGCCGAGGTAGGCGTCTTCGATCTTGGTGGTGCGCTCGGAACCGTCGCTCAAGCCTGCGGCATCACCGTCTCCCCAACTCCCCGAGCTGAGCAGCGCGAATGCGCCATAGGCGGTGCCGGCGCCGGCCAGGCCCTGGTCGCCGCTGAGCCCATATTTGATGTAACCCTCGCGCCAGGAGGACGAGCCCTGTTGCAGACGTCCGCTGAGGGCATAGTTTTCCTCGCTGTGGAACACACCGAACACCGCCTCCAGGTTGGCGTTCAGGTGGCTGTTCTGATCGGCATACAGCTCATGGGCACTGGCCTGGGCGGCAGCGCCTGCCAGCAATGCGAGCGTGGAGAGGTGAATCAGGGGCGACGTGTGCATGGACGGGGTTCCGTTCTTATTAGTGTCGGCGAGCAACTCGATTGAGCTCGTCCGGATACTAAGTCGTCGCTTGAGGCTGTCCTTTTACCTGCTTGCCATCCGTTTGCGTGTATCTGCCAGATTGATTGCGCTGCACCTCACCTGCGTATTCCCGGGGGCGGGGTCCGATTTTTCCAGCGCAGACTAAAGCTGCTGATTTTTTTGGTTTTTTTTAAAAATTTCGCTTTACGACATGTACGTACCTGCGTATTATGCGCCCCACAGCAGGCACATAGCTCAGTTGGTTAGAGCACCACCTTGACATGGTGGGGGTCGTTGGTTCGAGTCCAATTGTGCCTACCAAATCCCAGAAAGGGCGATCCGCAAGGATCGCCCTTTTTGCATTCTGCTTCCACACACCTCCCTGTAGGAGCGGGCTTGCCCCGCGATGCGATGTAAGTGATACACCGCGATCGCGGGGCAAGCCCGCTCCTACGCGTCTGCATAAATGCTAGAATCCGCCGCTTGCATCCAGGAGTAAGACGCGTGCGTAAAATCGCGGTGGTAATGGCAGTGCTGGCGCTGGCCGGTTGTGAGAATGAAGTCGAAGGCGTGCACAAGCAGGTGGCCGAACACCTGCAAAACCCCAAGACAGCCAAGTTCGCCAACGTGCGGATCGACCAGCAAGGCATGATCTGCGGCCAGGTGCGCGGCAAGGACGACGCCGGCGCCTTCGTTCCTTATCGCAGTTACGTGGCGTTCAAGAAAGCCGACGGCTATGACATCATCATCGCCGACCAGGGCAGCACCCTGCGTATCCGTGAAGCCTGCGGCGGTGCCGAGCTGCAGCGCCGTGCCGAGGCCCTGGCCGACCAGCCGGCGCCGGAAGGCTGGGATGTCGAGATCGTCCAGGGAGCCAACATGGGCGCCCTGAGCGACATGACCGCACGCCTGATCGAAAAGCAGATCCCGTCCTCGGTGGTGTACCGCGACGGCAAGCCGGTGGTGTTGCTGGGCCCGTTCCCGGACAAGGCCGAAGCCGAAGCGAAGCAGGCCGACGTCATGACCCGCCTGGGCACCGACTCGATCGTCATCCAGCACGGCGCCAGCCGCTAGCCAACGCCTTCCCTGGCCTCGTACACTCACGGCTCACCCCAAGGAGAGCCGTGATGAAGGATTCATCCCCCGCCATAACCTTGCAACGCGCCAACGAGCATCATCTCGAAGGGCTGGCCGCACTGTACAGCGACCCCCGGGTTTCCCGCCTGGCCTTGCAGTTGCCTTACCAGTCGCTGGACAACTGGCGCAAGCGCCTGGGTTCGGGCGAAGACTACGAGCGCGTGCTGAGACTGGTTGCCCTGCACCAGGGCCAAGTGATCGGCAACTGTACCCTGGAGCAAAACCCCCGCGTACGCCGTAGCCATTGCGGCAGTATCGGCATGGGGGTGGCATCGGCCTGGCAAGGGCAGGGGGTGGGGACTCGCCTGCTGTCGGCGGCGCTGGAGATTGCCGATAACTGGATGGGCCTGCGGCGCATCGAGCTGACCGTGTTCACCGACAATCAACCGGCGCTGGCCTTGTACAAGCGCCATGGCTTTGAAGTTGAAGGACAATTGCTCGACTATGCTATGCGTGACGGCGTGCTGTGCGATGTGTATAGCATGGCGCGTCTGAAACGACGCGGGAGTTGAGCAGGAGGGCCTTATGTCTACGCTGGAGCGGGCCATTGCGGTGGCGGCCAGGGCGCATGAAGGGCAGTGCGACAAGGGTGGCGCCGCCTATATCCTGCACCCGTTGCGGGTGATGATGAGGGTCTCGACGGTGGAGCAGCGCATCGTCGCCGTGCTGCACGATGTGCTCGAAGATTCTCCCATGACGCTCTCGGACCTGGCGCGCGAGGGGTTTGCCCTGAAGATCCTGGCGGCGGTGCAGGCGCTGAGCCGGCGCGATGACGAAAGCTACGAAGCCTTTGTCGCTCGCCTGGGTGGCGACCCGCTGGCACGGGTGGTCAAGCTGGCCGATCTTGCCGACAACAGCGACCTGTCGCGCATTGCCATGCCAGGCCCTGAAGACCTGGCGCGCCTGACCCGTTACCAGCAGGCCAGCGCCTACCTGCAGGCGCTGGCCTGAGCCTCAACCGCAGGCGCTGAGGTTCACGGGGCCGACGAACGCGTTGCCGTGTCCCATCACGCAGGCCACCCGCTGGTTGCGCTGGCGCTCCCAGGGCTGCGGCGGGTAGGTCTTGTTCCAGGCCTCATAGAGCTGGCGGTCCTGCTTGGACAGCTTGAGGTTGTACTGCTTGCTCATATAGAAGTAGGTGCGCGCGATCATCCCGCGGATCGACGGCCGTGGCATGACCTTCTTGGCCTTGAAATCCACCTGGGTCAGGCACGAACCGTACTGCCCGCGCTGCTCGGGCAACCAGCCGAAACTGAAATTGCTGCGATCCCCGTTCACCTCGCCAATGCTTGGCACCAGGTTGTGCAGGTCGGCTTCGGCGCGCTGGTAGACCTTGTCGTTGCTCGAGCAGTTCTTGCGCCCGCCGTCCTGCCAGCACTGGCGCTGGTGGCCGATCTGCCAGGCCGGGACGATGTGCTCCCACTCGATGCGTGAAGCGCGGTTGGCGTTCTTGCGCGGGACGTAGCCGCAGCCGGCGAGGTCGACCTTGTTGCCGTTGTACTTGCAGCCACAGTAGAACTCGGTGGACTGCGGCGCATACAGGCGCCAGGCCACCTTCTTGGCTTCGGTGAAGGTGCGTGGCGCGTCGGCATGGGCGGTGGTGACACTGAACAACAGGCAGGCGACGGCAAAAAACGAAACTCTCATGCGCAGTCAGTCTTCCTTCGGCACAACCCAGAAAATCTGCACGCCACCGTCGTCGCGGTGGGCGAGGGTGACGTTGTCGTTCTCGGCGATTTCCTCGAGCAGGGTTTCCCAGTCTTCAGGGGACTCGTGCTCTAGGCGGAAAATCAGCGCGGCCCGGGCTTTTTGCGCGGTGGGCGCGTTGATGATTTTCTGGATGCGGATACCCAGTTGCTCGTAACTGCTGGCGGGGGCGGAGGTGTTGGCCACGAAGCGTTCCTTGTTGTGCTGTATGTGCATACAGTATTTTACTGTAAGCAATTTCGCAACAGCTCGTCGGTGAAAGAGCGCATGTGACCGCAAACCGCCTGGTTTGCTGCGGTCTGTTTAAGGTTTTTTTGCTGAAGGTGGGGGAGGGTGCGCTTGCCCATCCTACAGGCGGGCAAGCGCTGGCGGGATCAGTATTCCCAGAAGATCCGCTGCAGCTCCTTGCTGTCCTGGGTCTGGGTCAGGGCGACCATGGCCAGGATCCGGGCTTTTTGCGGGTTCAGGTCGTGGGCCACGACCCAGTCGTTCTTGTCGTCAGGCTGCTCGGCGTTGCGCAGCACGAAACCGCCGGTGTTGACGTGGGAGGAGCGAATGACCTGCACGCCGTCCTTGCGCAATTCCTGCAGCGCCGGAACAACCCGCGACGACACCGAGCCATTGCCGGTACCGGCATGGATGATCGCCTTGGCGCCGCCCGCAGCCAGGGCCTTGTAGGCGGTGTCGGTGACGTTGCCGTAACCGTAGGCGATGTCCACGGCAGGCAGGCTGCTGATCTTCTTGATGTCGAATTCCGAATCCTGGGTGTGGCGCTTGGCCGGCAGGCGGAACCAGTAGGACTTGCCTTCCACTACCATGCCCAGCGGGCCCCATGGGCTCTTGAAGGCTTCGGTCTTGATGTTGACGGTCTTGCTGACGTCGCGACCGGACTGGATCTCGTCGTTCATGGTCACCAGCACGCCCTTGCCGCGTGAAGCCTTGTTGCTGGCCACGGCCACGGCGTTGTACAGGTTGAGCATGCCGTCGGCCGACATGGCGGTGCCCGGCCGCATGGAGCCGACCACCACGATTGGTTTGTCGGTCTTCTCCACCAGGTTGAGGAAGTAGGCGGTCTCTTCCAGGGTGTCGGTGCCGTGGGTGATGACGATGCCGTCGACGTCCTTGCTGTCGGCAAGTTCGGCCACGCGCTTGCCCAGTTGCAGCAGGTTGTCGTTGCTGATGCTCTCCGAGGCGATCTGCATCACTTGTTCACCGCGCACATTGGCCAGGCTGGCCAGCTCCGGAACGCCGGCGATCAGCTTGTCCACGCCCAGCTTGGCCGCCTGGTAGGTGGCGCTGTTGGCGGCACTGGCGCCGGCGCCGGCGATGGTGCCGCCGGTGGCGAGGATGACCACGTTGGCCAGTTTCTGTTGCTGTTCCACTTCCTTGGCGTTGACGCCGGCGGGCAGCAACAGCAGAAGGGCCAGGGCGCCCGGGACGAACGGAGTAAGCGCAGCTTTCATCGAATATCTCTCTTCTTAAGATGGAGTTCGCGGTGCAGCCCGGGAGGGAGAGCAGAAAGCGTACCAACTCAACCGTTCATCGGTTTTCATCATCATTGTGTTGATTTGCAGGGGTTTTACCGCGCCGAAATCTTGCATCCACTGCCATTCTGGTTCGGATAACCGAATATTATTTGTAGGAGTGTTCGGTTTTACGGCGAATTTAAGGATAATTCCTACGCATAGCGTCCCAAGGGTGTACGTCGCGGAATTGACAAAATTGGGTACTATTTGCATAGTAAGTTAACGCAAACGTTTGCGACCCGATAAAAATCATAAAATCCGGAGTAAACCCATGAAGTTGCCGTTCGCAGGACGCCTCCTGGCCGCTGCCATTCTGTCTTCACTGTCCCTCGCCATGCCCTTGTCCCAGGCCCAGGCTGATGAAAAGCCCAAGGTCGCCCTGGTGATGAAATCCCTCGCCAACGAATTCTTCCTGACCATGGAAGACGGCGCCAAGGCCTACCAGAAAGAGCACGCCGGCGAATTCGAGCTGGTCTCCAACGGCATCAAGGACGAGACCGATTCGAGCAACCAGATCCGCATCGTCGAGCAGATGATCGTCGCCAAGGTCGACGCCCTGGTCATCGCCCCGGCGGACTCCAAGGCCCTGGTGCCGGTGGTGAAGAAAGCCATGGATGCCGGTATCACCGTGGTCAACATCGACAACCGCCTGGACCCTCAAGTGCTCAAGAGCAAAGCACTCAGCGTGCCCTTCGTTGGCCCCGACAACCGCAAGGGCGCACGGCTGGTCGGCGAGTACCTGGCCAAGGAAAAGCTCAAGGCCGGTGACCAGGTCGGTATTATCGAAGGCGTCTCCACCACCACCAACGCCCAGCAACGCACCGCCGGCTTCAAGGATGCAATGGAAGCGGCGCAGATGAAGGTGGTCTCGGTGCAGTCCGGCAACTGGGAAATTTCCAAGGGCAATGAAGTGGCCGCTTCCATGCTCAACGCCAACCCCGACCTCAAGGCGCTGCTGGCCGGCAACGACAGCATGGCCCTGGGCGCAGTGTCGGCAGTGCGGGCGGCGGGCAAGACCGGCCAGGTACAGGTGGTCGGCTACGACAACATCAACGCCATCAAGCCGATGCTCAAGGACGGTCGCGTGCTCGCCACCGCCGATCAGCACGCCGCTAAACAGGCAGTGTTCGGCATCCAGGCGGCGCTGAAGATGATCAAGGGCGAAAAGCCTGAAGTGGACGCCGACAACGTTATCCAGACCCCGGTCGAACTGGTCACCCAGTAGTCGCAGCATGTGCGCCCGCGCAGGCGTGGGCGCCAGGAGAACAGGCAATGTCAGCGACGACGGACGTGGTACTTTCAGTCAGCGCAATCGGCAAGACCTACGCCCAGCCGGTGCTGGGCGATATCGAGCTGAGCCTCTATCGCGGCGAAGTGCTGGCCCTGACCGGCGAGAACGGCGCGGGCAAGAGCACCCTGTCGAAAATCATTGGTGGCCTCGAGCAGCCCACCGTCGGGCAGATGCGCTACCAGGGCCAGCCTTACCAGCCCGGCAGCCGCGCCGCCGCCGAGCGCCTGGGCGTGCGCATGGTCATGCAGGAGCTCAACCTGCTGCCGACCCTGACGGTGGCCGAGAACCTGTTTCTCGACAACCTGCCCAGCCGCGCCGGCTGGATCAGCCGCAAGCGCCTGCGCCAACTGGCCCAGGCCGCCATGGCCCGGGTCGGCCTGGAAGCCATCGACCCGGATACCCCGGTGGGTGAACTGGGCATCGGTCACCAGCAGATGGTGGAAATCGCCCGCAACCTGATTGGCGACTACCATGTGCTGATCTTCGACGAGCCCACGGCCATGCTCACGGCGCGGGAAGTCGAGTTGCTGTTCACCCAGATCGAGCGCCTCCAGCAGCGCGGCGTGGCCATTGTCTACATCTCCCATCGCCTGGAAGAACTCAAGCGCATCGCCCAGCGCATCGCCGTGCTGCGCGATGGCAAGTTGGTGTGCGTCGAGCCCATGGCCCGCTACGACAGCGCGCAGCTGGTCAACCTGATGGTCGGCCGGGAACTGGCCGAGCATATCGACCTGGGCCAGCGCCAGATCGGCGCGCCGATCCTCAAGGTCAACGGCCTGAGCCGTGGCGACAAGGTGCGCGAGGTGTCCTTCGAGGTGCGCAGCGGCGAGATCTTCGGCATCTCCGGCTTGATCGGTGCCGGACGAACCGAACTGCTGCGCCTGATCTACGGCGCCGACCGCGCCGACAGCGGCAGTATCGAACTGGGCAATCCACTGCGGGCGGTGCGCATCGACTCGCCCGTGACCGCGGTACGCGAAGGCATCGCCCTGATCACCGAAGACCGCAAGGGCGAAGGCCTGCTGCTGTCGCAGTCGATCAGCGCCAACATCGCCCTGGGCAACCTGCCGGCGATCTCCCGTGCCGGCGTCGTCGACAGCAGTGCCGAACGCGAGCTGGCCCAGCGCCAGATCGGCGCCATGCGCATTCGCAGCGCCGGCCCCGAGCAGGTGGTCGGCGAGCTGTCCGGCGGCAACCAGCAGAAAGTGGTGATTGGCCGCTGGCTGGAGCGCGACTGTGCCGTGCTGCTGTTCGACGAGCCGACCCGTGGCATCGACGTCGGTGCCAAATTCGACATCTACGGCCTGCTGGCAGAGCTGGCGCGCCAGGGCAAGGCGATCGTGGTGGTGTCCAGCGACCTGCGCGAGCTGATGCTGATCTGCGACCGCATCGGCGTGCTCAGTGCCGGGCGCCTGATCGACACCTTCGAGCGCGAGCACTGGACCCAGGACCAACTACTGGCCGCGGCCTTCGCCGGCTATCAGAAACGTGATGCGTTGCTGCATGAAGCAGCAACCAGGACCACCCCATGAAAACCACTCCGATGGACACCGGCGCCCCGAGCGTCAAGCGCAGCGGCAACTACTATGGCCTGGGCACCTACCTGGGCCTGGCCGGCGCCTTGCTGGCGATGATCGTGCTGTTTTCCCTGCTCAGCAGTCACTTTCTGTCCTACGCCACCTTCAGCACCCTGGCCAACCAGATTCCCGACTTGATGGTGCTGGCGGTGGGCATGACCTTCGTCCTGATCATCGGTGGCATCGACCTGTCGGTGGGCTCGGTGCTGGCCCTGGCAGCCTCGGCGGTCAGCGTGGCGATCCTCGGCTGGGGCTGGAGCGTGCTGCCGGCGGCCTTGCTGGGCATGGGCGTGGCGGCGCTGGCCGGGAGCATCACCGGCGCCATCACCGTGGCCTGGCGAATTCCCTCGTTCATCGTCTCCCTGGGCGTGCTGGAAATGGCCCGGGGCCTGGCCTACCAGTTGACCGACTCGCGCACCGCCTACATCGGCGACGCCTTCGCCTGGCTGTCCAACCCGGTGGCGTTCGGCGTGTCGCCGTCGTTCCTGATTGCCTTGCTGGTGATCATCCTCGCCCAACTGGTGCTGACCCGCACCGTGTTCGGCCGCTACCTGATCGGCATCGGCACCAACGAAGAGGCCGTGCGCCTGGCCGGTATCGACCCGCGTCCGTACAAGGTCCTGGTGTTCGCCCTGATGGGCCTGCTCGCCGGGCTGGCCGCACTGTTCCAGATATCCCGCCTGGAGGCGGCCGACCCCAACGCCGGTGCCGGCCTCGAACTGCAGGTCATCGCTGCCGTGGTCATCGGCGGCACTAGCCTGATGGGCGGACGCGGTTCGGTGATCAGTACCTTCTTCGGCGTCCTGATTATCTCGGTGCTGGCCGCGGGCCTGGCACAGATCGGCGCCTCCGAGCCGACCAAACGCATTATCACCGGGGCGGTCATCGTGATCGCCGTGGTTCTCGACACCTACCGCAGCCGACGTGCAAGTCGGCGGAACTGAACAATGGCAACCATCAAAGATGTCGCGGCACTGGCAGGTATTTCCTATACCACCGTGTCCCATGTACTGAACAAGACCCGTCCGGTCAGTGAGCAGGTGCGCCTGAAAGTCGAGGCGGCCATCGCCGAGCTCGACTACGTGCCCAGCGCCGTGGCCCGTTCGCTCAAGGCGCGCAGCACCGCCACCATCGGCCTGCTGGTGCCCAACGCGGTCAACCCGTACTTCGCGGAACTGGCCCGGGGTATCGAGGACGGCTGCGAGCGCAACGGCTACTGCGTGATCCTCTGCAACTCCGACGACAACCCGCAAAAACAGCGCAGCTACCTGCGCGTGCTGCTGGAAAAACGCATCGACGGTCTGATCGTCGCCTCGGTGGGCGAAGACAGCGACCTGCTGCAAAGCCTGGCCAGCGTGCGCACCCCAATGGTCATCGTCGACCGCGCCCTGGAAGGGGTGGAGGCGGACCTGGTGAGCATCGATCATGAACAGGGTGCCTACCTGGCAACGCGTCATCTGCTGGAGTTGGGCCATCGCGACATCGCCTGCATCGGCGGGCCGGCCACCACCAGTACCGCGCAATTGCGTCTGGCCGGTTTCCAGCGCGCCCTGGCCGAGGCCGGCGTGACGGTGGGGCAAGACCGTATCGTCAGCAGCGACTTCACCAGCCTGGGCGGTTATGCCGCTGCGGTGCCGTTGCTGGAAGGCCGGCGGCCGACGGCGATTTTTGCCGGCAACGACATGATCGGCATCGGGGTGTTGCGCGCCGCCGCCGAGCGCAACATCTGCGTGCCCAATGAGCTGTCGGTGATCGGCTTCGACGATATCCAGCTCAGCCGCTACGTGTTCCCGGCGCTGACCACGGTCGGCCAGTCGATTCGTGAGCTGGGGGAGAGTGCGGCGGCCCTGTTGCTGTCGCGCATCGCCCAGCCACTGCGTGGCGCCCCGGAGCAGCGCATCGTCGCGCCGAAGATCGTGCTGCGCGAGTCCACCGCGCCGCGCCCCGACCTGTTCAATGATTACCGCTGAGAGCGAGCCGAACATGCAAGCCAAGGTAGTGGTGGTAGGAAGCCTGAACATGGACCTGGTGGCCCGCGCCCCACGCTTGCCGCGTGCCGGCGAGACCCTGGCGGGCGAATCTTTTGCCACGGTACCGGGCGGCAAGGGCGCCAACCAGGCGGTGGCGGTGGCGCGCCTGGGCGCGCCGGTGGCGATGATCGGCAACGTCGGTGAGGACGCCTACGGCCAGCAGCTGCGCCAGGCCCTGCTCGACGAGGGCATCGACTGCCAGGGCGTGGCGGTGTGCGCCGGCGTGTCCAGCGGCCTGGCGCTGATCGTGGTGGATGCCAGCAGCCAGAACTCCATCGTCATCATTCCCGGCGGCAATGGCCAGTTGTTGCCCGAATCGGTGCAAGCCTTCGATGCCCTGCTGCAAGGCGCCGAGGTGATCATCTGCCAGCTGGAAGTGCCGCCGCCGACCGTCGCTCATACCCTGGCGCGTGGCCGTGCCCTGGGCAAGACGGTGATCCTCAATCCGGCGCCGTGCACCGGCCCCTTGCCCCAGGACTGGTACGGCGCCATCGACTACCTGATTCCCAACGAAAGCGAGGCCCAGGCCCTGACCGGCGTAGTAGTGAACGACCTGACCAGCGCCGAAGTCGCAGCCAACCAGTTGCGCAGCCTGGGGGCGAGGAACGTGATCGTCACCCTCGGTGCCCAGGGTGCGTTGTTTGCCAGTGCCCGGGGCGTGCAGCACTTCCCGGCGCCGGTGGTCCGTCCGCTGGACACCACGGCGGCGGGCGACACCTTTGTCGGGGGCTTCGCCGCTGCCCTGGCGCGAGGTGTGGAGGAGGGCGAGGCCATCGCCTTTGGCCAGCGTGCCGCCGCCTTGTCGGTTACCCGCGCCGGCGCCCAGCCGTCGATCCCTTACCTGGCCGAGGTGCAACCATGAAAAAGACGCCGCTGCTCAATATTGCCCTGTCGCGGGTCATCGCCTCCCTGGGTCATGGCGATATCCTGGTGATTGGCGATGCCGGCCTGCCGGTACCGCCGGGCGTCGAACTCATCGACCTGGCGCTGACCGCCGGGATTCCCGACTTTGCCAGCACCCTTCGCACCGTACTCAGCGAAATGCAGGTGGAAAGCCATGTGCTCGCCGACGAAATCTTCAAGGCCAATCCACCGGGCCTGACCACCATCGAACAGTGCCATGCCCACGGCCAGCTCGGCGCCCGCAACCTGATCGACCATGCCGGGTTCAAGCAGCTGTGCCGGGGCGCCCGTGCGGTGGTGCGTACCGGCGAGTGCAAGCCCTACAGCAATATCGCCCTGGTCGCGGGGGTTACCTTCTAGATGGCGCCCATCGACCTGATTATCGACACCGACCCGGGTGCCGACGACGTGGTGGCCTTGCTGCTGGCCATGGCATCACCCGATGAGCTGAAGATCCGCGCCATTACTACCGTGGCCGGCAATGTGTGCCTCGACAAGGCTGCGCGCAATGCCCGGCTGGCGCGGGAGTGGGGTGGGCGCGAAGGCATTCCGGTGTACGCCGGGGCGCCCGCGCCGTTGCAGCGCACACCGGTTTACGCGCAAGACATCCATGGTGACGAGGGGCTGCCGGGTGTCGAGGTGTACGAGCCCGGGCAGGGGCTGGCCGAAGGCAGCGCGGTGCGCTACCTGGTCGACACCCTGGGCAATGCCGAGCCTCACAGCATCACCCTGGCCATGCTCGGTCCACAGACCAACCTGGCCCTGGCATTGGTCCAGGCCCCGGAGATCGTCAAAGGCATCAGGGAAGTGGTGGTGATGGGCGGCGCCCACTTCAATGGCGGCAACATCACCCCGGTGGCCGAGTTCAACCTGTTCGCCGATCCTCATGCGGCCGAGGTGGTGCTGGGCAGCGGCGTCAAGCTCACCTACCTGCCGCTGGATGCCACCCACCAGGTGCTGACCAGTGAAGCACGGCTGGCGCAACTCAAGGCCGTGAACAATGCGGCCAGCCAGCGGGTGGTCGCCATCCTCGAGGCCTATATCAAGGCCGACATGGCGCGTTACGGCCTGCCGGGCGGGCCGGTGCATGATGCCTGTGTGATTGCCTACCTGCTCAAGCCACAATTGTTCCAGGGCCGGCAGATCCACCTGCAGGTCGACAGCCGTGAAGGCCCGACCTTCGGCCAGAGCATTGCCGACTGGTACGGCGCCTTGCAGCAGCCTGCCAACGTGACATGGATCGCCCGTGCCGACGCCCAGGGCTTTTTCGACCTGCTCAGTGCGCGGCTTACGCGCCTGACGTAGCGTGGGTGTGGTGTTCCAGGACCTTCTCGACGAATTCGCGTGCCGCTTCGTTACCCAGGTCCTTGACCAGCAGGTCGATGGCAATCAGCATCAACTCTTCGGCGGTGGCGGGGCTGTAGGCGCTCTGGCCCTCGGCCCATTTGACCTTGATGTCGGCATCGATGGTGTGGCTTGTCATGACGTCGTCCGGATGAATGCTGCGCGCGCAATGGGTTCAAATGCCGGGCCCTGGCGTTTGAAGGGCCCGGCCTGTCTGCACGGCGCCCCAAGTGTGTAGTAAATCATGGCGGCGCCTGCCGCGGCACTGCGACTTTAGGCATAAGGGCAGTGGGCGTGGCAAACTAATGGTTTTCAGCAGGTCGGAGCCTGACCGTGCAAATCGATCTGAACAATCCCGAACAGTTCACGCTTGAGGCAGTGCGCAGCCTCCTGGCTGATGGTAACAATGCCCAGCACAACCAGTTGCGCGTCAGTCGTGGCGGCGTCGCCTGGCTGTCCCAGGTGGTGGGTGGTCGCGAGCTGGACGGCCTGGCCTTTCGTCTGGAAACCTGGGCGGCAGGCTCGGGATGCGTCGGTGAAGCGGCGGCGGCCGACGAGCGCTGGGTGCAGCAGGTGTTCACCGCCTTGCAGCGCAACTGGCCGAAACCGTCGAGCGACTACATCGACCTGTACTGAGCTGTGCAAAATTCCGTGACGATTGCATTTTTACCTGGGGGCGCTGGCTCAGGCAGACTTGACGGGTTTTGCAACGAAAAACCAGCGAGGCTGTCCAACGGACAGCATTCCCGTATTCAAAGGAGGATTCATGTTTCGTGCATCATTGATGGGCCTGTTGGCGGTCGCCGTGTTGAGCGGTTGCAGCGGCACGGGCGGCACGTCGTCGAAGGCATCTGAGCCGCAAGCGGCCAACAGCGACGGCCGTTGCCAGGCCAGCGGTGCCGGGTTTGCCGTGGGCAAGCAGGTGTCGCCGGCCCTGGTCGAGCAGGCCCGCAAGGCCAGCGGCTCGCAGCTGGCCCGTGCCGTCGGGCCGAATGATGTCATGACCCTGGAGTACCGCTCCGAGCGCCTGAACCTCAACACTAATGCCCAGGGTGTGGTCACCGGCGTTCATTGCGGCTGATGACCCGGGCTGCTTCGCAGCCCATCGCTGGCGATGCCAGCTCCCACAGGGGCGGTTGTGTGGCCGGTACCTGTGTGGGAGCCGGCATATCCGGCGATAGAGCGCGCCGCCACCCGAAATCCGGGCACAAAAAAACCCGTCACAAGGACGGGTTTTTTTATTCGCTCAGAACTTACTCTGGACGAACTTGTGCAGCCTGCATGCCCTTCTGGCCTTTTTCGGCAACGAAGGAAACGGTCTGGCCTTCCTTCAGGCTTTTGAAACCGTCGGTTTCGATAGCCTTGAAGTGAACGAACAGGTCGTCGCCGCCACCTTGTGGAGTGATGAAGCCGAAGCCTTTCTCATCGTTGAACCATTTTACGGTGCCGGTTTGGCGATTAGACATGGGTGTATCTCCAGGAAACATGATTTTCAGTAGTGCGGTGTTGCCGAGGCCAACAGGGTGCACGCCACCATCATAGTCTAATTATGGGCTTGTAGCCCCTTTTACCTGCGCAGATTGCTGATCTGGAGCAAAATAGCGCGAGTTTATTGGCCCAAAGGCTTATTTTTTCTGGGTTTCGGGCGGGCAGACGCGCTTCACCAGCGTCTCGGCACGCTGCATTGTCCTGGCATCGATGCCGTCCTTGCTGTCCAGATCGGCAATTTCATCGTCGGAGAAATTTTTCTCGATCGCCTTGCCGGCGCAATCGCAATGCTTTGTCGCCTGGTCCGTGGTCATGGCCTTGTTCACTTGCTGTGCATTGGCAACACAGGCCTCGAGGTAACCACCTGGCAGCTTCCCGGCATGGGCGCCCAGCGGCAGTAGCAGGGCAGAGGTGGCCGCCAGGGCCAAAAGGGACTGAAGTCGCATAGCCAAACACTCCTTGGGGCGGGTCTCTCAAGAGTAGGACGCTTCAGAAGCTCTGAACGGAAAATTTCCATTCAAGTTCCCCGCAATCGCCGCAAAGCTTTGTGCTAGCATGCGCAGTTCAAGCTCGCCGCCAGCTTTTTCATGCAGCTTGCGGCTTAGAGCGCCCAGTTTTTTTATTCCAGTCACTCTGGTTCGTTCCCTGGCAGGCCTTCGGGCTTCTGCCACTGTGAGGCAGGCTTTGCGTCAGCAAAGACAGGGGCGGATCGCGTACTGGCTCATCCCAACCCACGTGACCTTTGGTAGGGGTCACCACTAGGAGAGGAGGCGCCATGCCCGTTATTACTCTTCCCGATGGCAGTCAACGTACTTTCGACAAGGCCGTATCCGTAGCCGAAGTCGCCGCATCCATTGGCGCAGGCCTTGCCAAGGCCACCCTGGCCGGCAAGGTCGACGGCAAGCTGGTCGACGCCTGCGACCTGATCGAACACGACGCTCGCCTGCAAATCATCACGCCCAAGGACGAAGAGGGGCTGGAGATCATCCGTCACTCGTGCGCCCACCTGGTCGGCCACGCGGTCAAGCAGCTGTACCCGACCGCGAAAATGGTCATCGGTCCGGTCATTGACGAAGGCTTTTATTACGACATCGCCTACGAGCGTCCTTTCACCCCGGACGACATGGCGGCGATCGAGCAGCGCATGCAGCAGCTGATCGACAAGGACTACGACGTCATCAAGAAGGTCACCCCGCGCGCCGAGGTGATCGACGTGTTCCAGAGCCGTGGCGAAGATTACAAGCTGCGCCTGGTCGAGGACATGCCGGATGAACAGGCCATGGGCCTGTACTACCACGAAGAATACGTCGACATGTGCCGCGGTCCGCACGTGCCGAACACCCGCTTCCTCAAGTCGTTCAAGCTGACCAAGCTGTCCGGCGCCTACTGGCGCGGCGATGCCAAGAACGAGCAGCTGCAACGCGTCTACGGCACCGCCTGGGCCGACAAGAAGCAGCTGGCCGCCTACATCCAGCGCATCGAAGAAGCGGAAAAACGCGACCACCGCAAGATCGGCAAGCGCCTGGGCCTGTTCCACCTCCAGGAAGAAGCACCGGGTATGGTGTTCTGGCACCCCAACGGCTGGACCCTGTACCAGGTACTGGAACAGTACATGCGTAAAGTCCAGCGCGAGAACGGCTACCTCGAGATCAAGACGCCTCAGGTTGTCGACCGTTCGCTGTGGGAAAAGTCTGGCCACTGGGCCAACTACGCCGACAACATGTTCACCACCCAGTCGGAAAACCGCGACTACGCCATCAAGCCGATGAACTGCCCGTGCCACGTGCAGGTGTTCAACCAGGGCCTGAAGAGCTACCGCGAGCTGCCGCTGCGCCTGGCCGAGTTCGGTGCCTGCCACCGTAACGAGCCGTCCGGTGCCCTGCACGGCATCATGCGCGTGCGTGGTTTCACCCAGGACGACGCGCACATTTTCTGCACCGAAGAGCAGATGCAGTCCGAGTCCGCCGCCTTCATCAAGCTGACCATGGATGTCTACGCCGACTTCGGCTTCAAAGACATCGAAATGAAGCTCTCCACCCGTCCTGAAAAGCGCGTGGGTTCCGATGAGCTGTGGGATCGCGCCGAAGCCGCCCTGGCTGCCGCGCTCGACAGCGCCGGCCTGCCGTACGACCTGCAACCGGGCGAGGGCGCCTTCTACGGTCCGAAGATCGAGTTCTCGCTCAAGGACTGCCTGGGCCGCGTCTGGCAGTGTGGTACCCTGCAGCTGGACTTCAACCTGCCGATCCGCCTGGGCGCCGAGTTCGTCTCCGAAGACAACGGCCGCAAGCACCCGGTAATGCTGCACCGCGCCATCCTCGGATCGTTCGAGCGTTTCGTCGGAATCCTGATCGAGCACTACGAAGGTGCGTTCCCGGCTTGGCTCGCGCCAACCCAGGCGGTGGTCATGAATATCACCGACAAGCAGGCCGAATTCGCCCTGGAAGTTGAAAAAACTCTCAACGAAAGCGGATTCCGTGCCAAGTCCGACTTGAGAAATGAGAAGATCGGCTTTAAAATCCGCGAGCATACCTTGCTCAAGGTCCCTTATCTTTTGGTTATAGGGGATCGTGAGGTCGAAACGCAAACCGTCGCCGTACGTACCCGAGAAGGCGCAGACCTTGGCTCGATGCCGGTCGCCCAGTTCGCGGAGTTCCTTGCGCAGTCGGTTTCCCGGCGTGGTCGCCAAGAATCGGAGTAATTACCATTAAGCGTGAAATGAGAAACGATAAACGAACTGCACCGAAAGCCCCGATCAACGAGAATATCTCGGCACGCGAGGTTCGGTTAATTGGCGCTGACGGCGAGCAGATTGGCATCGTCTCGATTGATGAAGCGCTTCGTATCGCTGAAGAAGCGAAGCTGGATCTGGTAGAGATCTCTGCAGACGCGGTACCGCCGGTCTGCAAGGTCATGGACTACGGCAAGCACCTGTTCGAGAAGAAGAAACAGGCCAGCGAGGCCAAGAAGAACCAGAAGCAGATCCAGATTAAAGAAATCAAGTTTCGTCCAGGGACGGAGGAAGGGGATTACCAGGTAAAACTACGCAACCTGGTACGTTTCCTTAGTGATGGGGACAAGGCCAAGATCTCTCTGAGATTCCGTGGCCGTGAGATGGCTCACCAGGAGCTGGGCATGGAGCTGTTGAAGCGGGTTGAAACTGACCTCGCCGAATACGGCACCGTTGAGCAGCATCCGAAGATGGAAGGACGCCAGCTTATGATGGTCATCGCCCCCAAGAAAAAGAAATAACCACCAGGGCACGGCAGGCCTTGCGGTTATGTTTATCCACTGAATGCGGAGTATCCGAACATGCCAAAAATGAAAACCAAAAGCGGTGCAGCGAAGCGTTTCTTGAAAACCGCTTCGGGCTTCAAGCACAAGCACGCTTTCAAGAGCCACATCCTGACCAAAATGTCGACCAAGCGTAAGCGTCAACTGCGTGGTAGCAGCCTGCTGCACCCGTCGGACGTTGCAAAAGTCGAGCGCATGCTGCGCGTACGTTAATTTCGGTCAAAGATAGAGGAAGTTACTCATGGCTCGTGTAAAGCGTGGCGTCATCGCTCGTAAGCGTCACAAGAAAATCCTGAAACTGGCTAAAGGCTACTACGGCGCACGCTCGCGCGTATTCCGTGTTGCCAAGCAAGCGGTCATCAAGGCAGGCCAATACGCCTACCGCGACCGTCGCCAGAAAAAACGTCAGTTCCGCGCTCTGTGGATCGCTCGTATCAACGCTGGTGCGCGTATCAACGGTCTGTCCTACAGCCGCCTGATCGCTGGCCTGAAAAAAGCGTCGATCGAAATCGACCGTAAAGTTCTGGCTGATCTGGCAGTGAACGAAAAAGCGGCGTTTGCTGCGATTGTCGAGAAAGCTAAAGCCGTCCTGGCTTAAGTACCCGCGACAATCATTCGCTGCCGTTCGCGGCAGCGAATGTTAAACGTCATCGATAGGGGAAGAGCCTGTAAGCTCTTCCCCTATTTCGTATCTGGAGTCTGTACATGGAAAACCTGGATGCGCTGGTCTCTCAAGCCCTGGAGGCCGTGGAGCGCGCTGAAGACATCAATGCCCTGGAACAGATCCGGGTTCAATTCCTTGGCAAGAAGGGCGAACTGACCCAGGTGATGAAGACCCTGGGCAACCTGCCTGCCGACGAGCGGCCAAAGGTTGGCGCGCTGATCAACGACGCCAAGGAGCGCGTCACCGAGGTGCTCAACGCACGCAAGGCGGCCTTCGAAGAAGCCGAGCTCAGCGCTCGTCTGGCGGCCGAATGCATTGATGTGACCCTGCCAGGTCGTGGCCAGACTACCGGTGGCCTGCACCCGATCACCCGCACCCTGGAGCGCATCGAGCAGTTCTTCACCCACATCGGCTACGGCATCGCCGAAGGCCCTGAGGTCGAAGACGACTACCACAACTTCGAAGCGCTCAACATTCCCGGCCACCACCCGGCCCGGGCAATGCACGACACCTTCTACTTCAATGCCAACATGCTGCTGCGTACCCACACCTCGCCGGTGCAGGTACGGACCATGGAGTCCAGCCAGCCGCCGATCCGCATTGTCTGCCCGGGCCGCGTCTACCGCTGCGACTCGGATATCACCCACTCGCCGATGTTCCACCAGGTCGAAGGCCTGCTGGTCGATCGCGGGATCAATTTCGCCGACCTCAAAGGCACCATCGAAGAATTCCTGCGGGTGTTCTTCGAAAAGGAACTGGCGGTGCGTTTCCGTCCGTCCTTCTTCCCCTTCACCGAACCTTCGGCTGAAGTCGACATCCAGTGCGTGATGTGCAGCGGCAAAGGCTGCCGCGTGTGCAAGCAGACCGGCTGGCTGGAAGTCATGGGCTGCGGCATGGTTCACCCGAACGTGCTGCGCATGTCCGGCATCGACCCGGAAGAGTACCAGGGCTTCGCCTTCGGCATGGGTGCCGAGCGCCTGGCGATGTTGCGGTATGGCGTCAACGATTTGCGTCTGTTCTTCGACAACGACTTGCGGTTCCTCGCGCAGTTTCGCTAGGTCCGCACCCGTAACGCATCTTTCAGGAGAACAGCATGAAATTCAGTGAAATGTGGCTGCGCGGTTGGGTCAACCCGCAGGTATCCCGTGACGAGCTGGTCGCTCGTCTGTCCATGGCCGGCCTCGAAGTCGACAGCGTCACCCCGGCCGCCGGTCAATTCAGCGGCATCGTCGTCGGTGAGGTGCTGAGCACCGAACAGCACCCCGACGCCGACAAACTGCGCGTGTGCCAGGTCAGCAACGGCAGCGAGACTTTCCAGGTAGTGTGCGGCGCGCCGAATGTGCGCCCTGGCCTGAAGATCCCGTTCGCCATGATCGGCGCCGAACTGCCGGGCGACTTCAAGATCAAGAAAGCCAAGCTGCGTGGCGTTGAGTCCAGCGGCATGCTGTGCTCGGCTGCAGAACTGCAGATCAGCGAAGAAAACGACGGCCTGCTGGAACTGGCCGCCGACGCCCCGGTGGGCGAAGACATCCGCGCCTACCTGCAGTTGGACGACGCCAGCATCGAGATCGGCCTGACCCCGAACCGCGGCGACTGCCTGTCCATTGCAGGCCTTGCCCGTGACGTGGGCGCCCTGTACGACGCACCGGTCACTCGCGTGACAGTGCCGGCCGTTGCCGCCGCCCATGACGAAGTGCGTCCGGTTGAAGTCTCGGCTCCAGCGGCTTGCCCGCGCTACCTGGGCCGTGTCATCCGTAACGTCGACCTGTCGCGCCCGACGCCGCTGTGGATGGTCGAGCGTCTGCGCCGCTCCGACGTGCGCAGCATCGACGCCGCCGTCGACATCACCAACTACGTGATGCTCGAACTGGGCCAGCCGATGCACGCCTTCGACCTCGCCGAAATCAACGGTGGCATCCGCGTGCGCATGGCCGAGGAGGGCGAGAAGCTCGTTCTGCTCGACGGCCAGGAAGTGACCCTGCGTCCCGACACCCTGGTCATCGCCGACCACAGCCGCGCCCTGGCCATCGCCGGCGTGATGGGTGGCGAGCACAGTGGCGTTAGCGCCACTACCCGCGACCTGTTCCTCGAAAGCGCCTTCTTCGAGCCGATTTCCGTTGCCGGTAAAGCCCGTTCCTACGGCCTGCACACCGATGCCTCGCACCGCTACGAGCGTGGCGTCGACTCGCAGCTCGCCCGCGAAGCCATCGAGCGCGCCACCGGCCTGCTGCTGGAGATCGTCGGCGGCGAAGCCGGCCCGGTCATCGATGTGTCGAGCGAAGCCGACCTGCCGAACGTCGCACCGATCACCCTGCGTGCCGAGCGCCTGACCCAGATGCTGGGCATGGAAATGGCCAGCGCCGAAGTCGAGCAACTGCTCAACGGCCTGGGCCTGAAAACCACCGCTGGCGAAGGGCAGTGGCAGGTCGAAGTACCAAGCCATCGCTTCGACATCAGCCTGGAAGTCGACCTGATCGAAGAACTGGCCCGCCTGTACGGCTACAACCGCCTGCCGGTCCGTTACCCGCAAGCGCGCCTGGCCCCGCAGGCCAAGGCCGAAGCCCGTGGCGAACTGCCGGAGCTGCGTCGCCTGCTGGTCGCCCGTGGTTACCAGGAAGCCATCACCTACAGCTTCATCGACCCGAAACTGTTCGAACTGTTCAGCCCGGGCATCGAGCCGCTGCTGCTGGCCAACCCGATCTCCAACGACATGGCTGCCATGCGCGCCTCGCTGTGGCCGGGCCTGGTCAAGGCGCTGCAACACAACCTCAACCGCCAGCAAGACCGCGTGCGCCTGTTCGAAAGCGGCCTGCGCTTCGTCGGCCAGCTGGGCGACCTCAAGCAACAGCCGATGCTCGCCGGCGTCGTCTGCGGCAGCCGCCTGCCGGAAGGCTGGGCCAACGGCCGTGACGGCATCGACTTCTTCGACGCCAAAGCTGACGTTGAAGCCGTACTGGGTTACGCAGGCTCCCTGGCCGAATTCACCTTCGTCCCAGGCAAGCACCCAGCGCTGCACCCGGGCCAGACCGCTCGCATCGAGCGTGACGGTCGCGAAGTCGGCTACCTGGGCGCCATCCACCCGGAACTGGCCAAGACCCTGGGCCTGGACCGTCCGGTCTTCGTCTTCGAGCTGGTCCTGGGCGAAGTGGTTGAAGGTCGCCTGCCGAAGTTCAGCGAACTGTCGAAGTTCCCGGAAGTACGTCGTGACCTGGCCTTAGTCGCAGGACGTGATGTAGCTTCGAGCTCGGTGCTTGAAGTAATTCGTGACAATGCAGGTGAATGGCTGACAGACCTCAGACTGTTTGACGTTTACCAGGGTAAAGGCATTGATCCTGATAGAAAAAGCCTGGCAGTCGGCTTGACCTGGCAGCATCCATCGCGCACTCTTAATGACGAAGAGGTGAACACTGCGACCCAGAACATCCTCACCTCGCTCGAACAAAGGTTGAACACCACGTTAAGGAAATAGCGTATGGGTGCTCTGACGAAAGCTGAGATGGCCGAACGGCTGTACGAGGAGCTGGGCCTGAACAAGCGCGAGGCCAAGGAATTGGTTGAGCTGTTTTTTGAGGAAATCAGGCACGCTCTTGAAGACAACGAGCAGGTCAAATTGTCCGGTTTCGGCAATTTCGACCTGCGTGACAAGCGCCAGCGGCCGGGCCGCAACCCCAAGACCGGGGAAGAAATCCCGATCACGGCGCGTCGAGTCGTCACCTTTCGTCCGGGGCAAAAGTTGAAAGCCCGAGTTGAGGCCTATGCTGGAACCAAGTCATAACGACGAGCTTCCGCCGATTCCAGGCAAACGGTACTTCACCATTGGTGAAGTGAGCGAGCTTTGTGCGGTCAAACCGCACGTGCTGCGCTACTGGGAGCAGGAGTTCCCGCAACTCAACCCGGTCAAGCGCCGCGGCAACCGGCGGTACTATCAGCGCCAGGACGTGCTGATGATCCGCCAGATCCGCGCGCTGCTGTACGACCAGGGCTTCACCATCGGCGGGGCGCGCTTGCGCCTCTCCGGAGATGAGGCCAAGGATGACACTACCCAGTACAAGCAACTGATTCGGCAGATGATTGTTGAGTTGGAGGATGTGTTGGGGGTGTTGAAGAAGTGACCGTGATCGGTTAGAGAATTTTGGAAAAAATGCTTCCATAATTCAAAAGGTTAGGTTACATTCTTAAAAGTTCTCAGCAGCATCGAGAATGATTCGGGGCGTAGCGCAGCCCGGTAGCGCACTTGCATGGGGTGCAAGGGGTCGAGTGTTCGAATCACTCCGTCCCGACCAAAAATCCCTAAAAAATCCAGTCACTTAGCGGTGACTGGATTTTTTTATGGGCGTGTGTTTTTCAGTTGATCTGATGTTTACCCCACCATGAATCGCCCCGGGTTTCGTAGACACCTCCATGCCGTAACATGAGGCCAATCTGGAGGTGCTATGAGCAACCCGCGTTACCTCCGAAGCATTCAAAATCCAAGCAGTCAATCAAGTGACCGAAAAGAAACTGGCTGTCGCCGATGTAGCGGCGCGTCTTGGCGTGTCGCCTCATAGCCTCTATGCCTGTATCAAGCGCTACAGCAAACCTCAGGAAGAACGGCAGCAATACGACGATCAGCACGCTGAACTCCGCCGCCTGCGGGCGGAACTCAAGCGAGTTAGTGAAGAGCGAGACATCTTAAAAAGGCCGCCGCGTACTTTGCCAAGGAGTGCGGCTGAAGTACGCCTTTATTAAGCAGCGAGCGGGCGACTATTCCATTCGAAGGCTTTGCCTGACGCTGAAAGTCCATCCCAGTGACTATTACGCTTGGTTATCAGAGCCGCAATCTACACGCGCTAAAGACGACCAGCGATTGCTGTATTTGATCAAGTATTCTTGGCTGGAGAGTGATGGAGTTGTCTAAAGAATTCAGGGCGATTCGGATTGACCCTTAAATACTCTTGCATTCCGCTCACCTGGTCGCACCGCGAATGTCTCCGAACTCCTACCGACCGTCGAATCAGTTCAGGCGATAACTTTCCGGATACGAACGATGTCGAAATCAGCGATAGTCAAAACTATGTCATTAAAAGTCAATTTAATATTTCTCGCGTTGGGCAAAATCCACTCCGCAATTTCGCTGGGAGAAAGTGCCCAGCAGATGTCGTTTTCGCCGTTGGCATCGCTGTAACACTGAGACGCTTGGTAGGGCTGAGAAGGCCCTTGTCATTGTGGTTTTTGCGGGATTCAGGAGGTGTCGTTACCGTCCTTTGCTGAGTATTTTACGCACGCAGGGTTTTATACCATTACATTCGATTATAGAGAATTTGGTGCAAGTGACGCTGCGCGAGGCCGTTTGGCAGCTTCAATGCAATTCAGGATATCCCTAGATCACTTATTACGTACTACTTGGTTTGATTCCGCATTACCTCTTGGTTGTTTCCAATTACCTAACGAATAATATCAATGAATCACTGCACACCTTCCCAGGGCAATCGCTTACTACCCCTGGCCATCTCCTTCTGCATGGCCGCCCTCGGCGCCTCGCAAGCCTCTGCCCACGGCTATATTGAAAGCCCGAAATCCCGCTCCTTCATGTGCTCCGGTGGCGGTGGCAGTCTGAACAAAGCGTGTGGCTCCGTCGCCTACGAGCCGCAGAGCGTTGAATACACACCTGGGGTTGCACACCACTACCCGAACGGTAACTACTGTGCGGGCGATTTCACCCAGTGCGGCCCGGGGGACGGCACCATTGCTGCCGGCGGTATATCCAACTTCGCCCTGTTGAACGAGCAATCGGCCAACCGCTGGCAGAAAAACACTATCCGGCCCGGAATGAATGACTTTACCTGGCACTATACGGCGGGCCACGCCAGTGCCTATTACCAGTTCTATATCACCAAGAAGGACTGGAACCCGAACCAGCCTCTGACTCGCGATTCCTTTGAGCTCAAGCCTCTGCTCAATGAAGATGCCGGCGGAGTACGCCCCCCTTCAGGTAGCACGACGACCCATCAGGTCAATATCCCGTCCGACCGTAGCGGCTATCACATCGTCCTCGGGACGTGGAGGGTCGGCGATACAGCCGCCACCTTCTACCAGGCCGTCGATGTGAACATCGAAAATGACGGTGCGCCAGCCTCCGAGTGGACCACGATCGGCGCGGTACATCCGGAGCAACTGCGGATCGGTGACAAGGTGATGACCCGTGTGTTCACTGATACCGGTGAACAAAGCAGCCGCCAGACCCTGTTATCTATCGACAGCGCCGAACAGGCGCAGGCCAACACATGGCCGTTCCAATTGGCCGAGAAAGTCAACAAGACCAACGCCGGCTATATGATGGGTCAGTTGAATGCGAACGATGAAGTGGTTCCCAACTACGGCACCAACAACATCTTCACCAAGAACGGCAGCGATGTCGTGCGTGTGGAGATCCAGAAGGAACAGCCGAGTCTGCCAGGCGATTTGACCCTATCGGGCCTGCAGGATAGCTACATACTTGAGGATGGTGCAGCAGATCTTCACTTCAATGCCATCGTCCAGGGCAGCGGTAAGTACACCATTGACGCCACCGTGTTCAACGGCAAGGGTGAGAGCATCACTTACCAGGCGGGCCAGGCGGGTAACAATTCCCAGCACTTTAGCATCGCACTGCGCAACGCCAGCCAGGGCGAGCATGATGTGGTGGTCGTGGCCAAGCCGGAAAACGGCGAACTGTTGCAAATCACTCACCGCTTCATCCTAAAGGCGGAAGAGCAGGGCGGTGGCGGCGAGTATGACTTTGTATTCCCCGACGGTCTGAACAGTTACACGGCCGGCACTCAAGTGCTGGCCAAGGATGGTAATACCTACGAGTGTAAGCCCTTCCCGTACAGCGGTTACTGCATACAGTGGAACGCGGGCTCCAACCAGTTCGAGCCAGGTGTCGGTTCTAACTGGCAAGACGCCTGGATTCGTAAGTAACCCCGAGTAGAAGGAGGGTGGCCCCTTCGCCACTCTTCTTCTCAGGAATCCTGACATGACCTGCGAAAAATACTCGACACCACGCCGGTGGCTGCATTGGTGCTTTGCTGTGGTGGTCATCTGGGCTATCGCCAGTAACTTTGCCAGCGAATTGATGCAACTGCCTTCTTCCATCAAGGACACCATCGGCTTCATCAATGTCTCGCTGACCACCCTGCTGATATCTCTGTTCGTTCTGTGGCTGTTCTATATCTTCGCCGACTCTGATCCACAGGAGCCAGTACACGGGAGTCACGTCGCGCATCGACTGGCACAAGCTGGCCACCTTGCGATCTATGTGTACATCGCCGTGGTGCTGGTGACCGGCGTACTCGTGATAACGCACACGATCAGTGTCTTCATGTTGCTGGTAATGTCGCAGCCGTTCGATGACCCGCAACTGACCGGATTCTTCAATCTTATCCAGCGCTACAGCTGCGTGATGTTTGCGCTGCTGGTGGCTGGCCATGTCGCCGCGGTGATCATCCACCAGCGCAGCGGACGTGGTTTGCTCAAACGTACGAAATGATGCGCCCCCTTCCCGTGTTAATGCGCCTGCCACTGCGTCACCCCCTGCTGGTTCTCGGTATCGCCATGCTGTGTGCCTGGCTGGGCTGGCTCGGACAAAACAGTTGGAAGTACCAACAAGCCCTGAGCATGCAACCACAACCGCCGGCTGAGCCGACGCCTCGTGCGGGTGTGGGCCATTCGCCGCTGGACAGCCAGGCCATCGCCGAACTGTTCGGCGCGATACCGCCGACGCCCTTGGAAGCCGGTCAGGGCGCGATGGCGCTGACCTTGCTGGCCAGCCTCAGCGAAAGTCAGGCGCTGGAGTCGCGCGCGCTGATCCAGTCACCGCAAGGCGCCGCGTTCTACAGGATCGGCGAACGTCTGCCCGGCGGCGCCCTGCTCAAGGCCGTATACGTCGATCACGTGTTGATTCAGCGCGGCGGCCGCGAACACAGCCTGCAATTTCCTCAGCATCAGAATCGTTTGCTGGCTACCGCACAGAGAAGCCAGCCCCAGTCAACTCGACAGAACCTTCAAGCAGGGCGGCGCGCCCATAGCTCCCAGGCAGAGACCACACCATGAACCCGACCCGACTCACTGGGGTCGTGCTGATGCTCGGCACCCTTTTCACCCCGTTACCGACACTGGCCACCATAGGTGACGAGCGCCAGTGGACCTTGAACATGAAAGATGCCGAACTGCGTGATTTGGTAAGCGAGGTCGGCCAGATTACCGGCAAGACTATGGTTCTGGACCCACGCATGAACGGCAAGGTGACAGTGCAGTCCGCCACCGCGATGAACCAGAGCGGTATCTACTCGCTGTTCCTCACTGTTTTGCGCAGCCAGGGCTACGCCGCTCTTGATCAGGGCGACCGGGTGCTGATCGTGCCGGTGGCCGATGCCAAGACCAAGTCCAGCGTGACCGCCGGGGACGAATTCGTCACCGAAGTGCTGACCCTGCACAACGCCACCGCTAATGAGGTAGCCGCCGTGGTTCGTCCGCTGGTGGCGTCGGACGCCTATGTGGCGCCCTCAGCCACCTCCAATGCGCTGGTGGTGACCGACAGCGCCAGCAACGTCGCACGTATCCACCAGGTGGTGCGCGAGCTGGACAGTGCCGGCAGCCGCGCGTTCTCCACCGTCGAACTCAAGCACGCCTGGGCGCTGGAAATGGCCAAGACCCTCACCGATAGCGTCGCCCAGAATGTAAATGGCCCAAGTAACGCCAAAGCGATGGGCGATGCACGCAGCAACCGGGTCATCCTGATCGGCCCGGCGCAGATGCGCCAACGAATGGCCGAGCTGGCCAAGTCGCTCGACGTACCGGGCAGCGCCAACGACAGCGCCCGCGTCGTGCGCCTGCGCCACAGTGATGCCAAACAACTGTCGGAATTGCTTAACGGTATCGGTAAGCGCCTGAAAAACGGCCGTGGCAACGATGGCAACGCTCAGGGCGACTCAGTCCTGGTGAGTGCCGACATTAGCCAGAACGCTCTGGTGTTGATGGCCGAACCCGCACAACTGGCCATGCTCGATAAAATCATCAGCGAACTTGATCGCCCTCGCTCGCAGGTGCTGGTTGAGGCAGCCATCGTCGAAGTAAGCGGTGACATTAACGAGGCCCTTGGTGTGCAGTGGAGAACCCGCTCCGACCATATCATCGGCGGTACTAATTTCAGCGGCACGGGCCTGTCCATTGGCACGCTGCTGCGCCAGGAAGGGGACAAGCTGCCGAGTCTGCTGGATGGCGCCATTATCGGCCTGGGCAGTAGTGATTTCGGCGCACTGATCACCGCCCTGTCCAGCGACTCCAACAATAATTTGCTGTCCACGCCCAGCCTGCTGACCCTGGACAACGAGCCGGCGGAAATCCTCGTTGGGCAGAACGTGCCATTCCAGACCGGTTCCTACACCACCGATACGGCTGGCGCGAGTAATCCCTTTACCACCGTTGAGCGCAAGGATGTCGGCATCACCTTGAAGGTAACCCCGCATATCAACGAGGGCGACTCGCTACGCCTGAAGGTAGAGCAGGAGAGCTCCGAACTTGCCGCCGCCCCGGCGGGCGTCAGCACCAGCGACGTGATTACCAACAAGCGCTCGGTAAAAAGCACCATCCTGGCCGAGGACGGCCAGATCATCGTTCTCGGGGGCCTGATCAAGGACAATGTGAAGAACCAGGTGAGCAAGGTGCCGTTGCTGGGCGACATTCCGCTGCTGGGGCGCTTGTTCTCCAGCACCAAGGAGGTCAATGAGAAAACCAACCTGATGGTTTTCCTGCGCCCGACCCTGCTGCGCAACAGCGGGGATGGCGATGCGCTCAGCTCACGCAAGTATGACGACCTGCGCAAGCTCCGTTCGTCCAAGGACGCCGCCAACAACCTGCTGCCGAGCGACAAGCGGCGCCTGTTCGACAACCGCGATGATGGCAGCACGGTGGGTATGCGTGAGGCCCGCCCATGACCTCGTTCGCCGGACTGCCGTTCAGTTACGCCCGGCGCCACGGCGTGCTGCTCGAACAAGGTGAGACTGGCACGCGGCTGGTTTGCCGCGTCGGTACGCCGCTGGAAATCCGTTCCGAGGTTCGTCGTCATTGTGGCGCCATCCAGCACACTCTGGTGGTCGAAACCGAGGACTTCGCCCAACGCCTGGCCAGCCACTACCGCGACGGTGGCGACGACGCCATGCAGGTGGCCGAAGGATTGGGCGAACAGATCGCCGGGCAGAACGACTTGGCCAGCTTGGCCGAGCAACTGCCGCAAACCACCGACCTGCTGGATCAGCAAGACGATGCGCCGATCATTCGCTTGATCAACGCCATCCTCAGCGAGGCGGTAAAGGCCAACGCCTCGGATATCCATCTGGAAACCTTCGAGCAACACTTGTCCGTACGCTTGCGGGTGGATGGCCTGCTGCGCGAGATCCTGCGCCCGCGTCGCGAACTGGCGGGGTTGCTGGTGTCGCGGATCAAGGTCATGGCCAGGCTGGATATCGCCGAGAAACGCATCCCTCAGGACGGCCGCATTACTTTGCGCATCGCAGGTCATGAGGTCGACGTGCGTGTCTCGACTCTACCCTCGGCCCATGGTGAGCGGGTGGTGATGCGTCTTCTGGACAAACAGGCCGGGCGGCTCGAGTTGTCGCGCCTGGGTATGGCGCGCCTCACTCGGGAACAGCTGGAAGGCGCCTTGCGTCGACCCCACGGTATTCTTCTGGTGACCGGGCCCACCGGATCGGGCAAGACCACCACCCTCTATGCCGGCCTGGCCAGCCTCAACAGCCTTAGCCGCAACATTCTCACCATCGAAGATCCGGTGGAATACTACCTGCCCGGCATCGGCCAGACCCAGGTCAACACCAAGGTGGGCATGACCTTCGCGCGTGGCCTTCGCGCCATTTTGCGCCAGGATCCCGACGTGGTGATGCTGGGCGAGATCCGCGACCGTGAAACCGCCGAAATTGCTGTGCAGGCCTCGCTTACCGGCCATTTGGTGCTTTCCACCCTGCATACCAACAGCGCTGTTGGAGCCGTTACCCGTCTGGTGGACATGGGGGTGGAGCCCTTCCTGCTCAGCACCTCGCTGCTGGGTGTACTGGCCCAGCGTCTGGTACGAGTGCTTTGTCCCCATTGCAAGCGCGAAACCCAGGCTGACGAAGCGGCCTGCGCACATCTGGGGCTGAATCCAGCGACGCCGCCCAGACTCTGGCATGCGCTGGGCTGTGATGCTTGTCAGCACAATGGCTATCGCGGCCGCCAGGGAATTTATGAGCTGGTAGTGCTGGATGAAACCTTGCGCCAACTCATCCATCAGGGTGCCGGTGAGGCCGAGCTCGCTCGCCATGCACGGCAGTACGGTGCCAGCCTGTTCTCTGATGGCCGCGACAAGGTGCTGGCCGGCGTCACCAGTCTGGAAGAACTGCTGCGCGTGACGCGGGAGGACTGAGCATGGCTGCCTTCGACTATCTTGCCATGGATCCGAGTGGGCGCAAGTTGCGCGGGGTGCAGGAAGCCGACAGTGAACGCCACGCCCGCCAGCTGCTGCGTGAGCGCCATCTGGTGCCGCTGCGCCTGCGTACCACCCATGGCAGCCAGCGGCACAAAGGTAGTAGCCGGCGCAGTCTGGGCGCCGCCGAACTGGCTCTGCTTACCCGCCAGTTCGCCACCCTGGTGCAGGCGGCCCTTCCTTTAGCAGAAGTACTCGCTGCAGTGGCGGCCCAGTGCGAAAAGCGCAGCCAGCAAAGCATGGTGCTGGCGATCCGCGCCCGTGTTCTGGAAGGTCACGGCCTGGCCCGCGCCATGGCCGAATTCCCGCGTGCTTTCCCGCCGCTGTACCGCGCCACGGTGGCAGCAGGTGAGCGCGCCGGTCACCTCGACCAGGTGTTACTGCAACTGGCTGACTACACCGAGGCGCGCCAGGCCGCGCGCCAACAGATCCAGCTCGCCATGCTTTACCCGAGCATCCTGCTGCTGGCCGCTTTCGGCATCGTTGGCTTCCTGCTCGGCTTCGTGGTACCTGATGTGGTGAAGGTGTTCATCGACAGTGGCCAGGAACTGCCAGCGCTGACCCGAGGACTGATCGCCAGCAGCGGCGCGCTGCGTGACTACGGGGTGTTGTTGCTGGTGCTGCTGGGCGGGCTACTCGGTGCAGCCCGTCTGGCCCTGCGCAAACCAGCCCTGAGCCTGCGCTGGCACGGCGCGCAGCTGCGTCTGCCGGTGTTGGGCAAAGTACTGCGGGCGAGCAACTGCACCCGGTTCACCAGCACCCTGGCGATTCTCGGGCGTAGCGGTGTGCCCTTGGTGGATGCATTGGATATCGCCGTCGAGGTGGTGGCCAACCAGCGGATTCGCAGCGCTCTGCAAGACATCGCCCAGGCAGTGCGCGAAGGTGGCGGCCTGACCCGGGCGCTGGAGCGCAGCGGCCATTTTCCGCCGATGATGCTCTACATGATCGCCAGCGGCGAGCGCTCCGGTGACCTGATCGCCATGCTTGACCGCGCCACACGCCAGCAAGAAACGCAACTGGCGCACCGCATCGCCATGCTGGTCGGTTTGTTCGAGCCGGCAATGCTGGTGTTCATGGGCGCTAGCGTGCTGCTCATCGTGCTAGCGATCCTGATGCCCATTCTCAGCCTCAACCAACTCATTACCTGACAGAAAGGTGGACACATGCGCGCGCAACAACGGGGGTTCACCCTGATCGAAATCATGGTAGTGGTGGTCATTCTCGGGGTGCTCGCCGCCCTGGTAGTGCCGCAGATCATGAACCGTCCAGACCAGGCCAAGGTCACCGCCGCCCGAAGCGATATCCAGGCCATCAGCATGGCCCTGGACATCTACAAACTCGACAACCACGGCTACCCCAGCACCCAACAGGGCCTCGATGCCTTGGTGAGCAAACCCTCGGGTACCCCGCTAGCGCGCAGCTGGAATCCTGGCGGTTACCTCAAACGTCTGCCCGTCGATCCGTGGGGCAACGCCTACCAATTCATCGTGCCCGGTGGCGAAGGCAGTGCCTACGAGCTGTTTTCCTTCGGTGCCGATGGCCGTGCCGGGGGCGAGGGATTGAATGCGGACATTGGTAACTGGGACCTTTGACATGCCACGGCGCAGCGCTGGCTTCACCTTGCTGGAAGTGCTGGTGGTGATTGTTGTCATCGGCCTGTTGGCCGGCCTTGGCACCCTGGTGCAGAGTGATACTGGCGGACAGCAGGCGCGTCGCGAGGCCGAACGCCTGCGCACCCTGATCGGCCTGCTACGCGAAGACGCCCAGATCAATCAGCGCGAGTTCGGCCTGCGCATCGATAGCGACGGCTATTCTGTGCAACGCCTAGCTCCGGACGGCGACTGGGAGCCCGTCCCTCACTACCGGGCGCAGCGCCTGCCGGACAGTCTGAGTCTGCGCCTTGTGCTGGACGAGAATGCCCCTGTCATCAGTGCCCGCAATCGGCGCCACGCCCCGCAGTTGCTGGTGCTCTCCAGCGACGAGCTGAGCCCTTTCACGCTGCTGGTGGAACTGCGCAAGACCCCGCTGTTGGAGTTGTCCAGCGACGGCATACAGGAGGTGCGCCTTAGTGGAATGGAGAACTGAGCAACGCGGCTTCACGCTGTTGGAGGTGATGATCGCGCTGGCCATCTTCGCCACCCTCTCGATAGCGCTCTACAGTGCCGCGCAGCATGTCGTCGGCAACAGCGCTGGTCTGACCGAGCGCAGCCTGGCTCAATGGTTGGCGGAAAACCGTATGAATGAATTGCGCGCCCGCCTGCGACCCATCGCCAATGGCCACAGCGAGGAGCGCCTGAGTTTCGCCGGGCGCAACTGGCTGCTGCTCAGTGACATTGGCCCGGCACCGGATCCGCGCCTGTTCAAGGTCAGCCTGCAGGTGCAGATCACAGGCAGAGTACCGGTACGCCGCGCGCAACTGGTGGGTTTCATCGAGAGGCAACCATGACCCAACGCGGCTTTACCTTGCTGGAAGTGCTGATTGCCATGGCGTTGTTCAGCCTGCTGGGGCTTGCCTGCTATCAGTTGCTGGAACGGGTGCTGCACAGCGAGCAACGCATCGCTGTGCATGAAACCCGGTTGCGCGAAGTACAGCGCGCCCTTGGTATTTTTGAGCGCGACCTGACTCAGGCCATCGCCTATCCGTTGAGCGACGCCCCCAGCCGCCAAGCGTTGATCGGCCAGACAGACAACATGCGCCTGGTGCGCGGTGGCTGGAGCAATCCGTTGCAGCAGCGACGCAGTGAAGTGCTGGAAGTCAGCCATAGCTGGCACGATGGCACGTGGTTACGCCAGTACCGCAGCCTGCCCGGACGCGAACTGCAAACCCCGCAAGCACATTTACAGCGCCTGCTCGAAGGCATCCGCCTCAAGCGCCTGCGGTACATCGATGGCAAGGGTCGGATTCACGACGCCTGGCCGGTCGTCAGCTCGCCACTGAGCCTGCCGCAAGCGGTGGTACTGGAATTGGATGTGCCGGGTTTTCCGGACCTGCGCAGGGTCATCCTGCTTTCCGGCTACGAAGGGCCCGGTGATGCCTGAGTACCAAAACCAACGAGGCGTGGCCTTGATCAGTGTGCTGCTGATCACTGCCCTGGTCACTCTGATTGTCAGCGACATGCTTGCCCGCCAGCGCATGAGCCTGGTCAGCAGTGCCAATCAGCTCAACCACCAGCAACTCTGGCAACTGGCCCTGAGTGGCGAGGCCTGGGCACGACAGCAACTGCTGGCTGATCTTGGCGAGAAGGACAGCCTCAAGCGCGTACATCTCGCTCAGCACTGGGCCCAGGGCACACAGGTATTCGAAATCGAGGGAGGGCATATTCGCATTCAACTGGAAGATCTCGGCGGTCGCTTCAATCTCAACACCCAGCGCCCGGATGGCAACCGTATCCAGCGTGCCCGCTACCAGCGGTTGTTGGCGGTGCTCAAGGTACCCGCACACGACCCGGCCGGTCTGCCTCAGCGTTTTGCCAATGACGGCAAGCCGCTGCCGTATGCCGACAGTAGCGAACTGCAGCGCCTGGATCGGGTGGATGGCGCGAGTCTGCGTCGGCTGCAGCCCTGGCTCAGGACAATGGATGGTGCGCTGAACCTGAACACTGCCCCGGCTGAGGTGCTCGCCGCACTTGAAGGGCTTGATCTGGCCGTCGCCCGCGCCATCGTCCAGGTGCGCCCGGCCGAGGGCTATGGCAGCGTCCAGGCCTTCATCGAGCAGCCCCTGTTGCAGGACCGTGAGGTTCGCTCCCTGGGATTGGGTGTTAGCAGCGAATTCTTTCGCGCGACCCTCGATGTGAAAGTGGGTGACCAGCGCTTGCGACTGCTCAGTGACCTGCACACCAGTCTTGAAGGCCGGGTGACTGTGATTCGCCGCCGACTCGCCGTTCCCGATAGCACCTTGTTGGAGTAACCCTACGTGCAAGCCTGGCTTTATCTCACTACCCCCGCCGGGACCAACGACCGGCCGCTGATCTGGTGGCAATCCAATGGCGAGGTGTCCCAGGGCGACCTGGAGCAGGCCGCCGCAGACCTCAAGGGCGTGGAGCTGACCTTGCTGCTGCCCGCCGAAATCGCCAGCCATCACAATATTGAAGTGCCAGCCCGCAGCGGCCGCTGGCTGCGCCAGGCCATTCGCTCGGCTTTGGAAGAGAAGCTACTCGACGACTTCGACGACCTGCTCCTGGCCCAAGGCCCTTTGCGTGAGCGGCGGTATTGCCGGTTGTTCGTTCTGAAGCGCGACTGGCTGCATCAGGTGCTCGCCAGTCTCGCCCAGTGCAACTTGCAACCCCGGCGCATTCATATCGATGCCGACTGCTTGCCCGGCGATCGTGCACTGGCCCTACGCTGCGGCGGCCGCTGGCTGATTGGCGGCGCCACGCCCCAGCGCCTGGCACTGCTCGATAATGAAGTCGAGGACCTCAAGGGACAGTTGCCGCCGCACTTGCAGTGGAGCGAAGCCATACCTTGGCCGCTGTTGGCCGCAGGCTCGCACCAGGCCATTGATGTGTGCCAGGGGGTGCTGGCCCGTCGCGATAACAGTCATAGACTTTGGCCCGCGCTGGCATTGCTGGTCGCTGTGGGTGTCGGCGCGCAGCTGGTGCAGGATGTCAGCCATCGCCTGTTGCTGGATCAACGCACCGAGGCGTTGGCCCAGAGCAACCTGGCCAGTTGGCAGAAGCGCTATCCCGAGCAGAGCCGGGTGGTGGACCTGGCCCGCCAAGTGCGCGCCCGTCGACAACAGCTTGGCGAAACACGCCTGGGCGTGGCCCACGGCCTGGACAGGCTGGCCCGCCTTTGGCGCAGCAGCGGCGGTGCCATTGCTCAAGTTGATCGCCTTGACTATCTGGCTGGCGAGGGCTGGACTTTGCGCATTCAGGCACCCACCTTCGCCGATATCGAACGTCTGCGTGAAGGTCTGGTGAGCCAGGGACTGAGCGTGCTGTCTGATTCTTCCGTGCGCGACGCGAAGGGTGTCAGCGCGCGCCTGCAAATCAAGGAGTGACCCATGTCTGGCTTTTTTGCTCCGTTGTACCAGCACTGGCAGCGTTTGCATCAACGCGAGCGGGTCGCGTTGAGCGCGCTTGGCCTATTCGTCAGCCTGGTGCTGTTCTGGATGCTGATCTGGCAACCTCAACGAAATGCCCTATTGGATGCCGAGCGCCGTTACCAGCAGGGACTACAACTACAGGTCGAGATACTCAACCTGCCTCAAAGCGTTGCTAACCAGCAGGCCGATCAGGTGGTCGCCACCACCTTGCCCAGCTTTTTGGCCCGCACCAGCGACAATGTCGGAGTTGTCATCGAACGCATGGAGGGTGATGGCTCGGGAAGTATGAGCCTCAGCCTGGGCGGCACTCTGGACAGCGTGCTGAAATGGCTGGAAAAACTGGAGGCCAGTGGAGTAGCAGTAACCGCGCTGGGGGTGGAGGTGAGCCCCAGCGCCGAGGTGAAGGCGACACTGGCAGTGCAACCTCGCTGAACGGGGTTGGAACATCGACCCAGGGGAAACAGTATGACTCTGCAGGCAGCGAATTACGCGAGACACCATTGCCCTTAAAGCTGGAGTTCGGAAGGTTACTTGGCCGGAAAATATCTATTGGAATGGGGGTAGTCCAGATGCATATTCAGGATTGAGAACGCTCATAGCTTCTGATTTTTTGCGCCAAGGCCAGATTCTTCTCGGCGCCCTCACTCCCAGAATGTATTTCCCGGTGGCAGTTCGGGCAGATAGCGGCTACGTACTGAGGGTGGTCCAGGCCACCATCTGAGACACGGTTGGTATGGTGAGGCTCCAGGTATGGACTACCGTCAGGCTTGTTAAAGGGGGCGGGTTTTTCGCAGCTTTCGCATGTCCCATCGGCTCTCATTAAAACGTAGTGAGCTACCACGCGGCTGCGTTGATATATGTTTCGGGCGGTCGCTTGAGATGAGGTGGATGGTGCTCGTTGCGTAACGGCGAGGGCAGCCTCTCGCGCCGCCTCCAAACTGTCTTGGAGCGGGGGCGTTTCAGTAGCCTCTAAAGGAAGGCTTGGATCGCAGTCGGGGATCGCTTCAACCCGTGTGAGGCGAAAGACAATCGCACTACGAGGGGTGTCTTTTTGATCAAGCTGCTCTTCGGTGAACAAGCCTTCGCAAACAAAATCAACTCGGTTTGGTGGCTTCCACCAAAGGGATCATGAATTTCTGTTCTGCGGTCATACACAGCTTCGCGCTCTAAATGGAGATCGAGCATGATGCTGGAGGGTGTTTGAGTGGTTCGGTATTAATTCCTGCTTTGCGTAGGTATCGAGTGGTTTCAAACGCACCGGAGAACGACGCTTCAGCAATCTTTCGGGCCAAGCCACGATGGCTTTGGCTGGGTAGCGTTTGCCATGAACCGTGATGCAAGAGCAGTAGCGACGATTGGTTTCCCAGTTCGCCCAGTTGGGGGGGCTGAACTTCTCGTCGAACTCACTAAGTGCATGTTGAACCCGGTCCTTCGGCGTTGCCTTTGACACTGCGCGACTGTTCCCTTGATTGTGTAGGAAAGGGATGTTGCGATGTGAGTGGACGAATTTCAAGTGGCCATCATTTTTGAGCGGTTCTGGTCCAGCTCGTAATGCTGGTGAAATGACAGGCACTAACAAGGAAGTCGTCAGATTTTCCTGATTCCATGTAGTCCATTTCCCAATCATACTTTTGCTGCTTTCAAGCCATTGCAGTGGTTCCGTTAGGTCTCTAGTCTCGCCCAGTCGTTGCCAATTCAACGACCGGTTTTGACAGGCCGCATTAAATGAAACCATCTGTGCATCCGTGTAATGGCGGCTGTGCGTGGGGCACCTACGTGTGCGCCGGGTTTCTTCGTTTACCGGTCTGTCAACCCGCGTACAGCTGCCACCCCTTTGTTTGACAGCATGTGTGTGGTAGCTCCACTAAACGGAGTAATACCCAATGTTGAAAATAGTCCCCGACCCACCGCACCCCCCCAATCATTCGCTCGAAGACATCCTTGTCCAAACCTCCGAGCACTTGGTCTGTGCCCAGACCATCGCCCAGCAGGTCCTGCAGTTGCATTCCAAACCCCCAGAGCAGGCCCTGACCTTGGCCACCCTGCATGAAATCGAAAATGCCCACGCATTGGTTGAAGTGGCGTTAAGCAAAGTTCAGTTGCAGCATTAATCAGGTGACAGTAACAGCGGGTTGCCCGTGATCGGATAAGCGCTTTGCGCTTGATCGCGGGCTTTGCCCGGTCCCAGCATTCTTTTGGTGCAGTGCACTGCAGTAGGTGCGGCCAGGGAGGTTGAGATGGAAGAGGAGTCGTTGTTGAAGGCTGTTTCAGGCCTCAAGACTGTAGGCGTAGGTACCTTCGGTGAAGGCGAGGGCGGGGCAACCTCTGATAGGCTGTTCCGCGTCGAACCCGGACACAGCGCCGCGTTCGTCCTGGAGCAGGTCACCTTGTTGATGGGTTGTGTGCACAAACTCACCTTGCAAGCAGGCATTGAGCAGGACGCAACATCGGCTTGGGCAGCTCACTATCTGGTAGGGATGGCCAAGGCGCTGGTCGAGGACCTGGCGCACGGCGTGCTGGCATCTGCATAGGGCTGAAGCTGTGACCTAGGGCCAGTTCTCGACGGGGGAAGCCAGTTGAAGTGCCCGTCGCGCTACTGTCGCTGACTTCGGCGCTGAGCTGCGCGAGTGCTATGCCCGACGCTGTCAGTTTGTCGCCATTGCTCTTAGGTAACACTAGTTTCATTGATGGTGTTGTACTACCTGGGATGCAGTTCGAACTGCCGATCCAGTATTACCGCGCCAATGACGACACTGACTCGCGTGGCCATTCGCTGTACGGGCGGCAGCAAATACTGAGCACTGCCAAGCTAACGCACCTGGCCCGGATCCGCTCCGGTGCGGTCCTGGGCGCATTACGGCGCGGAAATCCAGCTGCCGCTGGCTCGTCTTGAACTCGATGCTGATGGCGGGCTTGACAGTGCGCGCGCCGGGGTAAACTGAAACAAATGGGTATCTATCTGTTTTTGTTGGTTAATAATTAATGGGTTACCTAGCTTGGAATACCAGTTGGAACGCTGCGTGATTTGGATTCCGATGGACGGTGCAATTTGAGCTCTGCCCCCCTTAAGCCGTAGGGCTTGAACCTATCAAGCAAATGGTCGTGAAAACGTTAGCCATGGCTGGTGAAGAGTTGCTGTTGATCGTTGCGCGCCACCCGCGCCAGACTACTTTGAAGAGTCTTTTGGAGTGCTTGGAAATGGAGTGCTCAAAGCCGATAGGCTCAGTTTACTGTAAGCTGATCGCTGGGGACGAGCAGGTCGGAGAAATTGGGCCATGAGACGTATTTTTGGGTACAATCCGGGATCGTTTCCAGAAGCCAGTTCATCCCCGCTTCCGGTCCGCGTATTCCGCACTCCCAGAGCTCGATCACTCGCCAGCCTGACCTGAGCAGTTCCTCTCGGTTCCTGATGTCACGCTTCACGTTCTGATCGAATTTCGTCTGCCAAAAATCCTCGCGGGTCTTTGGGATCGTGGCGTATCTGCAGCCCGGATGCCTGTGCCAGAAGCAACCCTGAACGAAGATGCAGACACGGTGGCGAGGGAGTACGACATCGGGTTTGCCTGGAAGATTTCGCTGATGCAAGCGATACCTGAAGCCGTGCCGATGAAGCATTTTCCTGACCTTCATCTCTGGCAATGTATCGCTGCCGCGGATGCCCGACATCATTCGAGACCTGACTTCTCTGCTGACTATGTCCATGAACAATCCCCAGATGAGCTTGCCCCTGACGCAGGATACCTCCTTGGAAAAAACTATTCCGCTTCGCGAGCCAATTCAAATCGTGGATTTCTTCGCAGGTCCCGGAGGCCTGGGCGAAAGCTTTGCCTCATCAGGCAATGGTAAGCGATTAGATATCGTCGTTTAGGCCGAGATGGACCCCGTTGCCCGTGAAACCTTGAGGCTAAGGGCATTCTTTCGCCGGTTGAGGCTGGCTAATTATGAAGGTTCACGCAGCCTGCGCAGGCGACACCTCGCGGCATTTTCATTACACTCTGACACGATGTAACATTTGGCGCCCGGTTGACGATTCGTCAAGCCGGGCTGCGCCGCGTGGTCTGAGCAGGCCTGAGCCGCCGTCCTTCTGCGCTCCGTGCAGCTGGTCTTGGCGCATGTTCCCTATGAGAGATACCGGATGTCCATCCAAACCGAGCTGCGCAAATCGCAGCCCAGCAATACCTATGAAGAGCCCATTAACCCGGCTGCAGGCCTGACCCCCTCGACTGGCAAGAATTCACGCTCCTCCACCCCAGACGAGCTTATCCGCAGCAAGCTGCAGCGTATTCAGGAAGGCGGCGAAATCCGCTACATGGACATGTTCGCAGGCTGTGGCGGCATATCTCTTGGCTTCCTGACCGCCGGATTCACACCGGTCGCATCGATCGAAATGGACCCGTGGGCTGCAAAGTCGCACGGAGCCAACTTCGGCTCGCGCTCGGTCGGGGGTGACAAGGAAGCGCACCACGCCCCGCGTGACGCGGTAACCGAAACCGCTGACACCGTCTTCGGCGATCTCGGGCTGCAGGGTGCCACGGACCGTCAGATCGATGTCCTCGTCGGCGGGCCACCCTGTCAGGCGTTCGCCCGTGTAGGCCGGGCTAAGCTCCGCGAGCAGGCCCGCCTGCGCGAAGAGGTGACCGCAGATCAAGCCTTCCTGGTGGATGGACGGGTCAGCCTGTGGGAGCGGTACGTCGCATTCATCCGGGCGACAAAGCCTGTTGCGCTTCTGATGGAAAACGTGCCAGACATCCTCAACCATGGCGGCACCAATGTTGCCGAGCTCGTTTCTAAAAGCCTTGCCGAAGAAGGCTACGACGTAGCCTACACACTGCTGAATTCCGTCTGGTATGGTGTTCCGCAGATGCGGGAGCGCATGATTCTGGTCGGCTTCCATCGTTCGACCGGCATCAAGCCAAGATTCCCGGTGCCAACGCACCATTTGATTCTGCCATCCGGCTACACCAGCTCCAAGAATGCTGCGAGGCGAGTCATCAAAGCCGAAGGCTCGGCGCACCACCGCTGGATTCCCGATCCAGCTCCCGACTCTCCCGCGGCCACGTCGGCCTCTGATGCGCTGGCAGATCTGCCGCACTTGTACGCCGAAGAAATGCTTCGCTCGGGTGCCATTCGTCGCGGGGCGAAGGACCCGTCAGAACCTGTCGAGTACACAGCAAACAAGCCGTCGACTGCCTATTCCCGCCTGATGCGGGAGTGGCACGGATTTGCGACTAGGTCTACGACTGGCCATGTTTTCCGGTATCTGCCGCGCGACTACAAGATCTTCGCTGAGATTCAGCCTGGCTGGGAGTACCCGCAGGTGCATGCCTATGTAGAGCAGAAAATTGCGAACTGGCTTGCCGACCGCAGGAGACTCGGTTTGCCCACCGACCCCAGAAACGCAGACGTCAGCACATACATCATGTCCTGGCGCATCCCGTATGACCCGGGAAAGTTTCCGAACAAGTGGTGGAAGCTCCGCGCCGATGCCCCGGTACGTACGCTGATGGCGCACCTCGGCAAGGACTCTTATTCCCACATCCACTTCGACTCGAAACAGGCACGCACCATCACCGTCCGTGAGGCTGCGCGGCTCCAGTCATTCCCTGACGGCTTCGTTTTCAAAGGATCGATGAACCCGGCATTCAAGCAGATTGGCAACGCCGTGCCACCACTATTTGCCTATGCCATCGCTCGTGGAATGCGGGAGTGCCTGGGGGCACCGGAGACACAGGACATGCGTGTAGCATTGTTCGATTTGGAGCAATCACAAATCAAGACGACAGAGGGCAGGAAGTGAAGTTCACCATTCTCCGACTGCTTACTCATTCCGAACTCGGCATGTTTCATGAGTATCGCCGCCAGGGGAAGGAACGCGCCAAACAGCGTTCCATCAACTTCGACTGGGACGTCGTCGGCAAGGTTTTTCCTTCAGCAGAGAACCCGGACACCATCGCAATCACCTGCCGGCGTCTCGAAGACGAAGGTACCGTGGTTGAGGTTGCTTCATGGCTCAAGCGGCAGCACAAGAATTGGAGATTCGAAGGCGATTGCCCGAAAAGCTCCTTCTACAGTTTCGTCGACCCAGGCGTCCTGTTCGCGATGGTAGTTGACGCCTCGAGCACCCCGGCCAATGCATCCTGGGTTGTCATCCCGGCAGACCACCCAGCCCGTTCTTCGATCCTGGGCCATGGAGAGAGTGCCCAGCTCGGCAAATCCGCAATGATTGCGTTGTACGGTGAGGAAGGCCAGCACTGCCAGACAGTGCTCTCGGATCACTTCCCGCAGCTATTCAAGGAGGCAGAAACAGTGTCCGAGACGTCACAAAAAGAAAACGACAACAACCGCAACGATGATGACGCCGCACCGGACCCGCTCGGTCTCTTCAAGATCCTGGCACGTGCCGGGCACAGCCTGCCCAGCGCCGTGGCCGATCTGGTGGACAACAGCCTGTCGCATGGCGCTCGGGAGATCGACATCACCTTCCCGAATCCCAATGCGGGCGGCCGGTGGATGTGCATTCGTGACGACGGCACGGGCATGACTCCATCGGGTCTGCGCGACGCCATGAAGATTGGGCACCAGCGTGAATATGACGACGGCGATCTGGGCAAGTTCGGCTATGGGCTGAAGGGTGCGGCCTGGTCCCAGGCCGATCGACTGACGGTCGTATCGAAAGCTGCCGGAAACGAGAGCACGACACTCACCTGGGACAAGGGCCATCTTGCCAAGACGCGCCGCTGGGCGCTTCTGAGCGACCCGGTAGCTCCCGAGCATGCCTCGGCAGTGGACATCGGAGACTCGGGCACGGCCGTGCTGCTCACGCAGATGCGCCCCTCGATGGAGCCTGCGAGAGGCAGGGCAGATTCTCCCTACGCGCAGGAACTTGCTGCCATCAAGTCGCACCTCGAACTGGTCTTCCACCGGTATCTTGAAGGCAAGGCGCGCGGGCGCGAGAAGGTAGTCATCCGGCTGAACGATGACGTTCTACGTGCCAACAACCCTATGGGGCACCCGCTGACGAAAGAGTACGACCAGCATCGCATCGAGCTTCCCGGCGCTTCTCCGGACAAGACGCCTGCCCTCTATGTTCGTGCGTACGTCACGCCAAACGAGGCAGAGTTCGACGAATACATCAAGGATCTGTCGCCGCTGGAACAACGCGTCGAACGCGACCGCCACTCCCTGAATGGCCGCGCAAACGATGCTCAGGGCCTGTACTTCTATCGACTTGACCGTCTCATCAAATGGGGCGGCTGGGAAGATCTCTTCGCCAAGGATGAGCACACCAAGCTGATTCGTGTCGCAGTCGACTTCGACAGGCTGGCAGATGAGCAGCTGCAGGTAGATATCAGCAAGCAGCTCATTCGCTTGCCCTTTGCAATCACCAAGCCCCTCGGAGACCTGATCAAGACCCCTCGCGCAGCAGCCCGCCACCGGTACAACAAGAAGGAAAAACCTGCGCCGACTCCGAAAGGAGGCGGCAAGACTGTGTCGCCGGCCGGCACGCCAGCGCCAGGCGGCTTCTTGCCTCCAACGACTGTAGTGGGAGGTACTCCCGTGGCGGCACCTGCTCCGGCCCCGGCTGCAAAGAAGGACAGAACTTCAATCCGCCTTGTCAGTAGCGGCGACAAGCCATGGCAACGCAAAACCGGGTTCAAGGGGGAGGAAGTCGAGGTCACCCCGCTGATGCCGACGCTGGTGACGCTCGTGCAGCTCATCGACAAGGATGCTGAGGCCAAGACGGCTCTGTCTGAATTCCTTCGCGCACTGGAGACGGCCGGTGTCCCGGACCAGCTGATGGACAACGCCTGATGCAGGTCCGGCTTCCACTTCCCCTTACACTGAAACCCAGGCTGACCCTGTGGACTGATGCAACCGCCTGGACCAACTGGTCCCGGCATGAAGCCTATCTGCGGGCCCAGCCCAAATGGAAGCCGCACCAGATTGCGTCGGTCGCGGAAGAGTCACTGCGGATCATCTCGAAGACCACACCAGTAGGTCGCCCGGAATTCCAGTGCCGCGGTCTGGTCGTCGGCTACGTTCAGTCCGGCAAGACCGCCAACTTCACGGCTGTGGCAGCGCGCGCAGCCGATGTCGGCTACCGCCTGATCATCGTTCTTTCAGGCATTCACGATTCACTGCGGAACCAGACGCAGAAGCGCCTGGATCTGGAGTTGGCCGGGACCGGCGTCGACTGGATCAAGCTGACCGATGAGGCTTCAGACTTTCGTGAGCCGGAGGTGGCCGACGGATTCGCATCGACCGGTACCGTTCTGATCGTCGCGAAGAAGATCACGCCGATCCTGAAACGGCTCAACCAGTGGTTCGGCAAACTCGAAGGCCGGCTCGCTGATGTACCGGTTCTTCTCATTGATGACGAAGCCGATCAGGCCTCCATCAATACACGCGGAAATCGGCGCGACCCCAGTATCGACACCGACACCGAACCGGATGACGACACGGCCCCGTCACTGACCAACGCCCTGATTCGCGACATTCTCCGAAAGATTCCGCGGGCCACATACATCGCCTACACGGCTACGCCATTCGCCAACATCCTCATCGACCCAGACGCCAGTGACAGCCAGGTCGGCGAAGACCTGTTCCCCAAGGACTTCGTCGTGCAGCTTCCGCGGCCGGACGGCTACACCGGAACGGAAGAGCTTTTCGGCGTCAGCTCGCAGGGCCGCGATGTACTGCGCCCTGTAGACGCGGCAGATGTGAAGGCTCTGAAGCCGAAGCAGCGCAAAAGGGGCGAGGCGATTGTTGTTCGGGGACCGCTGGATCTTCCCCAGTCGCTCGCCGATGCCCTCCTGACCTTTGCACTTGCTGGCGCCATCAGACTGCAGCGCGGCCAGATGGGTAAGCCGAACACGATGCTGGTGCACGTATCCCAGTTCCAGCAGGACCAGTTGCGTATTGGAGAGGCGATCAAGGAACAGATCCGCAACTGGTTCCATCATGAGGACGCCGAACCCGGTGTGCTCAAATTGATGTTCAGGTCAACGCTCGCAGGGCTGGGACCGGTAGATCTGCCTTGCAGCGAAGAGGTTCTGCTGGAAGAGGCAGTGACGAATCTGGCTCGTCTGGTCGTCGTTGTGCTCAACAGCACGACGGGCGACGAACTGGAATACGACGCCAAGCCTGGGCGGCAGCTCGTTGCAGTGGGCGGCAATCGGCTGTCGCGCGGATTGACGCTTGAGGGACTGACGATCGCCTATTTCCTGCGCACCACAACGCTGGCGGACGCTCTGCTGCAGATGGCCCGCTGGTATGGTTTCAGGACAGGTTATGAAGACCTGATCCGCATCTGGACAACCGAAGGCATCGCTCAGTGGTTTGTGGAGTTGGCGCTGGTCGAAGAATCCCTGCGTGATTCCATCACGGCACTGAACAAGGCCGGCCGCAGGCCTGACCAGATGGCCATCCGGATGCGCGCCCATTCAAAGCTCCTGCTCACCAGCAAGAATAAGAGCAGGATGCAGATGGATGATGCACGGTCATGGTCTGGCGAAAACCCGCAGACGATCCTGTTTCCGATGCAGGACCGGGAACTGCTGGAACGGAACGTGGACTTGGCGTCCGGCCTGTTGCGACAGCACCCCCCGACACAGGACGCACACGGCGGCGCCATAGCACACGATGTACCACCCGAGGACATCGCACTGTTCCTGAGGCGTTATGAAGGGCACCCGAACAGCATTGCATTTCAGGGCGCAGAGATTGCCGACTGGATCCTGGAGCGAGCCGAAGCGGGAGAGCTGACGAACTGGACCGTGTTCGTAGCCAACCCGCAGCGGGAACGACAGGTACTCCTGGGTGGAAGGCCTTTCGGCCTTGTTCGACGTTCGTTGCAGGCCAACGAGTCGATCGGCATCCTGATCGATCCACGCCATGAAGGTGCCGACCTGCATGGCGGACCGGAGAACTACCGCGCTGGCTCCGGCTTCAATGCACGGGCAATGCGCGAGGACCGACCCGCGCAGCAGGGCCTGCTCCTGCTCTACCCCCTGGATCCCGAACCGCTCCGCGCGCCAACACAGGCAGTGCTGGGCCTTGCGCTTTCGCTGCCCCGCACTGCGGACGGCGAACAACGGCTTGTCGTGAACCGTGGGGTACGCAATGGTTGAGATCACGCAAGACCGCTGGGCAAGTCTGCGCGAGCAGCGACTTCCGCACGAGTATATCTACGAACAGGTGGCCGAAGACCTGGAAGCAGCGCTGATCGGAGTGTCAGACGACGGACGCCTGCACCTGCTGCTGGCCATCGATGTCGCCCCGCAAAACCTGCCGCCGGACCTGCAGAGCCTTCAGGTCCGCATCCTGGAAGGCGGACAGACTTGGCTGGACGTTTCCGCACGCAGCCACCACGAAGAACTGCTTACGCTAGTAGCCAACAAGGTCCTCCACGCTATCCGCATTGAAGGCCGCGATCCTGCTGTCTCGGTGGAACGCGTTATCGACGACATGCGTGCGGCATTGCGCCCGGTCGCACCTGACCTGAGCATGGCAGAGCAGATCGGTCTTTTCGGCGAACTCTGGGTGCTGTCCAACGTGTTACTCCCGACCATCGGCCCGCGCGTCAGCCACCTTTGGAGTGGCCCTGAAAGCGAACGTCATGATTTCGTCGGACATGGCGTCCACGTCGAAGTGAAGACCACCACACGATCGGAACCGAAGCACGAAATATCCCGTTTTGATCAGCTGAAGGCACCCGCCAGCAAGCGCCTCCTGTTTGTCAGCGTCATGCTGGAGCGCAGTCTTGGCGGCGACGAAACACTGGCAGACCGCGTCGATGAAATTCGGGAGAAGCTGGCATCCGATGGGCGTGCGCTAGATGTTTTCGATTCACGCCTAGCACAACTCGGTTGGCACGAGGGCCTACGACAGACAGGCGCACTCCTCCGATTCACATTCCGCGATGTCCATGTCTTCGAAGTCGCCGGCAACTTCCCCAGGCTCCCCGATGACTACGTGCCGCCACTCGGTGTGACAGGCATTAGGTACAGCATCAATGTCGGCAACCTGCCGTCGCTCGACGTATCGGACGTTCAGGAAGTTCTTCTAACCGCCTAACGCGTCACCGCACAATCTGCGCTGCCGTACGCCGTGGCAGGTTGACGTCGCTTGTGCGCAGGGTTGTTTGAAGACCTTCCCTAGCTTTTCCATAGTCGCCGGTAGGCAATCTCATCGTCGGTCGGTTCGCGGTTGAGCCGCTCCAGTAGCCAAGCTGCGCCAGCCCAGCCTCCGGGTCTTGTGCAACAGGCACCTGCACGCCAATGGTGCAGCCAAGCCCCTCGACCAGTGCCGCTGACAACGATGCCTCACGCCACAAGTGATTCAACTTGTGGCTTGCTCTGGGGAAATGCTTAGTCCGAAGAGCCGAGAGCTGTTACTCGACTGCCGTGGGCTCGTCCCAGCCACCTCCCAAAGCCTTGTACAGCGCCACCGCCGAAGAAGAGGCGGCGTAGGTCGCATCCAGGCGCTGGGCCTGGATCAGTTGCAGTCGGGATTGGGTTTCGAGCAGTTCGATGTAGCTGCTGTTCCCCTGCTGGTAACTGGCGAGGACGGCATCGCGGGCGTGTTTTCGAGACGCTTCGCCATTGGCCAGAAGCTTTTCCTGTACCTCGCCGTTGACCAGCGCCGAGATCGCATCTTCCACCTCGGCGCTCGCTTCGAGCACGCTCTGGCGATACCCCGCCAGACGTTCGCGGTAGCTGCCTTTGGCTGCTTTTACCTGGGCATCCACGCGGCCGAAGTCGAACAGGCGCCAGCGCAGCCCGAGCGCTCCCATCGCCTGGCCGGCGTCACCGCTGAACAGGTTCGAGGCCTGTGTCGTCGTGGTGCCGATGAGTGCGGACAGGGACACTTTCGGGTAGTACTCGGCGATGGCCTGACCGATGCGTTCGTTCGATGCTGCAAGTCGACGCTCTGCGACCATCAGGTCAGGCCGTCTACGCAAGAGGGCGGTGGTGCCACCCGCGGCCTCGATTGAGGGCGCGCTGGGGATTGGTTTCGGCTTGTCCAAGGCCGCCTCCAGGGTGCCGGGTTGCCGGCCCAGAAGAACGTCAAGGCTGTTCCTTGCCGCAGTCAATCGGGTCTCCAGGACGGGCACTGTGGCGCGGGTTAACGCCAACTCCGACTTTGCTTGCTGCAACTCTTGGTCGGGCGCAAGCCCACGTGCGGTCAAGGCTTCTACCAGGCGTTCGATATCGCCTTGGGTGTTGACCTGCTCCTGGGCAACACCCAGGCGCGCCTGGAGCAGGCGTATCAGCAGGTAGTTGTCGACCACGCTGGCCGTCACCCGAAGCCTTGCCGCCGCGACATCCGCCTGCGCCGCTTCATATTCGGCCAGCGCGGCGTGCGAGCCGCGGCGCAAACCACCTGACAAATCGATTTCCCAAAGGCTGGAGACGCCTGCACCATAAAGGTTTCCCGTGCGATCGAACCCTGGGAGCACAGCGTTCTGTGTAGCCACCACCGGGTCTTCCAGTGATTGCCGTGCGCGGGCTACGTTTACCGAAGCCTGCCCCGTTGGAAACAACTCAGCCCGGGCGCCTTGCGCCACCGCTTCGGCTTGGGCGCTACGGGCGATGGTTTGCTCGAGCGTGAGGTTTTGAACCAGGGCGGTATCCACCAGGTGGTCGAGTACCGGGTCGCCGAACCCTTGCCACCAACGGTCGAAGGCCACAGAGGAGGGGCGGGCTATGCGTCCGTCAAGCGTCTGCGCTCCTTTGAATTGCGCGTTGGCCTCAACCTGTGGCCGTTCGTAATCCGGGCCCACCATGCAACCATTAAGGCCCGCCAGTGCCATGAGCGCGAGTACACTATGGGCGCCTCCAACCAGGTATCGATTCATTTGCGTTTCCTCAGAAACTAATTTCTGTTTACGGTATCTTAAAGTCGTTACCTAATCTGTCAATGGACTATTGACCTCATGAAGCAGACTTCAACAGACAGCATCGAGCTGCCATCCTCCGGCCAGCGTGGCCCTGCCGAGCACGACCGCCGCCTGCAGATACTGCACGTGGCGAACGAGCAGTTCCGCCAGTTCGGCTATCGCAAGACCACGGTGGCCGACCTGTCCAAGGCCATCGGCATCACGACGGCCTACATCTATCGCTTCTTCGACTCCAAGCAGGCGATTGGCGAGGCGATCGTTGCCATGGTGCTGGGCGAGATGGACACCGAGCTGCGTAACCTGACGGCCGAACAAACCACCGCAACCCGCAAGATGCGGGCATTCACGCAGCAGGCGCTGCTGCTTAGCCATGCGCTTTTCATGAACGAGAGCAAGTTGTTCGAGCTGGTCGTGGTCGCAGTGGAAGAGCAGTGGTGCACGGCGGCCGGCCATCAGAGCGCCTTGGGCGAAATGATCCGGGCCATCGTAGAGGCAGGCCGATCATCAGGCGAATTCGAGCGCAAGACGCCGCTGGATGATGTGGCGCTGGCGATCCAGGAAGCTTTGATTCCCTACACCCACCCGCCTGCGATGGAGCGCAGGAGCCTGGCTGAGCTGGAGCGTGGCGTCACGGCTGTCACCGATATGATCCTTCGGAGCCTGGCGCCCTAGTTTGTATTCGAGTTGACAGTTTCGTAACTCGTAAACAAAATGCCTCCAACTGAGGAGGCTTTCCAATGACAATCCCTGTTCGTGTGCGCCTTGTTTTTGCTTCTGTCGCTGTGAGCGTATTGCTTTCAGCCTGCGGCGATCACCGCACCCCCGACCCACGGGTCGATCGCCCCCCAGCGGTCAGCACGGCCATCGTGCGTGCTGACGCGGCTTTACGAGAGCGGCAGTTCACCGGCGTAATCGCAGCACGGGTGGAAAGCGCGATTGGATTTCGCGTAGGCGGGAAGATTGTCCAGCGGCTGGTCGATGTCGGGCAGCACGTCAAGCGCGGTGACCCTTTGCTGCTGTTGGATATCACCGACTTTGGCCTGGATGTTCAGAATCAGCAGGCGCTGGCTGATGCGGCCCATGCAGCGCTGGTCAAGGCGCAGGCCGACTTTGCCCGCTTGCAGGGGTTGGTTGCGCTAGGGGCGGTGTCAGCGAAGACATTCGACCAGGCGCAGGAAGCGCAGAAGGGCGCCCGGTCGAATTGGAACGCCGCCAAGTCGAAGCTTGAACTTGCGAAAAACGCCTATGGCTATGCGGTGCTGCGTGCCGATGTGGACGGCATCGTGGTGGAGCGGTTCGCCGATAGCGGGCAGGTGGTTGCGGCCGGCCAGCCGGTCGTCGTGCTTGCCAAGGATGGCCCGCGCGAGGCTCGGGTCGAGCTGCCCGAGACGTTGCGCCCCGTGCTGGGTTCGCGGGTCACCGCGCGGTTGCATGGCGACCAGGGCCAGGCGTTCACCGCCCAGCTGCGAGAGCTGTCCGGTTCTGCAGACCCGGTTACCCGAACGTTCAGGGCGCGTTATGTGCTCGAAGGCGCATCCGGGGGAATTGCGTTAGGCGCCACCGTGGTGGTCGGGCTTGGGATGCCCAATGCCTCCAACGATCGAGAGGTCCCTCTTGGCGCGCTGTACGACCGTGGCGAAGGACCTGGTGTATGGGTTGTCGCTTCCGACAGCACAGTGCATTACCGGGTCATCAAGCTTGCGCGGGTTACCGACGAAAGCGCTGTCGTGAGCGAAGGCCTTGCGCCTGGGGAGCGAGTGATTGCACTGGGGGGTCACCAATTGCACGAAGGCCAACAGGTTCGTGTGATGGAGGAGGCCAGCGATGAGTCGATTTAACCTTTCCGAACTGGCTGTCAGGGAACGTGCCATCACGCTCTTCCTGATGATCGCGATCTTTGCGTCCGGCGTGTTGGCTTTCCTGAAACTGGGCAGGGCCGAAGACCCGGCCTTCACCGTCAAGCAGATGACCATGGTCACCGCCTGGCCGGGTGCAACCGCCCAGGAGATGCAGGAGCTGGTTGCCGAGCCGCTGGAGAAGCGCATGCAGGAGCTGCGCTGGTACGACCGCACCGAGACCTTCACACGCCCGGGCCTTGCGTTCACCACCCTCTACCTGCGTGACAGCACGCCCCCCGGCGATGTGCAGGAGGAGTTCTACCAGGCGCGCAAGAAAATACACGATGAAGCCCTCCGTCGACCGCCGGGCGTTTCTCCTACGCTGGTGAACGACGAGTACGCCGATGTCTCCTTTGCGCTGTTTGCCGTGAAGGCCCAGGGGCTGCCGCTCAGGAAGCTCACGCGACACGCCGAGGTGCTACGCCAGCGGCTGTTGCATGTGCCGGGGGTGAAGAAGGTCAACATCATTGGTGAGCGGCCGGAACGCATCTATGTCGACCTGAACCACGACCGTCTCGCCACGCTCGGTATTACCCCGGCCGACATCTTCAGTGCGCTGCATGAGCAAAATGCGGTTACGCCGGCGGGTTCCATCGAAGCGCGCGGGCCGCAGGTGCAGGTGCGCCTCGACGGCGCGCTCAATGATCTCGAGCAGATTCGCAACACGCCAATCGTGGCGGACGGCAGGTCGATCAAGTTGTCCGATGTTGCCGAGGTCAAAAGAGGCTACGAGGACCCGGCGACCTTCAGAATTCGCAACAATGGCGAAGATGCGCTTGTGCTGGGCGTGGTGATGCGCGAAGGCTGGAACGGCCTTGAGCTGGGCAAGGCATTGAACGCCGAAGTGGCTGCGATCAATGCAGAACTGCCCTTGGGCCTGAGCCTGACGAAAGTGACCGACCAAGCCGTGAACATCAACGAAGCGGTCGGCGAGTTCATGCTGAAGTTCTTCATCGCCTTGGCGGTGGTGATGGTGGTCTGCCTGCTCAGCCTCGGATGGCGGGTTGGCCTGGTCGTTGCCGCCGCCGTGCCCCTGACGTTGTCGGCGGTGTTTCTCATCATGCTGGCCACGGGGCGTGATTTCGATCGGATCACCCTGGGCTCGTTGATCCTTGCGCTGGGGTTGTTGGTGGACGACGCGATCATCGCGATCGAGACGATGGTGGTGAAGCTGGAGGAGGGGTTCGATCGTCTTCAGGCGAGCGCCTACGCATGGAGCCACACCGCAGCCCCCATGCTATCGGGCACACTGGTCACCATCATCGGCTTCCTCCCTGTAGGTTTCGCCAAGAGCACGGCAGGTGAGTACGCGGGCAACATCTTCTGGATCGTCGGCTTCGCACTGATCACGTCCTGGCTGGTGGCGGTGATCTTCACGCCCTATCTCGGGGTGAAGATGCTGCCCGCAATCAAGAAGGTGGAAGGTGGCCATGAAGCTATCTACAACACCCGTCATTACAACCGCTTTCGCGCGCTTCTTGGTTGGGTGATCCAGCGCAAGTGGAGGGTCGCGTCGATGGTGGTGGCTGTGTTCGTTGCTGCGATCGTTGGCATGGGCGCGGTCAAGAAGCAGTTCTTCCCCTCGTCGGACCGGCCAGAAGTGCTGGTGGAAATCCAGATGCCGCAGGGCAGTTCCATTGAACAAACAGACGCCGCGTCGGCAGAAGTCGAGAAGTGGCTTGCAGCGCAACCGCAGAGCCAGATGATCACCGCCTACCTCGGGCAAGGCGCGCCTCGGTTCTATCTCGCCATGGCGCCAGAATTGCCCGACCCGTCGTTCGCCAAGATCGTGGTGCTCACCCGTGACGAGCAGGCGCGGGACGAGCTCAAGCACAGATTGCGTGAAGCCGTTGCCAACGGCCTGGCGCCCCAGGCGCGTGTCCGCGTGACCCAACTGGTGTTCGGCCCTTATTCACCCTATCCAGTGGCGTTCCGGGTCATGGGCCCGGAGCTGGGCAAGGTGCGTGAGCTCGCCGAGCGCGTGCGTTCGGTCATGCAGGCCAATACCCACATGCGAACAGTCAATACCGACTGGATGGAGCGGGTGCCGACCGTGCACCTGGTGCTGGATCAGGACCGCTTGCAGGCATTCGGCCTCACGTCGTCCGAGGCAAGCCGACAATTGCAGCTTTTGCTCAAGGGCACTGCGGTCACCCAGGTGCGGGAGAATATTCGCAACGTTGAGGTCATGGCCCGCTCGGCAGGCCAGACGCGGCTGGACCCGAACAAGCTCCAGGACTTCACGCTTGTCGCCAAAGGCGGTCAGCGAATCCCGCTTTCGCAAGTGGCCGACCTCGACATTCGCCCAGAAGAGCCGGTTTTGCATCGCCGCGATCGGACGCCGACGATCACGGTGCGAGGTGATATCGGCGAAGGGTTGCAACCGCCAGACGTGTCCATGAGCGTTTGGAAAGACCTGCAGCCGGTCGTGGCGCAGTTGCCTGCGGGCTACCGAATTGAGATCGCTGGCGCCATTGAGGAATCTGCCAAGGCCAATACCGCGCTGGCGCCGCTGTTCCCCATCATGCTGGTCCTGACGATGGTCGTGATCATCTTCCAGGTGCGATCGTTCGCGGCCATGGCAATGGTCCTGGCCACCGCGCCGCTCGGCCTGGTGGGCGTGGTGCCGATCTTGCTGATCTTCGGCCAGCCGTTCGGCTTCAATGCCCTGATCGGGTTGATTGGCCTGGCAGGGATCCTGATGCGTAACACGTTGATCCTGATTGGCCAGATCCACACCAATGAGAAGAACGGGTTGGGGGCATTCGATGCGGTGGTCGAGGCGACGGTACAACGCGCGCGGCCGGTTCTGCTCACGGCATTGGCGGCCGTGCTTGCGTTCATCCCGCTGACCCAGTCCGTGTTCTGGGGTACGTTGGCCTACACCTTGATCGGCGGAACCCTGGGTGGGACCGTCCTTACGCTGGTGTTCCTGCCCGCGCTGTATGCCATCTGGTTCAAGATCCAGCCCAAGCCGCCTCGGCCTGTGCAGCCGGCGTTGGTTGCAGCAAGAAAACACGCCAAAGCCGAGGGCGTACCACAGCTATGAGCGCGGGGGTGTGCGGGCATCCCGGCGTACCGCCTGCGGCGGAATGCCGAAGCCTCGGAGAAACACCTCACGCATGTGGCGACGATCGCGAAAGCCGGTCTCCCTGGCGACCACGTCCAGGGAGTGTCGGCTCTGCTCGATCATCAGCCGTGCCGCTTCCAGGCGTAGGCCCTCGATGGCCTTGGCCGGGGATTGTCCGGTTTCGGCACTGAACACCCTGGAGAACTGACGTGGGCTGAGGTTCACGACCTCCGCCAGTTCCTCGACGCTCAGTGGGTGGCTGAGGTGCTTGCGTGCATGCTCCAGCGCACGCTGGATCCGGTCCGACTTGGGCGCGAGCTGGAGCATCTCCGAATGTTGGGATTGCCCGCCGGAACGGTAGTGGTGCATCACCAGCTTGCGCGCTACGGAACGGGCGATGTCCGCGCCAAGGTCTTTTTCCACCAGGCCGAGGGCAAGGTCGAGCCCGGCGGTCATGCCGGCCGAGGTCCAGATGGCCCCATCGACGATGTAGATGCGGTCTGGTTCGACGCTGACGTCAGGGTAGCGTCGTTGCATTTCATGGGCGTAGGCCCAGTGCGTAGTGGCGCGACGCCCTGCCAGCAGCCCGGCCTCGGCCAGAATGAAGGCCCCGGTGCAAATGCCCACGGTACGACGTGCATGGGCTTGGGCTCGGCGTAGAAATTCGAGTGTCTGCGGCGAAGATTGTGTCGGCAACGGGTTTGTGACGCCGACGATGATCCAGGTATCGGCCAGCCGTGGCGCCTCGAGCGGTTGTGTGTCGAGTGCAAGGCCCAGGGAGGAGCGCACCGTGCCGCCTGTGAGCGAGAAATGCTCGACGGTATAGAAGGGCTCCTGCGCGGCGATGTTGGCGAATTCGAATACTGCCTGGGTCGCCAGGGAGAGTACTTGGAAGCCGTCTGTCAGCAGGTAGCTGATGCGGTGCATGGTGTGGTCCTCAAATGTCCTTAAACAGTACCTTATACGTCATTTGAGATATCGCAAGACCGTAGCATTCTGCATCCAGTCCTACCCAACCTGGAGCACCATCATGACTACGCTTTCTCTTGGCACCGCCCTCATTACAGGTGCCTCGGCCGGAATCGGCGCCCTGTACGCCGAACGTTTGGCCCATCGTGGCTATGATCTGATCCTGGTCGCGCGAAGCCGTGAACGGCTCAATGCGCTGGCCAAGCGCTTGACCGATGAAACCGGCCGCTCCGTCGAAGTGGTGGTCGCTGACCTGGGCGACAAAGCCGACTTGCGCCGGGTGGAAGCGCTGCTCCGTAGCGATGCCAGCATTACCCTGCTGGTGAACAATGCCGGCATCGGCGCGACGGACCCGCTGTTGGTATCGGATGTCGATCGGATGGAGGAAATGCTCGCGCTCAATGTGAATGCGCTGATGCGTTTGACGTACGCCGCGGTGCCAGGCTTGGTCGCGCGCCAGGGCACGCTGATCAATATTGCCTCGATCGTCGCGATTGCCCCGGAGAAGCTCAATGGTGTGTACGGCGGGTCCAAGGCGTTCGTCCTGGCATTCAGTCAGTCGCTGCGCCATGAACTTGCGGACAAAAACGTCCGGGTCCAGGTCGTTCTTCCCGGCGCGACGGCCACCGATTTCTGGGCCGATGCAGGCACCCCGCTGGAGTACTTGCCGAGCGCTATCGTGATGAAAGCAGATAACCTGGTGGATGCGGCACTTTCCGGGTTGGATCAGGGAGAGTTCATCACGGTGCCGTCTCTTCCGGAAATAGCGGACCTGGATGGCTACGAGGCCGCGCGGCAAAAGATGATGCCGAATCTGTCTTTGAACATACCAGCGGCTCGATATCGGCTTTGAGGCTTCGTTGGTTGCCGCTAAAGTTGGAGCGCCCTGAGATGACACTTGTGCGCAGGGCGCTTGCATGAATGTGGACTCAAACAAAACCAGCACCTCCACCCACCGCTTATTCTGCGGCGAACTGATCTGGGCAGCCCATTACCTCAGCGGCATGGCCAACGCCCTGGTGGAAGATGTTGCGCACACCATGCCAGATCAGCCGCAAGAACCCTCTGAACGACGACCACCAAGGCGTACTTGCGCAAGTGGCCATCGATTCGCCATTATCGCCGTACCACCTTAATTTCCCGGATCATTTCGAAAGGATTTCCCATGCCGAGTGCCAACCAGACCATCGCCAACGCGGTGGCCAGCGCCCAGTCCATTCTTGCTGAGTGGGTACCGTCAGAGGGCATCAGCGACAAGCAGGCTTTGGGTGAGCTGGTGGGGGTGCTGGACAACCGTACGTTGCTGGCCGCTCAGCGAGTCCAGGCCGGGCCGTATCACAAGGGGGTCGATCCGAATCAGCTGGATAAGCGCTTTAAGGTCACCTTCGATTTACTGCATAAGTACGGTGTGCTGGTGGATCCTGAGTCCTTGAGCGACGAGGTGGTCGAGCGTCTGTATCCGCGTGTCAATTATCCGCGACTGGGTTCCGGCAATACTTTGCGTGACTGGAGCGATGCGGTATTGGGGGAGGGCGAGCAGGTTCGCTTCTATCTGCCCCAATCGCCCAGACGCAATACCCATCTGGGCACGGTGCAGTTTCTTAGCAGCGAGGCGAAAGGCTTTATCCGTGAGCTGGTTCGGTCGGTTGAGATCGAAGGGGAGCCGGGGGAAACCTCGGCCTCTACCGAGGCGGCCTTTGAGTTGCAGGAAGAAGACTTCGCTCCGGATCTGTCCGCTGGTGAGCAGCCAGGCTTTGCCTTGAACGAGGAGGCTGAGGCTATTAAGGCAGGTGGGCAGCGTGGGCTCAATACCCTGCATTCGCTGCAGGAGATAGGTGAGGAAAACGAGCGTTGGTCGCCAGCGGTGCTGGCGGGTATCAGCAAGTTGTTGGAGCAGCACGATGGCGACGAGGAAATCGATACGCTGGAGGCGATGACCCAACTGGTGGACCGCTTCGACCTGATGGTGCGCAAGGCGCGCGAGGTGCTGGACAAGCATCGGGCGCAGCCGGCGTGACGGTGGGTGAGTATTCAGGACAAAACGCTCCAGGCTGGTAGTCGCCCGCCTGCAAATCTGCGCAAGGAATGGATGTCATGATCAAGAAATCGGTAACCGAGCTCCAATTCGTCAGCAGCAGGTCGCCCCTGCCCACCGTCGAAATCGATTCGCAAAGTATGGAGGATGCGGGTTTCAGCATCACGCGCACGGTGATGGAGGTGCTGTCCCGCTTGGCAGCAGAAGATGCATCGCTGCGGGCCACGCTGTTTCTGTATGGCACGGTCAGTGTCAATTTCCGAGACCCGTGCTGGTCCGAGTTCCTGCTGGTGGCCGGGCCGAAGAAGGTGCTGACGGCCCTTGGTGCTGCCTTTGGGCGGTTGCCTGGGGTGAGGTCGCGATTCAGCGATTACGTGCCAGCCTCGGAAGCGGTGCGCACCTTCCATGTCGAGGATGGCATGGTGTGGGAAAAGGAGGATGGCAGTACCTGGTATTCCCGTAGCCAGCAGGAGGTAGCTGCCAGCGAGGTCGATGCTGACGAAGACGAGGTGGAGGACGAGGATTTCGAGGAGGAAGCGGAGTGGGACGCTGAAGATCCGGAGGATCAGGAAGCGGACCAGGTCGTGGTCACCAGCACAAAGGCCGCCCGTTATCGTGCGGCGCGCTCTGACGCCAAGGTCAGCAGTATTCGTTCGCGTATCGAGGAGGTCTTCGGGCTGCCGGCGGGGTCGGTAGCGTTGTGCGGGCCAGACGGTCGTCCGCTGCGGGGCAATGCTTTTATCAGGACGCTGCGTAAACGCTGGGAAGAGGCCTGAGCACGCTTGACCGGTAAACAGTTCAAGGGCCGCATCACCTGTTCATTTTCAAACAGTTGATCAACAGCCTGTAGTGATGCGTGCACTTGATACTGTTTTAAATTTTTGTAAGTAATTGAAATTCAACGTTTTTATCGTTGGCACGGATCCTGAAATAGAGCTGTAAGACGCGCCCCACAGCGCGAAGCCTATTCCATCAGGAGCCCCCCCATGCCACGCGAAATCCGTCTAAACGCATTCGAAATGAACTGCGTAGGCCACCAATCCCCCGGCCTCTGGGCACACCCCCGCGACCGCTCCTGGCAATACAAGGACCTCTCCTACTGGACCGACCTTGCCAAGCTCCTGGAACGCGGCAAGTTCGACGGTATCTTCATCGCCGACGTCATCGGCATCTACGACGTGCTCAACGGCAACGGCGATGCCGCCATTCGCCAGGCGGCGCAGGTGCCGGTCAATGATCCGCTGGCGTTGATCACGCCCATGGCGCTGGTGACAGAGCACCTGGGGTTCGGCCTGACGGCGTCGCTGACCTTCGAGCATCCCTATCCCTTCGCCCGCAGGCTGTCGACCCTGGATCACCTGACCAAGGGCCGCATCGGCTGGAATATCGTCACCTCCTACCTGGACAGCGGGGCGCGTAATCTCGGGCAGAAGGCGTTGAGCGATCACGATGCCCGCTACGATTTCGCCGATGAGTACCTTGAGGTGCTCTACAAGTTGCTGGAGGGCAGCTGGGAAGAGGATGCGGTGGTGCGCGACCGGGTGCGGGGGCTGTTCACCGACCCGGCCAAGGTTCATGAGATTCGCCATCACGGCAAGCATTTCCAGGTGCCGGGGATTCATTTGTGCGAGCCGTCGCCGCAGCGCACGCCGGTGCTGTATCAGGCCGGGGCGTCGAGTCGGGGCAAGCACTTTGCCGCCGGGCATGCCGAGTGTGTGTTCGTCGCCTCGCCATCGAAGGTGACGCTGAAGAAGACCGTGGCCGATATCCGCCGCCGCGCAGCGGAGGCCGGGCGCGATCCGCGCAAGGTGCTGATCTTCAATATGCAGACGGTGATCGTCGATGAGACCGATGCCAAGGCGCAGGCCAAGTGGCGGGAGTTGAAGTCCTACACCAGTTATGAGGGCGCGCTGGCGCTGTTGTCCGGCTGGACCGGGATCGATTTCGGCCAGTACCGGCCCGACCAGGTGCTCAAGCACATTCACACCAACGCCATTCAGTCGGCGGTGGAAACCTTTTCCACCGCCGACCCCAACAAGCAGTGGACGGTGCAGGAGCTGGCCGACTGGGCCGGTATCGGCGGCATGGGGCCGTTGATTGTCGGTAGCGCCGAAACCGTTGCCGATGAGTTGCAGGCCTGGGTCGAGGAGACCGATGTCGACGGCTTCAACTTCACCTACGCGCTGGCCCACGAGACCTTCCACGATGTGGTCGAGCTGCTGGTACCCGAGTTGCAGAAGCGCGGTGTGTACAAGACCGAATACCGCCCCGGCACCTTGCGCGACAAGTTATTCGGCGACGGCCCGCGTCTGCCGGCCAGCCATCCGGGCGCGGGGTACCGCGACCTGTCCCGCCTGCACGCGCTCGCCAGCACGCCTGAGCTGGCCTGAATTCCTTCGTTTGCATAAGAGAGCAATCATGTCTGTTACCACTGCCCATTACCCCATCCACCAGCCGGATGCCCATGTCATTCGCGACGATGCCGAAGCCATTGCCGTTGCTCACCAGGTTGCCGCACTGCTGCAACCGGGGGCTGCCGAGCGCGATGCGCAGCGCGCGGTGCCGGCTGAGGTGGTCGATGCGTTTTCCAACAGCGGTCTGTGGGGCATCACCGTGCCCAAGGCCTACGGTGGGGCCGAGGTGTCTTATGCGACGCTGGCCCGGGTGATCGCGATCATTTCGGCGGCCGATCCATCCCTGGGACAGATTCCGCAGAACCACTATTGCCTGCTGGAAGATATTCGCCTGCAGGGTAGCGAGGCGCAGCAGCGCTTTTTCTTCGACCTGGTGCTCAAGGGCCATCGCTTCGCCAATGCCCTGTCGGAAACCGGCGGCAAGAATGTGCAGGACATCCGCACACGCATCGTGCGTGAAGGCGACGGTTATCGTATCGACGGGCGCAAGGGTTACTGCACCGGTTCGCTCTATGCCCACTGGCTCGGGGTGCTGGCCGTGGACGAGGAGGGCCGCGGGCAACTGGCCTTCGTGCCCCGTGACACGCCCGGGCTGGTGGTGGTCGATGACTGGGACAGCATCGGCCAGCGCAACACCTCCAGCGGTACGGTGCTGGCCGATGGGCTGCGGGTGCCGGCGTTCAATCTGTTCCCCAGCTATCGCTCCTACGAAAACCCGACCCTGGCCGGGCCGTTCGCGCAGATCACCACGGCGGCCATTGATGCCGGTATTGCCCGCGCTGCATTGCAGGACACCATCAGCTTCGTGCGCGAGCAGGCACGGCCGTGGATCGATGCCGGGGTGGACAAGGCCAGTGAAGATCCGCTGACCATCATCCAGGTCGGTGCCCTGGATATCCGCCTGGAAGCGGCCGAGGCGCTGCTTGAACGTGCCGGCCTGGTGCTCGATCAGGCCCGGCCGGCGCCGGATGTAGAGAATGTCGCCGCCGCCTCGATTGCGGTGGCGCGAGCCAAGGTGCTGACCACCGAGATCGCCATCGAGGCAAGCAACAAGCTGTTCGAGCTGAGCGGCACCCGCTCGACCCTGCGCCGTCACAACCTCGATCGCCACTGGCGCAATGCGCGGGTGCATACCCTGCATGATCCGGTGCGCTGGAAGTACCACGTGGTCGGCAACTGGCTGCTCAATGATATCAAGCCGCCGCGCCATGACTGGTCTTGAGGTGTTTGTGAACGAGTGGCTCGCCAATATCGACTGGTCGGAGATCGGCCAGGCCTGCCTGGACACCCTGACCATGCTCGGCGCCGCGCTCGGTTTTACCGTGTTGCTGGGGCTGCCGCTGGGTGTGCTGCTGTACCTGACCGGCCAGCGCCAGTTGCTGGCCTCGCCCCGGGGGTATCGCCTGCTCTCGGTAATGGCGAATGTGCTGCGTTCGATGCCGTTCATCATTCTGCTGATCGTGTTGATTCCGCTGACCACGCTGATCACCGGCACGTCGCTGGGCGTTGCCGGGGCGACGCCGCCGCTGGTGATCGGCTGCACACCGTTTTTCGCCCGGCTGGTGGAAACCGCCCTGCGTGAAGTCGACCGCGGCCTGGTGGAGGCGACCCAGTCCATGGGGGCCGGCACCTGGCAAACCGTCTGGCACACCTTGCTGCCGGAGGCGCGTACCGGGTTGATCGCCGCCGTCACGGTGACCGCCATCGTGCTGGTGGATTACACCGCCATGGCCGGCGTGGTCGGCGGTGGCGGCCTGGGCGATCTGGCGATCCGTTTCGGTTACCAGCGCTTCCAGACCGATGTGATGGTGGTCACCGTGCTGCTGCTGATCCTGCTGGTGCAAACACTGCAGCTTAGCGGCGATCGCCTGGTGCGGCATTTCACAAGGCGTTGATTGTTTTTCCCGTCAGCGGCAGCCGGGTTCAGCTGCCGCCGGCCCACGTCCTCCCCACGACGGCCACTGTTCAATGTTCAGGAGCAAGACCATGAAGAAGACCCTGGCCGTACTGGCTGCTGTTCTGTCGCTGTCCGCCCACGCCAACGAGAAGCTGGTGGTGGGGGCTACCCCGGTGCCCCACGCGGAAATCCTCGAGTTCGTCAAACCGACGCTGGCCAAGGAAGGGGTGGACCTGGACCTCAAGGTGTTCACCGATTTCATCCAGCCCAACCTGCAACTGGCCGAGAAGAACCTCGATGCCAACTACTACCAGTACCGGCCATTTCTCGACGAGTTCAACGCCACTCGCAAGACTGATCTGGTGCCCGTGGTTGGCGTGCATATCGAGCCCTTCGGTGCCTATTCGACCCGGATCAAGAACCTCTCCGAGCTCAAGGATGGCGCCAGCGTGGCCATTCCCAACGACCCGGTGAACACGGGGCGTGCCCTGGTGCTGCTGCATGAGGCCGGGCTGATTACCCTGAAGGACCCGAGCAATACCCTGGCGACCCAGCGTGACATCGTCGCCAACCCCAAGAAGCTGAAGATCCGTGAGCTGGAAGGGGCCTTGCTGGCGCGGGCGGTGAACCAGGTCGACCTGGCGTTCATCTTCGCCAACTACGCACTGGAAGCCGGCATCGACACCAACAGCGCGCTGATCGTCGAGAAGGGCAAGGACCTGTACATCGAGTTCCTGGTGGCGCGTCCGGACAACATCAACGACCCGCGTATCCAGAAGCTGGCCAAGGCGTTGAATTCGCCCGAAGTGCGCCAGTTCATCCTGACCCGCTACAAGGGCCAGATCGCCCCCGGCTTTTGAGCCGCGGTTACGTGCTCCCGACTGAAGGTTCAGCTCATGGTCAGTTTCAATTCGCAGCCGCTGGCGGCTGCCGTGCATATCCGCCTGGTGGGGCTCGGCAAGCAGTACCCGGGGCGTGAGCAAGCCGTTCACGCCTTGCGCGACATCAACCTCGAGGTGCGCCGTGGCGAGGTGTTCGGCATCATTGGGCGCAGCGGTGCGGGCAAGTCCTCGTTGCTGCGTTCGCTGAACCGCCTGGAAGATCCCAGTCGTGGCCAGGTGTTGATCGACGGCGAGGACATCGCCGGCTTCGACAAGGCCCGGCTGGCGCGCCAGCGTCAGCGCACCGGCATGATCTTCCAGCACTTCAACCTGATGGCGGCGAAAACCGTGGGCGAGAATATCGCCCTGCCGCTTCGGCTGGCGGGCATCGGCGCTGCCGAGCGCGATCGAAGGGTGACCCTGATGCTGCAACTGGTGGGCCTGGAGGACAAGCGCGATGCCTGGCCCGCGCAACTGTCCGGTGGCCAGAAGCAGCGGGTCGGCATCGCCCGGGCGTTGGTGCTTGAGCCGGACCTGCTGCTGTGCGACGAGGCGACCTCGGCGCTCGATCCGGAGAGCACCCAGTCGATCCTGGCCCTGCTGCGCGATATCAATCGGCGCCTGAACCTGACCATCGTCCTGATTACCCACGAGATGGAGGTGATCCGCGACCTGTGCGATCGCGTGGTGGTACTGGAGCGGGGCGAGGTGGTGGAGCAGGGCGAGGTGTGGCAGGTGTTCGGCAATCCCCGGCATGAGGTGACCCGCACCCTGTTGCACACTGCGCAGCCGGGTGCCAGCGAGGTGCGGGCGTCGAAGGCGTTGCTGCTCGACCTGCATTACACCGGCGCCAGCGGCCACGAGCCGGAGCTTACTGCCATCACCTGTGCGCTGGGTTACACCACTCGCCTGGTGCAGGGCAGCCTGGAGCGTATCCAGGGTCGCACCCTTGGCAGGCTGCGCGTTCGGGTGGAGGCGCCCGCCGAGGTGTTTGCCCAGGTGCTGGAGCAGGCGCGCCAGGTGGCCGATCGCATCGAACCGGTCAGATCGACAGGTTGATCACCCGGTCGCCCTGTGTGCTTTGCCCCGGCCGGCGCTTGTTCACCACCAGCTCGCCGATCTTGATCAGCAGGGCGCGGGTGACGTTGCGGCTCAGGCCCACCAGGCTCGCGGTGTGCACCTGGTTGTGATGGCAGAAACGGTAGGCACTGCGCAGCAGCGCCTCCTCGACCTTTTCATGCAGGGCGCCGCTCTGTTCTTCGAAGAGTTTCTGGAAGGCGCGTTGCAGCAAGGCGTCGGCGGACTCGTCGACCGGCGGGGCGCTTTGCGGCCGTTCGATGCGCAGGTTGGACAGGCGCAGGTCGTCCTGGCGGACAAGGCCATCCTGGCAGATCAGCAGCGTGTGGTGGATGACGTTTTCCAGCTCGCGAATATTGCCCGGCCAGTCGTAGCGGGCAAGCTTGTGCTCGGCGTCGCTGCTCAGGCGCACGTCGCCGTAGCCCAGGCGCTCGCTGTAGCTGTTGATGAAGTGACGGGTCAGCGGCAGGATGTCGCCGGGCCGTTCGCGCAGCGGGTAGAGCTGCAGGCTGACCACGTTGAGACGGTAGTAGAGGTCTTCGCGAAAATGGCCTGCGTTGATCGCCCGCTCCAGTTGCACGTTGGTGGCGGCCAGCACGCGGACGTTGATCGGGATGCTCTTGCGCGAGCCCAGGCGCACCACTTCGCGCTCCTGCAGCACGCGCAGCAGCTTGACCTGGATGGCCATGGGCAAGTCGCCGATCTCGTCGAGGAACAAGGTGCCGCCGTTGGCTTCCTCGAACCAGCCGGCCTTGGCGGTCAGGGCGCCGGTGAAGGCGCCTTTCTCGTGGCCGAACAGCTCGGCCTCCACCAGCGACTCGGAAAACGCCCCGCAGTTGACCGCAACGAACGGCCCGTTGCGCCGGCCGCTGAGGTTGTGCAGGTGTCGCGCCACCAGCTCCTTGCCCGTACCGGTCTCACCAATGATCAGGACGCTGGCCTCGCTGGGGGCGACCTGTTGCAAGTGAGCGAGCAGCGCCTGCGATTTGGGGTCTTCGAAGACCTGTGCGGTCGCCCGGATCGAGGTAGCCAGTGTCGGGGAGGGTGGCAGCGTCAACAGTTGCATGGGCATGTCTCAGGAGTAGAAAGTCGGCGTGGGGCGCGTCTGGTTCAGGGCCCATTCACCCAGTTCGTGGATCTTGTAGTCCACCGGGTCGTGCAGGGTCTGGGTCCGCAGGTTGCGCCAGTAGCGATCGAAGCGCAGCGAGGCATGGGTGGCCCGCGCGCCGGTGACTTCGAACAGGCGGCTGCACAGGTCAAGGCCCGTGCGGGTGGCCGCCACCTTGGCGGTGGAGATCGACAGCGCCAGCTTCGCGCGCTCTTCACTGCCGAGGGTGTGTTCCTTGCGCCAGGCCTCGTCGAGCTGGCTGGCGGCGCGCTCGACCAGCAGCCGCACGCCTTCGAGGCCCACCCAGAACTCACCGTAGTGGCGCAGGATGTAGGGGTCCTCACTTACGTGCCCGGCCTTGGACTTGAACCAGGGCCGGCCCTCCTTGAGGGTGTACTGGCGGGCCTCTTCCAGGGCGCCTTCGGCGATGCCGAGGAACACATGGGCAAAGTGCAGCTGCGCGATCAGCGGGCGCAGGCAGGCGAACGGGGTGCTCAGCGGGCCGGGGTCGAGCAGCAGTTCCGACTCCTCGACGCGTACCCGTTCGAAGGTGGCGCTGCCGCTGTCGGTCTGGCGCTGGCCCATGTTGTTCCAGTCGCCATGCAGGGTGATGCCGGAGCGGGCGCTGGGGATGGCGGCGATCAGCAGCTTGCCGCCGGCGCTTTCGTCCACCGCCGAAGCGATGAGCATTTCCGAGTCGCTGGCGCCGGAGCAGAAGCTCTTCTTGCCGGAGAACTCGCGCCAGCCGTCGAATTTGCGCACCACGGTGCGGGTATCCAGCGGGTTCAGGGCATTGCCCCAGAACCAGTTCTTGCGCGCGGTCTGTTCGAACCAGGGCTGCCACTGCTCGGGGCGGGCGAACAGGCGTACGGTGGCCAGCATCAGGTGCTGGAAGCCGAAGACATGGGCGATGGAGCTGTCGACCTTGGCGAACTCGCGCACGATGTTCAGGGTGTCGCTCCAGCTGGCGCCCAGGCCGCCGAACTGGCTGGGAATGCTCAGGGCGAGCAGGCCGCTCTGGCGCAGGGCATCGCGCTCGGCTTTCGGCGTGCCGCCACGCTCGTCGCGCTCGCTCGCGGTTTCGGCGAAGTCGGCGGCCAGCTGGCGGGCGGTCTGCAGCGGGCTGAGTACAGCGGCTTGCGGGTGGTGTGCGTTCACACAGGGTTCCTCGATTGTCCTTGTTGGGCGGGCAGGGCGTGGCTCATGCGTGCTGCGCCTGCGGCAGTACGTCGTTGGCGATCATTTCGCCGAATGGCCCGGTGAGGTTGGTCACGCCGCGTCCGGCCAGGCTTCTGTAGGGTTCCGGCAGCAGCGGGAAAACCAGCTCGGCAAAGCGATAGGCCTCTTCCAGGTGCGGGTAGCCGGAGAAGATGAAGCTGTCGATGCCCAGGTCCGCGTACTCCTTGATACGCGCCGCCACCTGCTGTGGATCGCCGACCAAAGCGGTGCCGGCCCCGCCACGCACCAGGCCGACCCCGGCCCACAGGTTGGGGGCGATTTCCAGCTGGTCGCGGCGGCCACCGTGCAGGGCGGCCATGCGCCGCTGGCCTTCGGAGTCGAAACGGGCGAAGGATTGCTGGGCGGCGGCGATGGTGTCGTCGGAGATCGACGCGATCAGGCGGTCGGCGGCCTGCCACGCTTCATCGGCGGTCTCGCGCACGATCACATGCAGTCGGATACCGAACTTCACCGTGCGCCCGTGGCGGGCGGCGCGGGCGCGTACATCGGCGATCTTCTCGGCGACGGCGGCAGGTGGCTCGCCCCAGGTCAGGTAAACGTCCAGCTGCTCGGCGGCCAGCTCATGGGCGGCCTCGGAAGAGCCGCCGAAATACAGCGGCGGGTAGGGCTTCTGCACCGGTGGGTAGAGCGCCTTGGCGTTCTGCACCTTGAAGTGCTTGCCCTCGAAGTCCACCGCTTCGCCCTGCAATACGCGGCGCCAGATGCGCAGGAATTCGTCGCTGACCTCGTAGCGTTCGCTGTGGCTCAAGTGGATGCCGTCGCCACGGTTTTCGTCCGGGTCGCCACCGGTGACCACGTTGATCAGCAGGCGCCCGCCGGACAGCCGGTCGAGGGTTGCGCTCATGCGCGCCGATACCGTCGGCGAGATGATCCCGGGGCGGATCGCCACCAGGTAGCGCAGGCGCTCGGTCAGCGGCGCCAGGGCCGAGGCGACCACCCAGGAGTCTTCGCAGGAGCGGCCGGTGGGAATCAGTACGCCGTAGTAGCCCAGGCCATCGGCGGCCTGGGCGATCTGCTTCAGGTAGTTGAGGCTGACCGGGCGGGCGCCTTCGCTGGTGCCGAGAAAATGGCCATCGCCGTGGGTGGGCAGGAACCAGAATACGTTCATCGTTCGGCTCCTCAGGCGATCTTGCGCAGGCTGTGCGCGTATGGGGTGAACAGTGGCAGGGCGCGTTCGGCGGCCAGGCGGATACGGGCTTGCAAGGCGTCGCTGCTGACCTGGTAATCGCGCAGGTCGCTTTCGCTGGCGTACACGCCGATGGGCAGGGTCAGCGACTGGAAGAAGCTGAACAGTGGACGCAACTGGTGATCGATGACCAGCGCGTGCAGCGGGCTGCCACCGTTGGCCACGAGCAGGACCGGGGTGTCGACCAGGCTGTGCTGGCCCACCAGGTCGAACAGGTGCTTGAGCAGGCCGGGGTAGGAGCCGCGGTAAACGGGCGAGGCGACGATCAACAGGTCGGCGTTCTCGATGGCTTGTAGCTGTTGCTCCACCTCGTCAGGCAGCTCGCTGCGCGCCATGGCATTGCCCAACGGGCGGGCGATCTCGCTGAGCTCGACGATACGTGCATCGATAGTCAGGTGGTTGCCCAGTTCGGCAAGGATGGCCTGGGTCAGGGCCAGGGTACGGGAGGGGCGATAGGCGCCGCCGGAAACGGCGACCACGTTGAGTGCTGCAGTCATGTTCAGGTCCTGTAGTGATGCTCTGCGGACAGAGCGGTACACAGGCTTGAGCAAATGCTGTACCACACTCCAAAGCCCCGTTTTATGGGGGTTTTGCCGGTTTTTTCGACCTTGCGCTGTTGCTGCGGGAGGTGTTTTGTTGCTTGGCTGTTGCCCGGGCAACAGTTGCTGGGCGAACAGTGTGGGGTGGTGTTGTCCGGGAGACATGATTCGATTCGCACAGGGGTATGAATGTGCGACTGTTATACGGAGGGCTGCTTATTCCGTAAAAGAATCAATAAAAATATAATACTGCTTATTTTGAATAAGAGGGCTGAGCCTGTTTCTGGTTGTGAAAACCGGCCCAGTCCTCCAAGGGGAGATGCCTGTATCAGACAGCTGCGCTGATCAGGTCGATGTTTCTGTCTTCCATCAGGAAATGCAGCGGCAGGTGGTGCGGTGTATCCATGGCAGAAACGTCAAAATTTCCTACGACCAGAGGCTGCCGCTCCTGCGTTGCGATCGACTCTTCCGCCAGCCTTTTGACCATTCGCGCGTGGTTCATTGCGATTTCACTGAGCGTTGACACGTTACATCTCCGATAACTGGGCAGGCGTCTCTGGGAGCGCCCCTTGGACGATAATTTTGGCCGCTGCCGCGTCAGAATTACGTCTTTGCGGGGCTGCTGGGGCCGGCTTGTGCAATTGATAAGCCAGAGGGTGGTGGGGATTGGGGGGCGGGGAGCTCTAGGCGACGAGTGGTGGAGTGGCGTTTGGCCAGAGTTCCGTGGTGTGGCCATCGCCGGCTATGCCGGCTCCCACAATGGGCCTGGGTGCCTGGATGGCTGGTGTAGCCGCTGCCGAGGAACGAGGCTGCGATCGGCTGCGCAGCAGCCGTAACTCGGGCGCCTCAATGGGACAGTTGGATTCGAGGCGTCAGGTTTTGCAGCCGCTTCGCGCCCGATCGCAGCCTGGCGGCAGCGGCTACATCTGGCGTGGATCAGGCGCCTTGGTGGGGGGGCGTTTGGCCAGGGCTCTGCGACGATGCCTGCTCCCACAATGGGCCTGGGTGCCTGGTGTAGCCGCTGCCGAGGAACGAGGCTGCGATCGGCTGCGCAGCAGCCGTAACTCAGGCACCTCGGTGGAACAGGCGGATTCGGGTGGTCAGGTTTTGCGGCCGCTTCGCGCCCGATCGCAGCCTGGCGGCAGCGGCTACATCTGGCGTAGGTCAGGCGCCTTGGTGGAGTGGTGTTCAGCTCCCACAATGGGCCTGGGTGCATGGTGTAGCCGCTGCCGAGGAACGAGGCTGCGATCGGCTGCGCAGCAGCCGTAACTCGGGCACCTCGGTGGACCAGGCGGATTCGGGTGGTCAGGTTTTGCGGCCGCTTCGCGCCCGATCGCAGCCTGGCGGCAGCGGCTACATCGGGTGAGGGGGTCAGTTGAGGACGATGATCCGCGACACCAGCTCCGCACTGTTCTTGGCCTGCAATTTCTTCATCAACCGCGCCCGATGCACTTCCACCGTCCGGTGGGAAATGGCCAGCTTGCGCCCGATCTCCTTGCACGTCAGGCCGTTGACGATGTGCGCCGAGATCTCCCGCTCCCTGGGCGTCAAGTTCACCGTGGGCCGAAACACCCGGTCCATCCGCTCGAAATGCCACACCATCAACTGAAACGGATCCTCCGGCGTCAGGGTGTAGCCATTGGCCCGGGCCCAGAACACTTCGCCGCTGTGGTGCTGCATGAAGCGTTCATCCGAGTAGGCGCCGTTCTTGGCATGGCGCAGCCAGCTCAAACTGCGTTCGCCGATGGCGTTGTAGTCGGCCTGCGAAGGGTAGAGCTTGAGGATGAGTTCGCCGATCAACTCGTCGCGCTCGTAGCCGAACAGGCTCTGGAAGGCTTCGTTGAGGTCGAGCATGCGGCGGTTGCCGGTGATCACTTGCGGCGCAGGCGATACCTGGAACGCCAGGCGCTCCAGGTCTTGCAGTTGTCGGGCGGGGTCGGTCATGGGGCTGGCCTGCCTCGTGCGAGTGGGATTTCCCACGCAGTATCCATCAGTCGGGCTACGGATCCCTATACGTAGTTGCACGAATAGCGAGGGCTTCGGGGTTGGGGCCATTGTAGGTAACGCCTGTTCAACCACAAGGATAACCACCATGGCTACCGACTCCGTCAGCATCGTCGCCGCCGCGCATTCGCGTTTTGGCCGCCTGGCCGAGGCCACCCTGGAAGATTTGATCGTCGATGTCACCCGTGCCGCCCTGGCGGATGCGCAGGTGGACGCCGCCGAGATCGATGCGCTGTTTCTCGGGCATTTCAATTCCGGGCTGGTGCCGGATGGTTTTCCGGCGTCGTTGATGCTGCAGGCCGATCCCGCCCTGCGTTTCAAACCGGCCACTCGCTGCGAAAACGCCTGCGCCTCGGGTTCGGCGGCGATTCAAGCGGGGATCAACGCGATCCTGTCCGGCGCCGCCGAGTTGGTGCTGGTGGTGGGGGCGGAGAAGATGACCTCCAACGCCACCGCCCAGGTGACCCAGGCCCTGGCCGGGGCGGGGTATCAGCATGATGCGCAGGAGGCGGGGCTGAGTTTTCCGCAGTTGTTCGGGCTGGCAGCGGCCGGCTACGGGGAGCGCTACCAGAGCCCGCTGTCGGCCATGGCTGCGATTGCGGCGAAGAACCACGCCAACGCCATGGCCAACCCCCTGGCGCAGATGCACAAGGCGATGAGCTTCGAGCACTGCAACACGGTGTCCGAGAGCAACCCCTATATCGCCGAGCCACTGCGCCTGACCGACTGTTCGCTGGTCACCGATGGTGCGGCGGCGATTGTGCTGGCCTCGCCAGCCCGTGCCCGGCAGTTCCGCCGCGAGGTGGCGATTCGCAGCCTGGTGCAGGTGAACGATTTTCTGCCGCTGTCCAAACGCGACCTGCTGGCCTTCGAAGGACCGCAGCGGGCGATCCAGTCGGCCCTGGGCAAGGCGCAGGTGAGCCTGGATGACCTGGGTTTTGCCGAGGTGCACGACTGCTTCACCATCGCCGAACTGCTGATCTATGAAGCCATGGGCCTGGCGCCCAAAGGCCAGGGCTACCGGGCGCTGGAGGAGGGCGTAGTGCAGGCCGGTGGCAAGCTGCCAGTGAACCTCTCCGGCGGGCTCAAGGCCAAGGGCCATCCGGTCGGGGCCACGGGCGTGTCAATGTATGCCCTGGCGTTCGGCCAGTTGACCGGTAATCCCATCGGCCTGGCGGCGGCCGACGCCGAGTTCGGCCTGTTGTTCAACATGGGCGGCATGGCGGTCGCCAACTATGCCTCGGTGCTTCAGGCACGGAGGGCGTGACGGTGAATATTGCCAACTGGCTACATAATGCCGCCCAGTGCTGGCCCGAACGTGGGGCACTGTACGAGGGGCACCGGCAGCGTGCCGATTACCGGGGCTTTGCCACCCAGGTGCGCGGCCTGGCCCATGACCTCATTCATGAGCACCGGGTCGAGCCGGGCGATCGCGTGGCGCTGTTCATGAAAAACTGCTGCGAGTACCTGGAGTTGATGTATGCCGCGTGGTGGATCGGTGCCGTGGTGGTGCCGATCAACTGCAAGCTGCATCGCAGCGAGGCGGGCTGGATTGTCGATAACGCCCGGGCGCGGGTGGTCTTTACCGATGATGGCCAGGTGTTTGCGCCTGGCGAGCTGACGGACGATTGCCGTGAGCTGGCAGGACGCGGGCGGGTGGCAGCGGCGATTGGCGATGCGCTGGCAACGCCCTACAGCTGCAATGCCGACCATCTGGCCTGGCTGTTCTACACCTCCGGCACCACTGGGCGCTCCAAGGGGGTGATGCTGTCCCATGGCAACCTGATGGCGATGTCGCTGTGCTATTCGCTGGATGTCGATGCGGTCACCAGCGACGACGCGGTGGTCTATGCCGCGCCCATGTCCCATGGCGCCGGGTTGTACAACTTCATTCATGTGCGTTGCGGCGCCCGTCATGTGGTGCCGGAGTCCCGTGGCTTCAAGGCCGAGGAAGTGTTCGCGCTGGCGGCCGGGCTCGGCGATGTGTCGCTGTTCGCGGCGCCGACCATGGTCAAACGCATGGTCGAGCAGGCGCGGGCGACGGGCTATGCCGGCGAGGGCATCAAGACCATCGTCTACGGCGGTGCGCCGATGTACCTGGCCGACCTGCAGGACGCCGTCGACACCTTCGGCCCGCGCCTGGTGCAGATCTACGGCCAGGGCGAGAGCCCGATGACCATCAGCGCCTTGTCCCGCGAATTGATCGCCGATCGCCAGCGGCCTGAATGGGCGCGTATTGCGTCATCGGTCGGGCGGGCGCATTCCTGCGTGGACATCCAGGTGCTGGACGCCCGACTGCACCCCCTTGCCCCGGGGCTCGCCGGCCAGATCGCCGTGCGCGGTCCGACGGTAATGCACGGCTACTGGCGCAACGAGGTGGCTACCCGCGAGACGCTGGTCGATGGCTGGCTGCTGACTGGCGATATCGGTTACCTCGACGACCAGGGCTACCTGACCCTCACCGACCGCTGCAAGGACGTGATCATTTCCGGCGGCAGCAACGTGTACCCGCGGGAGGTGGAGGAGGTACTGGCGCTGCACCCCGAAGTGTTCGAGGTGTGCGTGGTGGGCGAGGCGGACGAGGCGTGGGGCGAGTCGGTGGTGGCCTTCGTGGTCGCGCGTGGCGACAGTCCGCCGGATGAGCCTGCACTCACGGCCTGGTTCGTCGAGCGCATGGCCTCGTTCAAGAAACCGAAGAAATACGTGTTCCTCGCCGAGCTGCCGAAGAACAGCTACGGCAAGGTGCTCAAGACCGAACTGCGTCAATGGCTGAAGGAGGCCGCTATCGCGTGAACGGTTTTTCCATGACGGGTTTCCATCAATAAGAACAAGACAGGAACACTACTATGGCAACGCATCAGCACAACCCGGCCCGGCAACGGCGGCGCGCTTTTATCGGGGCGACCTCGGGGCACCTTATCGAATGGTATGACTATGGCGTGTACGGTTTTCTGGCGGTGTACATCGGCCAGGCGTTCTTCGTGTCCGACGACCCCACCACCAGTTTGCTCAGCAGCTTTGCCGCTTTTGCCCTGAGCTTTTTCATCCGTCCCCTGGGCGGGTTGTTCTTCGGTCCGCTGGCTGACCGCATCGGTCGACGCAAGACCCTGATCACCGTGCTGGTCATGATGTCCGGCTCCACGTGCTTGCTGGGCTTGCTGCCCACCTATGCGTCCATCGGCATTGCCGCGCCGATCCTGCTGGTACTGATTCGCTGCGTGCAGGGTTTTTCCGCCGGGGGCGAGATCGGCACCATCACCAGCTTCATCTCCGAGTACGCCGGCCCCGGACGGCGGGGTTTCTCCACCTGCTGGCTGATGGTCACGGCGGTGCTGGGCCTGGTGCTGGGCGGCGTGGTGGCCAATGGCATGACCTGGATGCTGGGCGCCGAACTGATGCAGGACTGGGGCTGGCGCATTCCCTTCCTGGCCGCCGGCCCCATGGGCCTGGTCTCCATGTACATCCGCCTCAAGCTCGAAGACAGCCCGGAGTTCCTCGCCCTGCAGCACGCCGGCGAAACTTCCAAGGCGCCGCTGCGTGAAGTCTGGCAGTGGAAGCGGGCGATTACCCTGGTGTTCTTCATCATCACCCTGCACAGCTCGATCTTCTATCTGGTGCTGACCTTCGCTTCCACCTACATGTCGCGCATCCTCAAGTTCGACAGTGGCACCACCTTGCTCTACGTGTTCATCGCCAGCCTGTCGGCGGCCTTCGTCATGCCTTTTGGCGGGATGTTCACCGACAAATACGGACGCAAGCCGTTCCTGATGGTGGTGGGGGTGTTGGCGACGCTGGCGATGTTCTGGTTCTTCAAGGCCGCGCCCACGGCGACCCCGGCTTCGTTCTTCTTGCCGTTGATGGCGGTGGCGATTCTTTTCGGGCTGTACGCCTCGTCCACCTACGCGACCATGAGCGAGCTGTTGCCTACGCGGATTCGCTCCACGGGTATTGCCGTGGCCTACAACATTCCGGTGGCAGTGTTCGGCGGGAGTGCGCCGTTGATTTCCACCTGGTTGATCCAGCAGACCGGGGATATTTCCTCGCCCTGGTACTTCTATATCGGCACCGGGATCGTCTCGCTGATTGCCCTGGTGGTGTTGCGCAAGGAGGATTTCGTTGCCTGCCGGAGCGCGGCGCATGGGACGCGTGAACCGGTAGCTTCGGGTGCGGACATGGCGGCCCGGCCAGCTCACAACTAAGGGGGCGCCCCACTCCGAAGATGGTTGGTGTGGGGCACATCCCTCTTGGGCATGGGCGCGAGCGTTTCCGCACTACTGAACCAGTGATGTCAATATGGTATTGTCTGCTGAAGGCGCGCAAGGCGCCTGAAGCCTGCTACACAGAGCATTTAGCCGGTTTCGACACACGCTGTGAATACAAGGATGCCGGTGTTGAAGTTCACTGAAAATATCGTGCCTCTGGTCAAGGCCGAGCTTGCTGGCAAGAGCGCCAGGCTGAAGATTTTCTCTCCCTACCTGACCGGTTCCGTAGCCCTTGAGATTGCCCGGCTGGGCAAGACTGCCGAGGTCTATACCCTGGTGGATACCCAGGTACTTGCTTCAGGCGCGTCGACCTTCGAGGCCATCGATACGTTACTTGAAAACCGGATTCCGGTTTACCGGGTGCCGAACCTTCACGCCAAGATGATCGTGGCAGAAGGTGTGTTCGTGACCGTGGGCAGCCAGAACCTCACCAACGGAGGGGAGCGCAGGAACAGGGAAGTCAGCCTGCGTTTTCGGGGTGTCAGCAAGCAGGTCAATGCACTGGTCCGGGACCTGGAGCGTAGCGCTATCCGACTCACGCCTGACTTTCTCGCAGCGGCCAGCAAGGCGGCGGGCAAGCTGGCAGGCAGGTACAACAAGCTGCGCGAGGCGCTGGAAAAAGCCGATGCTGCCTTGAGTGGTGTGCCTGCCGAACGGTCGATCGAGGCTGAGGTCAGGTCTGTGCTCGCCAAAAGGCCGCAGTCCAACCCGAGGAAGTGTACGGTGGTCGCTCGCTATGATCACAAGCAAGCCCGCTTTCAACACTCGTTGCAAGGCGATGACTTGTTGAACTGGCCAATCGGCGCTGAAGAGCACTCGCTTAAACCCAAGTATCGCTACCTCTGTGTTTCGGCCGCGGGAAAGATTGGCTGGGTGCGGGTAAACAAAACGGTGTATTCATTTATCGAAAATCAGGTCGAATTCGATAAAGGCGGTATCAAAGGCCAGGTTTCGTGGGGCGTATTCGTCGATGCCAGCCATGAGGCGTGGAAGTACAAGCAGGGTGAGGCCAACCTGCGTGCCGCCGTTTTCGACGAGCAAGGCCACGAGTTGTGCCACGTGTTCATGCGTTACAACACCGAGAAGTTGGTCGTGTACCCCGCCGTGATGCCCAGGGCGACAAATAACACCAAGGCACCGCTGGCAGACCGTCGCAACGCCATCGAATGGATCGACGCTCATGCCCGCAGTGTTGGCGAGGACATCAAACGACTCATCACCCAGCCATTCAAGTTCCAGGAAAAGCTGACCGGCGAGCGAGCCGACAAGTTCTTCGGTGCCGATGGTTCAACGCATTACCTGCGCCTGGTCGATCTGGGTGAAAGCTGTGCCATACGGGTGATCGACGCTCCGGTTTAAAGCCACACGCAGGGTTGGAATGCGTCTTTCGGTTCTCGAAGGATGTTCCTGCGCATGGACCCCCTTTATCTGATTGCCCTGGGCGCCATGGTCGCCGGTTTCGTCCAGGGCCTGTCCGGTTTGCGACTGCTACGCAGTCGATCGCAGCCTGGCGGCAGCGGCTACACACCTCGATAAAAAAATAATAACCCCGAAACTTTCGCTATTAACTAAAGCAGCATTGTTATCTTTTTGAATCACCAAAATCTCTATGTTTAAGGTGATCTTGAAATGTAACTAAGCATGAACTTTAGTGAGGGGATGGATGCCGAGGGTTTGACCATGAAGCCAACTGACGCCCCCCCGCTGATCAGGCTGCCCCTGCAACAATCCGCCGATGGCACGCCGGCGCAACCGGCATCCTCGACCAGTCGCAGCGCCAGTGGCGGGTCGGTCAGCACCCTGGACAACCTGCGCGTGCTGCATAGCTGGCAACTGGCGCCCGCCGCGCGCGCCAGCGATGCCCCCCGCAGCAAAACCTTGAATGATCCCCATGCTCTGCTGGCGCTGGACGCCGCCGATGGCTCGACCATCTATATTCGCGCCGATGCGCTGGTCGAGCAGTTGCGCCGCACCCGCCCGGATGTGGTCGACAGCGACGGCGCCATCGATTTCGCCCGCTTCACCGACAGTCAGGGCCGCAACCGCGGTGCGGTGGATTGGGTCTGGCGCCAGGTCCGGCAGTTGGTGCTGGAAGATGACGCCATCACTGAAGCCGCCAAGGCGCTGGTCATCGACAGGGCCACCGGCCTTGCCGTGGACTGGGCAGCGCAAAAGGGGGCCACGGCCCTGATGACCGCCATCGAAAGCCAGCTTGCCGGTCCGCCCGGGTTGTACCGCTGGAACGGCGGAGTGTTGAGCCCTCAGGACATGATTGCCAGCGACAGCGTGCTGGATGCCGGCAAGCCGATCCTGTTGTTCATCCACGGCACGGGCTCGCACACGATGGGCAGTTTTGGCGAGCTGCCGAGCACCATGGCCTGGAAAGACCTGCAACTGAGGTTCGGTACGCAGATTGTTGCCCTGGAGCATCGCACCTTCTCGCAAAGCCCGATCGACAATGCGCTGCAGGCGGTCGAGCGGCTGCCCAAAGGTGCCCGGTTGCAAGTGGTCAGCCATTCGCGCGGCGGGCTGGTGGCCGATTTGCTGTGCATGGACCCCAACGATGCGCAGTTGTCGAAATGGATCGAGCACTACCGCCGTGATCCCAGGCCCGATGAAATCGAGCAGGAAAAGCAGGACCCGGCCCGGGCCCAGGAGCGCCTGGCCTTTGCCGAAACCGAACAGGCCAAGCTCCACGCGCTCGTCAAACTGCTTCAACAAAAGCAACTGAACATCACCCACTACGTACGCGTGGCCGCCCCGGCCCGTGGCACCGCGCTGCTGTCCGACAACCTCGATGTGTTCCTCTCCTGCCTGCTGAGCCTGGTGCGCAAGTTCGCCACCTGGGGCGTCGGCGCCGCGGTGGGTGCGATTGCCACGCCGGCCGCCGGCAGTGCGGTCGCCCAGGTCGCGGCCCGCAGCCTGAAGCTGCTCGAACGGGTGGTCCTGGAAATCGCCGACAAACGTATGCAGCCGCAAGTGGTGCCCGGCATCGAGGCCATGCTGCCCGAGGCGCCCATGGGCATGTTGCTGGCCCGGGCCCGGCCACAGCCAAACCTGAAAATGGCCATCGTCGCCGGCGATACCGACGAGTCGGCCAGCGGCATCCTCCAGCGTATCGGATATATGTTCGTCAACTGGGCGCTGTTCGACCTGGCCCGCAATGACCTGGTGGTCAACACCGACTCCATGTACGGCGGCCTGTTCGACCATGCCCAGGAAGCCCATGCCATGGCGGTCGACGGGCCGCAGGTCAATCACTTCCATTACTTTCGCGACACGGTCAGGTACCGCAACCGTCCGCTGCCCAGCAGCATGGGCGACTGGTTGCTGGACAGGAGCATGGCCTCGCGGGGCGCTGCTGAGCAACCGCAGCGGTCTGTAGAAGAAGCCTTGCTGGTCAGGAGCCAACTGGCGACCGACGCGGTGGTGTTCATCCTGCCCGGCATCCTGGGCAGCCGCCTGGGCGTTGGCGAGAACACCGTCTGGCTCGACCCGCTGGAGCTTGCCGTGGGCGGCCTGGGGCGTATTGCCATGGAGGTGCCGAAGGTCGGCAGCCAGGGCCTGATCAACCAAGCCTATGGGGACTTGCACCACTACCTTGAAGCCACCCATGAGGTGATCGACCATCATTACGACTGGCGCCAGCCCCTGCCGAAACTGGGTAGCCAGTTGGCCGCGGCGTTGCGCAAGCAACTCGCCAATCACCCGGGCAAGAGCATCCGCCTGCTGGCCCACAGCATGGGCGGGCTGGTCGTGCGCGCGGCCTTCAAACACGACCAAGGCCTCTGGAAGGACCTGATCAAGCACGCCGACGGGCTGGTGGTGATGCTCGGCACCCCGAACCACGGTGCCTACTCCATGGTGGAAACCCTGCTGGGGCAGTCCGACACCATCCGCATGCTGGCGCGGGTGGACCTGAACAACAGCCTGCCGCAGATCCTCGACATCGTCGGCAAGTTCCCGGGGGCCTTGCACCTGTTGCCCGCCCCCGGGTTCGAGGACGTCGGCGGGAGCAGCCCAGTGGACTTCTTCGGCAATGCCAGCTGGAGTCAGCTGGCGCTGAAAAACGATGACTTCTGGTTCGGCGACGAACTGGGCGCGCGTCCCGAGGCCACGGTACTGGACCAGGTCAAGCAGTCCTGGCTGGCGCTTGGCGACAACTCATGGATCGACGAGGATCCGCAACGGGTCGCCTATGTCTACGGCCAGGGCAAGAACACCCCCTGCGGCCTGGACATCAGTGGCAAGCAGTTGATGCTGCGCGGCACCCCCCAGGGCGACGGCACCGTGACCTGGCGCTCTGGCAAACTGCCCAACCTGCCCGACAGCCGCTACTGGTACATGCCGGTGGTGCATGGTGAGCTGGCGTCGACCGCGCGCTACTTCCCCGAGATCGAAAGCCTGCTGCTCAAGCGCATGCCTAAACGCCTGGAGCGGCTACCCATCAGTCGGACCGCAGAGCGGGCGAGCGCGCAGGTCAGCTTCCGTGGCGGGCCGCCGGGTTATCCGTCCGATGCCCAGTTGCTCAGCCAGGTGCTTGGCCGCACCAACAGCCTGGAGCCGAAACCCGAACTCATCACCCTGCAGGTCAACGTGCTGGCGATGGACCTGAGCTGTGCCCAGGTGCCGCTGATTTGTGGCCACTTCCGCGGCGATCCGATTTCCGGCGCCGAAGCTGCCATCGACCAGACCCTGGTCAATGGCGTGCTCTCCCAGCGCCAGCGCCTGGGCCTGTACTCCGGCGAGCTGGGCAATGCCACGGTGGTGCTGGTGCCGCGCACGGCCGAGGAAGTGCGCCGTGGCACGGGCCGTGGCGCCTTGATGGTCGGCCTTGGCGAAATGGGTGAACTCACCGCCGAGGTGGTGACCCACGCGGTGCGCAACGGCGTGTTGCGTTACCTGCTGAGCGCCGTGGACCAGTACACCCAGGCTCAACTCATCGTCGACCCCGACAAGCCGGAGGCTTTGCTGCCGCTGCATATCGCCAGCCTGTTGCTGGGCACCAATTCCAGCGCCCAGTTGACCGTGGAGGAATCCATCCGCGCCGTGACCCTCGGCGTGCTGCAGGCCAACCGCGACTATGCTGCGGTCTGCGCCGGGCCCAAGGGCCGCCCGGCAGCGGTAACGCGCCTGGACATTGTGGAAATGTTCGTCGATGCGGCGATTTGTGCCGGCTACGCAGTCGCCACCCTGGAGCACGAGCTGGCCGGCGAGCTGCAACGCCTGAACAGCCGGCTGGAGCTGGCCCAGGCCGTGCAGTTCGGTGAAGGCGCACGGCCGCGCCTGAGCATTACGCCGCCCGGCGACTATTGGCCGCGCCTGCAGGTCAGCAGCGCCGATGGCGTGCAACGTAACTATGACCCGGCAGAGGCGGGGGAGGCCAGACCGGCGCAGCGCTTCAACTACCTGTACATGGGCCAGCGCGCCCGGGTCGAGGCGCTGGTCGACCAACGTCAGCCAGGATTGCTGGAGAAGATGGTCGACAGCGCCGTGCGCGGGCCCGCCAGCACCCGCTACGATTCTGCGGCGTTCTTCGGCAACAGCCTGTTCCAGCTGATGCTGCCGCTCGCCTTCAAAAGCGCCGTGCGCAAATCGGACAACCTGGTGCTGGTGCTCGATGAAAGCAGCGCCAACCTGCCCTGGGAGATGCTCGAGACCGATGGTGAGCCGCTGATCAAGCGTACCCGCCTGGTGCGCCAGTTCATCACCCAGCGCTACCGGCGCGAAGTGGTGCGCACCGACCTGATGAATGCCTGCGTGATTGGCAACCCCGACACCCAGGGTTACTTCAAGCAGTTCAAACCCAAGGGTGATGGGCCTTGGCCGGACCGCCTGGTGAGCCTGCCCGGCGCCCGGCGCGAAAGCCAGGCGGTGGGCCGGGTGCTCGATGGCGCGGGCTACGCCACCTGGAGCCTGGCCGATGACGCCAGCGCCGTGGAGGTGTTCGATCAGCTCTTTGCCAGGCCGTACCGGGTGCTGGTGATCTGTGCCCATGGGGTGTTTCGCAGCGAAGACACCAATGGGCAGATGCGCAGCGGGGTGGTGTTGTCCGACGGCTTGCTGCTGACCGCCGCCGAGATCGACCGGATGGAAACCGTGCCGGACCTGGTGTTCCTCAGCTGCTGCCACCTGGGCAAGGTCGGGGTGTCGGAACCTGGTGGCAATCGGCTGGCGGCGAGTCTGGCGCAAGAGCTGATCAACATGGGCGTGCGCTGTGTGGTGGCGGCCGGCTGGGAGGTCGATGACAGTGCCGCCTGCTGCTTCAGCGAAACCTTCTTCAACCGCCTGGCCATCCACGGTGATCACTTCGCCGAAGCCATTGCCTGCGCGCGTCTGGAAACCCTTGAACAGTTCCCCGGCTGCAACACCTGGGGCGCTTACCAGGCTTACGGTGACCCGTTGTTCCAGCTCAGGCTGCTGCCGCCCGGTGACGGCAGTAACCGTTGCCTGCGAGGCTCCCCGGAACTGCTCGACTGGCTGGAGGGCAGGCGACTGCAGGCAGCCAACCTGAACCCGGCGAGCGCGGGAGGAGGGTTCCAGCAAGTATTCGATCAGGTACAGAAGCGTCTTGAGGGGCTGCCGGAAAACTGGATCAACCAGGCCGAAGTCCAGTATGGCTTGGGGTTGTTGTACAACGAGTGGAGCGAGGCCAAGGCACTGCAAGCGGCGCACAAGGCCTTTCTGCAGGCCCTTGCCCGCTTCAATGGCCGCGGTTGTGTGCCGCTGACCGCGGTGGAAAAACTGATCGATGTGGAGATTCGTCAAGCCTGTCTGGCGGCGGCCCCGAGTCAGGTGGGCGACGCTGCCGATTTCAAGACGGCTGGCAAGTTGATTGCTGCGGCCATCAAGCGTGCCGATGGATTGAGCCAGGTCTGCGAAGCCGAGCCAGGCATATTGCTGGCGCGCCGTCAGGTCATGCGGGGGCGCGCCCTCAAGCGTAAAGCGTATATCGAGCTGCTCCAGCGTCAGCAGGCCGGGTCCAAGGCACTGGACAAAGCCATCAGTAAAAGCCTTGAAGACGCCAGGAAGGCGTATGCGGCGGGTGAAGACGGGCTGACACCCGACTGGAATCCCTATGCGATGATCAACCGGATTCAACTGGAGGTCATGTCGCCTCTGGCATCGCCTTCAGCCCCCGATCTGGCTCGCTGCGAAGCCGAAGCACAGGCCCGCTACAAACAAACGTTCGGCGTTTTCGATGCGGTGATGAAGGCCGATGTGCAGTTGACCCGCTGGCTGATCGGGGTTTCCGGGGGCACGGAGGGCTCGCGGGACGTTGCCGAGTGCGTACTGATCGACAGCTACGATGATGCGCTGGCTGGCCAGCGCATTTCGGCGCGGCAGTTCGAGTCGGTCGTCCGCCAGTTGCAGCTGATCGAGTGCTGGCTGAACTGGACCGGCAAGCCTAGACAGGCGCAGGTCCCGGGCAATATCGCCCGGGTCCTGATGAAGCGCCGCTGACCCGTAGCCGCTAAACCTTGAACGTCGCCATCAGGCCTTGCTGGTGGTTGGCCAGGCGGTTCAGCGCCTGGCTGATCTGCGCCGACTCCTCGGCTTGACCTGAGAGCGACTCGGTCACGTCGCGAATGCTGGCGACGTTGCGGTTCACTTCCTCGGCCACCGCGCTCTGCTCCTCGGCCGCCGACGCGATCTGCAGGTTCATGTCGGTGATCACCGCCACCGCTTCGCTGATGCGCTGCAACGCCGGCACCGCCTGCTCGGCCCGGGCCACGCTGCCCTGGGCCTGGCGGTGGCTGCTGTGCATCGAACCGACCACTTCGCGGGTGCCTTGCTGCAAACCTTCGATGACCTGACGGATCTCGTCCACCGAGTCCTGGGTGCGGCGCGCCAGGTTGCGCACTTCATCCGCCACCACGGCAAAACCACGACCGGCTTCACCGGCGCGGGCCGCTTCGATGGCGGCGTTGAGGGCCAGCAGGTTGGTTTGTTCGGCGATGGCGCGAATCACTTCCAGCACCGAGCCGATCTGTTCGCTGCGCTCGGCCAGTTGCTGGACTTCTTCCATGCCGGCGTTCATTTCACAGGCCAGTTGCTCGATAGCCTGGGTGGTGGTGCGGATCAGGGCCAGGCCTTCGCGGGTGGCCTGGTCGGCACCGCGTGCCGCTTCGGCGGCCTGGGCGGCGTTGCGGGCGACGTCCTGGGCGGTGGCGCTCATCTCCTGGGAGGCGGTGGCCACCTGGTCCACTTCGCGGTACTGCTGCTGCATGCCGGCGCTGGTCTGGCTGGCGATGGCCGCCGACTGGTCGGCGGTGCCACGGGCATCCAGTACCGAGACCTTCACCGCTGAAATCAGTGGCTGCAGCTTGTCGAGGAAGCGGTTGAAGCCGCCGGTCAGTTCACCCAGTTCGTCCTCGCGGGCGTAGTCCAGGCGCCGGGTCAGGTCGCCGTCGCCGCTGGCGATGTCCTTGAGTCGGGCCGCCACGTCGAGGATCGGCCGGGTCACGCCCCGGGCGCTGAGCCAGATCACCAGCAGGCCCAGCAGCGCCGCGCCCAGGGCCATGGCCAGGCTGTTGAGGTTGGCGGAGGTGTTGTGTTCATCCAGGCGGGCATTGAGTGCGATGGCCGGGGCCTGCAGTACCTGCTCGGGCACCTCCAGCAGCACACTCCAGGGCTGGGCACCGGGCACTGGGGCGAACGACTGGCTCACCTGCAGCAGGCCATCGCTGTTGAACTCTGCCGCCTTGCCGGCGCGCATCTGGGCGAGCAGAGCGCTGGCGTGGGCGCCGAATACCTGCTCGACCTTCTTGCTCAATTGCCCGGCGTCGCGGCTGTGCCCGGCCAGCAGGCCGGCGGGGCTGACGATGCTGACCTGGCCGTTGCCGTCGAACAGGTCCTGGCGACCGTCCAGGCTCAGCTGCTGCAGGTTGTCGAGGCTGATGTCCAGTCCCAGCACGCCGATGAGCTTGCCGTCCTGCTTGAGCGGCAGGGCGATGCTGGTCATCAGCGGCGTACGGTCGCCGACGGTATCGAAATAAGGATCGACCACACAGGCTTCACCGGTTTCCAGCGGGCAGGTCAGCCAGCGGTTGTAGGCCGAGCCGTTGGCCGACAGGCTGGTGTCGGCGAGCATCGACTCGGGCATCGCCTCGGACTCCAGGGTACCGGGCTTGGGCTGCGACCAGTACAGGGAAAAACGGCCGCTTTCGTTGCTGCCCTGGGCGGCCTGGTCGACGAAGCGCTCGTCCTTGCCATCCAGCGCATCGGGCAGGAACACCAGGTACAGGCCGAGCAGGTCGGGGTTGTCGCCCAGGGCGGTTTGCATCTGCAGGGTCAGGGCCTGGCGCAGGTTGTCCTGGCCTTGCTGCTGCAGCACCAGCACCAGGCGCGACAGGCCGTTGCCATACAGGTAGGCGTCCTTGAAGTAGCGCTGGATGCGCGTGGCCTGCAACTGGGCGTAGGTTTGCAGGCGCAGGCGTGCGTTCTGGTCGAGCATCTGCGTGCTGGCGCTGTTCACCAGGGCGGCGCTGCGGCTGGACTGGAACAGCGTCGCGGCCATCAGCAGGGCGACGATGGCCAGCAGGCACAGGCCGGAGAGCAGGGTGATCTTCCATTGGATCAGCAGGCGACGCAGCAGCATGGTGACGTCCTTGTTGTTAGAGGGGAAAACGACAAAAGCCCGTCGCGCACGACGGGCTTTTCATTTACTCGGCTACGTAACTGGGCGGCGCGACCCTGAAGGCTTTGGTCAGGTACGCCAGGTACAGCACCCCGAGGCTGGCCCAGACCCCACCAAACAGCAGTGAGTGTTCGTCGAGGTCGAGCCAGAGGATGGCGATGATGCAGAAGCCGATGGTCGGCATCACCAGGTACTTGAGCTTGTCGCCCAAGGTGCGGTTACAGCCTTCGCGCAGGTAGCAGTGCACGATCACCGACAGGTTGACGAAGCTGAAGGCCACCAGCGCGCCGAAGTTGATCACCGAGGCGGCGGTCACCAGGTCGAAGACGATCGCCGACAGCGAGATCAGGCCGACGATGACGATATTGATGACCGGGGTTTTCCACTTGCCATGCAGCTGGCCGAAGAAGCGCTTGGGAATCACGTTGTCGCGGCCCATCACGTACAGCAGGCGCGAGACGCTGGCTTGCGAGGCCAGGCCCGAGGCCATGGTGTTGATGATGGTGCAGCAGATGAAGATCGACTGGAACAGCTTGCCGCCGACATACAGGGCGATTTCCGGCAGGGCGGCTTCAGAATCCTGGAAGCGATCCATGTTCGGGAAGAACGACTGGATGTAGTACGACACGACGATGAACACCAGGCCGCCGATCAGGGCGATCAGGAAGATCGCGCGGGGGATGACCTTGTGCGCGTTCTCGGTTTCTTCGCTCAGGGTGGTGACCGCGTCAAAGCCCAGGAACGAGAAGCACAGGATGGTGGCGCCGGTGATCAGCACGTTCAGGTGGGTGTCGGCGCCCACGAAGGGCTGCAGGCTCCACGCCGTGCCCAGGCCTTCGCCGCTGTGCAGGCCACGGATGGTCAGGTAGATGAACACGCCGATGATGATCGCCTGGACGGCCACGAACAGGGTGTTGAAGTTGGCCACCAGGTTGATGCTGCGAATGTTGATCAGGCTCATGATCGTGACGAAGCCGACCACCCAGGCCCAGGCGGGCACTTCCGGGAACATCACCGAGAGGTAAAGCTTGGCCAGCAAAGCGTTGACCATGGGCAGCAGCAGGTAGTCGAGCAGCGACGACCAGCCGACCAGGAAGCCCACATGCGGATTGATGGCCCGGCGGGTGTAGGTGTAGGCCGAGCCGGCTTCAGGAAAACGGCGTACCAGGATGCCGTAGCTGACGGCGGTGAAGAGAATACCGATCAGGGCCAGCACATAGGCGCTGGGCACGTGGCCGCTGGTAATGCCGGAGACGATGCCGAAGGTGTCGAAGACGGTCATCGGGGCGATGTAGGCCAGGCCGATGATGACCACGTGCCAGAGTTTCAGGGTCTTTCTGAATTGCGCGTCCGGTGCTGAGCTCAGAACAGGTCCGTTGTTCTGCTGATGAGGTGCACTCGAGGGAACTGGCATGATCGTTGGTGCTTGCCCGTATGTGTTTGGAATTATTTTGGGGAGCCGTGAGGCAGGGGCAAAATAGAAAGAGTGCGGGAGGTGTGTCAATTAAATTTTTACAGTGTGTTTCCTGGGTGAGGCTGGATTTTGAGCCTTGGCCTTGTATTGCGTAGCTTTCAGCCTGGTTCGGCAATTGTTCGATGTTGATAAAAATAGACAGAAGGCCGATTAAAATCGATCTGCGTAGGAGCGGGCTTGTCCCGCGATTGCAGTCTGTCAGTCACATCGCATCGCGGGGCAAGCCCGCTCCTACAGAGTCCCCATTTGCGGATCAAGGCACCCCTGCAGCGCCTCGAGAAACACTGTCTCCGCCCGACTCATGCGCTGCTCGCGGTTCCACAGCAGATGAATATCCACATCGGCAATCCCTTCATGGGGCGGCAGCGGCCAGAGCAACCCGGCCTCGACATCCGCCGCCACCACATGCGCCGGCAGGCAACCGATACCGAAGCCTGCGACCACCAGGCGCCGCACTTCCTCCAGGCTCGGCGACGAGGCGACGATGCGCCCGCTGAAGCCCTGCTGATCACGGAAGATGGTCAGGGGCGAGAGCATCCCGCCGATCTGGTCGCTGGTGAAACTGACGAAGTTCTCGCGCTGCAGATCGCCCTCGGCGACATCGGCCTTGCCGAACAGGGCATGGTGCTTGCCGCAGAAAAAGCCATAGCGCTGGCGCAGGAACAGGCGCTGTTCCAGGCGCGGTTGTGGCCGGCGGTTCAGGCTCAGGCCCAGGGTCGCGGTCTTTTCCTGCAGGGCGCTGACGATGTCGGAGCTGCGCATCACGTCGATCTCCAGGTCCACCCGTGGGTGCTGGCGATGGAAGTCGGCCAGGAAACTGTCGAAACCCGGGGACTCGATCCGGCTGATCATCAGCAGCCGCACCTTGCCGATCACTTCGTCGGCCGGCTGCTCCAGCACGCTGCTGACCTGGGACATCTGCCCGTAGATTTCCCCGGCCAGGTGGAAGATCTGCTCGCCCACCTCGGTCAGGGCGAAGCGCGGGCCGCGGCGGGCGATCAACTGGCGGCCCAGCTGCTCTTCCAGGCGCTTGAGGGCCTGGCTGACCGCCGGCTGGGTCAGGTGCAGGCGGGCGGCGGCGCGGCTGATGCTCAGCTCCTGGCCGATCACCCGGAAGGTGCGCAGCAGGTTCCAGTCCAGACGGTCGTTGAGCAGGTGGTCGGGCATGGCGGGACTCGCTCGGTTAACTATAAAACATGCTTATAGTTCGAATAATAAATAGAAAATTGACTAATCATAGCCCCGGGCGAAAAATCCTTACACCACAGGCGCCACCCAGAGCGCCGCGAAAGCACCGTTCTCCTGCCAGAAAAATAATCAAAGGAGCCTGACCCATGCAGCCATCCGCTTCGCCCCAGCCACGCCGGGCCGCAGCCGCCGCCTTTATCGGCACCATGATCGAGTGGTACGACTTCTACATCTACGCCACTGCCGCGGCGCTGGTGTTCGGCGCCTTGTTCTTCCCCTCCGACGACAAACTGTTCAGCACCATGGCCGCCTTCGGCACCTTTGCCGTGGGCTTTTTCGCCCGGCCGCTGGGCGGCATTGTCTTCGGTCATATCGGCGACCGCATCGGCCGCAAGAAGTCCCTGGTGATCACCTTGCTGATGATGGGTGTGGTCACGGTGTGCATCGGCCTGCTGCCGACCTACGCGCAGATCGGTGCCACGGCGCCGGTGCTGCTGATCCTCTTGCGCATCGTCCAGGGCATCGCCGTGGGTGGCGAGTGGGGCGGGGCGGTGCTGATGGCCGGCGAGCATGCGCCCAAGGGTCGGCGTAATTTCTTCGCCTCGTTTGCCCAGCTGGGTAGCCCGGCGGGGTTGATCCTGTCGCTGCTGGCCTTCAGCGCGGTCACCCGCCTGCCCGAGGAAGACCTGATGAGCTGGGGCTGGCGCCTGCCGTTCCTGGCCAGTGCGCTGTTGCTGTTGGTGGGCCTGGCGATTCGCCTGGGGGTCAACGAATCGCCGGAGTTCCTCGCCAGCCGTGAGCAGGCCAGCAAGGCCAAGCGCAAGGAGCAGGCGCCGGTGATGGAAGTGCTGCGCACCGCCTGGCGCCCGCTGCTGCTGTGCATCGGCGCCAACACCCTGGGCATCGCCGGGGTGTATTTCACCAACACCTTCATGATCGCCTACAGCACCCAGCAACTGGCCCTGCCACGTTCGCTGATCCTTGAATGCCTGTTCGTGGTGGCGATCATCCAGTTTTGCATCCAGCCGGTCGGCGCCTGGGTGGCGGAGAAGATCGGTGCCACCCGATTCCTCTGCCTGGCCTCGCTGCTGGCCATGGCCTCGCCGTATCCGATGTTCGTGCTGGTCAGCTCCGGGCAGGCGCCGCTGATCATTGTCGGCATCGCCCTGGCGGTGGTGTGCATGGCGTCTTTCTATGCGGTGATCGCCGGCTACGTCAGCGGCATGTTCGAGACCCGCGTGCGCTACACCGCCATCTCCATGGCCTATCAGGTGTGCGGCGCGATCGCCGGTGGCCTGACCCCGCTGGTCGGCACCTGGCTTGCGCACAAGTTCGTTGGCCAGTGGTGGCCGATGGCGGTGTTCTACAGCCTGATCGCGGCGATCTCGCTGGTCTGCGTACTGGCCCTGGCGCGCCGCCACGCCGCCGCCCACCGCCTGGAAATGGCCTGAATCCTGACGATTGCTGGAGTACAAAGCATGTTGAAAAGCAATGGCGAACGCCTGTGGGCGAGCCTGATGGCCATGGCCGAAGTCGGCGCGACGGCGCGCGGCGGCAGCTGCCGCCTGGCCCTGAGCGACGACGACAAGGCCGGTCGCGAACTGTTCGCCCACTGGTGCCGCGAAGCCGGCTTGACCCTTAGCGTCGACCCCATCGGTAATCTCTTTGCCCGCCGCCCCGGCACCGACCCCGACGCTGCCCCGGTGATGATGGGCAGCCACCTCGACACCCAGCCCGAAGGCGGGCGCTTCGATGGCGTGTACGGCGTGCTGGCCGGCCTTGAGGTGGCGCGTCGCCTCAACGACCTGCAGATCCAGACCCGCAAACCGCTGGAGATCGCGGTGTGGACCAACGAGGAGGGCGCCCGCTTCACCCCGGCCATGTTCGGTTCGGCGGTGTTCACCGGCAGCATGAAACTTGAAGACGCCCTGGCGGTGTCCGATGCCGACGGCATCAGCGTCGCCGAGGCCCTGGCGCGTACCGGTTATGCCGGTCAGCGCCCGCTGGGCGGGGCGGTGGATGCCTATTTCGAGGCACATATCGAGCAAGGCCCGATCCTTGAAGACAACGCCAAAAGCATCGGCGTGGTCAGCGGCGGCCAGGCGATTCGCTGGCTCGACGTGCGGGTCGAGGGCATGGCCGCCCACGCGGGCACCACGCCGATGCCGCTGCGCAAGGACGCCCTCTACGGTGCGGCGCAGATGATCCTTGCGGTCGAGCAACTGGCGTGCGACTTCAGCCCCCAGGGCCTGACCACGGTGGGCGAACTGAGCATCGCCAAGTCGTCGCGCAACACCATTCCCGGCCTGTTGCAGTTCACTGTCGACCTGCGTCATCACCACGACAGTGCCATCGAGGCCATGGAACGACAGGTTGGCGAGCGTCTGCAGAGCATCGCCCGCCAGCGTGGCCTGAAGGTCAGCATCGAGCGCCACTGGGTCAGCCCGGCCACCCCGTTCGATGCCGACTGCGTGGCGGCGGTGCAGGCAGCGGTGGATGGCCTGGGTTATGCCCAACAGTCGATCGTCAGCGGCGCCGGCCATGACGCCATCCTGCTGGCCCGTTACTGCCCGACGGCGATGGTGTTCATTCCCTGCGTCGGCGGCCTGAGCCACAACGAAGCCGAAGACGTGCTGCCCGAGGACGTGCGCCAGGGTGCCGATGTACTGCTCAATGCCGTGCTGGCCCGTGCCGGCCGGGTCGAATAAGGAGAGCTCGATGCGCTGCTATTTTCATCCCGAACAACTGCTGCACCATCCGCGCAGCTACTATTCCCGCGGCCAGATGCGCACCCCGCAGGAAGTCCCCGAGCGTGCCCGGAATCTCTTGCAGGCCGCGAAAAATCTCGGTTTCGACATCCGCCAGCCGGAGGATGCCGGTCTGCAACCCTTGCAGGCCGTGCATGGCGCGCCGTACTTGGGTTTTCTCGAAGAAGCCCACCAGCGCTGGAAAGAAGTGCCCGAGGACTGGGGCGATGAGGTGATGTCGAACATCTTCGTCCGCGAGCCCAATGCCTTGCGCGGCATCCTCGCCCAGGCGGCGCGCTACCTGGCCGACGGCAGTTGCCCGGTGGGCGAACTGACCTGGCGTTCGGCCTACTGGTCGGCGCAAAGCGCGGTGGCCGGCGCCCGGGCGCTGCTCGACGGTGAGCCGGCGGCCTATGCCTTGTGCCGGCCACCGGGACACCACGCCCGCGCCGAAGCGGCGGGTGGCTTCTGCTACCTGAACAACGCCGCCATCGCCGCCCAGGTGCTGCGCGAGCGCCATGCCCGGGTGGCGGTGCTCGACACCGACATGCACCACGGCCAGGGCATCCAGGAAATTTTCTATGAGCGAGACGACGTGCTGTATGTCTCGGTGCATGGTGACCCGACCAACTTCTACCCGGGCGTCGCCGGCTTTGCCGACGAGCGCGGAAGCGGCGCGGGCGAGGGCTACAACCTCAACCTGCCCATGGCCCACGGCGCCAGCGAGGCGGACTTTCTTGCCGAACTGGATGTCGCCTTGAAGGCAGTGCAGGACTTCGGCGCCGAGGTGCTGGTGCTGTCGCTGGGTTTCGACATCTTCGAGCTCGACCCGCAAAGCAAGGTGGCGGTCACCCGCGAAGGCTTCGCCGCGCTGGGTGAGCGTATCCGCAGCCTGGGCGTGCCGTGTCTGATCGTGCAGGAGGGTGGGTATCACCTGGAGAGCCTGGAAGACAACGCGAAGGCGTTCTTTGCCGATCCTCAGGACTGGCACCTGTAACCGCTGCCGCCACACTACTTCCTGGCACACCGAGGCGGCCCGTTTGCGGCTGCTACGCAGCCGATCGCAGCCTCGTGCCTCGGCAGCGGCTACAGGGTGACGGCGCCTGCCCTGGCAGGTGTAGCCGCTGCCGCCAGGCTGCGATCGACCGCAAAGCGGTCGCCAAACCTGCCCCTGCGTGTCATCAGGTACATCGGGGTGACCGGATTACGGCTGCTTCGCAGCCGATCGCAGCCTCGTACCTCGGCAGCGGCTACAGGGTACGGCGCCTGTCCTGGCAGGTGTAGCCGCTGCCGCCAGGCTGCGAAGCGGCCGTAGAGGTATTGCGACTGCTGCGCAGTCGATCGCAGGCTTCGCCAGCTCCCACACAGGGGGTGGTTTACACCGAAACCCTGTGGGAGCCGGCAGCGCCGGCGATGGCCACTGAACGCCAATTTCCTGTAGATACAAGCCGCTGCCGCCACACTACTTCCTGGCACACCGAGGCAGCCGGTATGCGGCTGCTACGCAGCCGATCGCAGCCTCGTACCTCGGCAGCGGCTACAGGGTACGGCGCCTGTCCTGGCAGGTGTAGCCGCTGCCGCCAGGCTGCGATCGACCGCAAAGCGGTCGCAACCCAGGCACCCCCTTACCCCTGCCGCCCCGCATGCACCGCCACCCGCCCCAACAACCCCACCGCCCCGAGCAACGGCAAGCTCACCAGCACCAACGCATACCGCAACGATTCCTCCCCCCACCACGGCAGCAGCAAATCACTGAACACCCCCGTCAGCACCGGCCCGATACCCACCCCCAGCAAGGTACTGACAATGGTCTGCAAGGCCATGGCCGTACCGCGACGGCTGGTGGGCACCAGTTGGGTCACCAGGTTGTAGCAGGGCGCCACCCACCAGACCACGAAGAAGCTGTACAGCGCGCACCAGAGCATGGCCTGCGGAATCGGCACACCCGCCCATACGCCCAGGACCCCGGCCGGCCACAGCAGGTAGACCACCAGGGCGGCGAGGGCGGTGAGGTTGCCCAGCACCGGGATCAGGATCTGCCAGTGCGCACCCCGGTGGCTCAGCCGATCGTTGAGCCAGCCGGCGAACAGCCCGCCGATGCCGGCCGCCACGCCGCAGATGACCCCGGCCAATAGGCCGGCATGTTGCAGCGACAGGCCATGGGAGCGGATCAGAAAGCTGGTGTTCCACATGCCGATGGCATACGAACTCAGGGTGGTCAGGCCGCCGGCCAGGATCAGGCAGCGATAGGCCGGCAGGGCCCAGAGCGCCCGCGCTTCGTTACCCAGGCTCAGCGGCGGGGTGGCCGGTACGCTGCTGCGAAGGTCCCAGCGGCCGCGCAGCGGGTCGCGCGCCAGCGCCAGCAGTACGCCAAACACCAGGGCCGGCAGGCTCAGCGCAATGAACGCACTACGCCAGCCATGGTGCTCGACCACCCAGGCACCGATGCTCAAACCGATGATCGAGGAAAAGGTCGGCGCCGCCGTGAAGCAGCTGATGGCGAATGAACGCCGGTGCGGCGGGTACAGGTCGGCGATCACCGACAGCGAGGCCGAGGTGGTCGGCGATTCGCTCACCGCCACCAGCATCCGCGCAATGGCCAGCACCAGAAAGCTGCCGGCCAGTCCGCAGGCCAGGGTCGCCAACGCCCAGAGCAGGCACGACAGGGCCAACAGGCGCGTACGCGGCAGGCGGTCGACCAGGCGTCCGGCCGGCAAGCCGAGCACGGCATAGACCGCGGCGAAGGCCAGGCCCGAGATCAGCCCCATGGCCGTGTCGCCGACGCCGAACTCGGTCTTGATCGGGTCGATCATCACCGCCAGGATCTGCCGGCCGACGAAGTTGTCGGCAAACACCAGGGCCAGCAACAGCAACAAGCCGTGGCTGCGCCAGCCGACCCTGGTCGCCGGCAGGCCGTGCACGCCGACGTTCAACGCGGCGCCCACAGGTCCGGCAAACCGGGGTCGCTGACCACGATCAGGCGCTTGAGCAGCACTTTCAGCGCCTGGGCATCGGCAGGCCCGAGCTTGGCCGCCAGCTCTTCTTCCACCACCTTGGCCAGGGCCAGTTGCTGCAGCGAGGCTTCGCGGCCGTTGGCGGTGAGCACGAAGCGCCGGTGTTCGGGTTCGCCTTCGATGGCCACCAGGTTTTGCCGTTCGAGGAAACGCATGCTCGCCAGCGTCACTTCATGGCCGGTGTAGTTAACGAACGTGTTGATCTCGTCCAGGCTCAAGTTGTCGCGGATGCACAGCACCGAGAGGATGAAGAATGCCTGTTCGTCCAGTTGCTGGTTGTTCAGCAGCCGGCGCAGTTCGTTGAGCAACTGGTAGTGGGCGCGGCCCAGCAGGTAGCCGAGCAGGTCCTCGGTGTAGCTGCACTCCGGTGGCGGCGGGGTGGTGGCCAGGCGTAACTCATGGCGCGGCTTGCGCGTGGCCAGGGCGTACTGGCCGCTCTGGAAGGCCAGCGGTGCACGCTCGCTGTGGTCGAAGGCCAGCACCTCGCCGACGAAGATCACATGATCGCCGCCTTCATACTGGAAGGCCGTGCGGCACTGGAAGCGCGCGGTACAGTCCTGTAGCAGCGGCGCTTCGCTGACGCCGTTGTCGAACTGGATCTGGGCGAACTTGTCCTCGCCCTGGGTGGCGAAACGGCCCGACAGTGACTCTTGCTCGGTGGACAGCACATGCACGTTCCAGTGCTTGCCGCTGCTGAACACCGGCAGGCTGCGGGCTTTTTTCGACAGGCTCCAGAGCACCAGCGGCGGGTTGAGCGACACCGAGTTGAAGCTGTTGGCGGTGATGCCCACCGGCGAGCCGTCCTCGGCCTGGGTGGTAATGATGGTGACCCCGGTGGTGAAGGTGCCCAGCGCGGTGCGGAAGGCCTGGGGGTCGAAACCTGTGTTTGGCGTTGCCATGACTGACCTCATGGGATGGGATTTTCGTGTTGCCAGTATTGGTCGCGGCCCGTGCCGACACATCGTCTTAACGGACTAACGCTTTTGCCGGATTCTCGTCCGATCGGACGAGGCGCCAGCCCCCTGGGTACCGCTAGTGTGGCGCCAGCCACCACCCACCCGAGCCAAGGGGACCTTGATGAACGCAGCGAGCCCAATCCTGGATACACTGACGGGCCTTCTGGCCGAACAGAAGCAGGCCTTCAACACCGCCGGCGCCGTATCCGCCGCCACCCGCCGCCGACGCCTGCAGCAGGTGATCGAGCTGCTGGTGCGTCACCATGCCGAGCTGACCGAAGCCATCGACCTGGATTTCGGTGGCCGGCCCGCCGGTTTCTCATTGATGAACGACGTGCTGGGTGCCCTGGGCTCGCTCAAGCATGCCCGCGACCACCTCGAAGACTGGATGCAGGACGAGCGCCGCCAGCCATTCGCGCCCTACGACCTGCTCGGCGCCGAAGCCTGGGTGATGCACCAGCCCAAGGGCAGCGTCGGCATCATCGGCACCTGGAACGCGCCGCTGTACACCTTGCTCAGCCCGCTGGCCTCGGCCCTGGCGGCGGGCAACCGGGCGATCCTCAAACCCTCCGACGTGGTACCGCGCACGGCGCAGTTGCTGGAGCGCCTGTTCGCCGAGTCCATCGATCCGCTGGAGGTGGCCGTGGTCACCGGCGACTCTTCGGTGGCCAAGGTGTTCTCCGGCATGCCGTTCGATCACCTGGTGTTCACCGGCAGCACCGAGGTCGGTCGTTCGGTGATGCGCAACGCGGCGCAGAACCTGGTGCCCGTGACCCTGGAACTGGGCGGCAAGTCGCCGGTGATCGTCTCGCCCAGCGCCGATCTCGCGCGCGCCGCCTTCAGCATCGCGGTGGCCAAGGCCAGCAACGGCGGGCAGATCTGCATCAACCCGGACCTGGTCTATGTGCCGCAAGATAACCTCGAAGCCTTCCTCGCAGCCCTGCGCAGTGCCTATTCCGAGCTCAACCCGACCGTAGCCGGCAACCCGGATGTGGTGGCGGTGGTCAACCAGCGCCATGTCGAGCGCGTCGAAAGCTATGTGCAGGAGGCGCGGGCCCTGGGGGCGAGGGTGGAGTGCCTGCCCGAAGCCGTGCCGCTGGATGCCGCCGACCGTCGGCGACCGCTGCAGGTGGTGGTCAACCCGCCTCGCGACAGCCTGATCATGCGCGAGGAAATCTTCGGCCCGGCCATGGTGGTGCTGACCTACCAGCAGCTCGACCCGGTGCTGGCCGACATCAATGCGCGCCCGCGGCCACTGGCCCTGTACTACTTCGGCGCCGACCTGGACGAGCAGCGTCATGTGCTGGAGCACAGCCTGTCGGGCGGTGTGACCATCAACGAGGTGATGATGCATGCCGCTATGCACGATGCCCCTTTCGGTGGCGTCGGCGCTTCGGGCCTGGGTCATTACCATGGGCGCGAGGGCTTCCTCGAATTCAGCCACATGCGTACCGTGTTCAAGGCCCCGGCCCATGACCCGCGCCGTGAGTGGGGCGTGCTGCCGCCCTATGGCGATCACTACCTGGCGGCCATGACCGCCATGGTCACCGCCGACTGATAAGGTGATCCGCCCGATGCCCGACCTTCGACCCACTGCCCAGGACGTCCCCATGACCGAGCACATCCCAGCCAACACCCCCCAAGCCACCGAAGGGCCTGCCAGCTGGCCGCGGCGCAGCGTTCTCAAGGCTGGCGCCCTGGCGGCCGGTGTCGGCCTGCTCGGGCGTTTTGCCGATGCCCGCGCGGCGGGCCTGTCGGACCTTGACTATCAAGGCCTGGATGCCTGGGCCATGAGCGAAGCGGTGCGCAAGGGCGAACTCAGCGGCGAAGACCTGCTGGCGGCGGCCCTGGCGCGCTGCAGCGCGGTCAACCCGAAGGTCAAGGCGGTCAACATGCTGCATGAGGACTACGCCCGCGCCTTGCTCAAGCAGGGCGGCCAGGCCCAGGGCGCCCTGGCCGGCGTGCCGATCCTGGTCAAGGACCTCAACACCTACCTCAAGGGCACGGTCACCAGCAACGGCAGCCGCCTGTTCAAGGATGCGCCACCGGCCGCCCGCACCAGCACCCTGATCAGCCGCTACGAACAGGCCGGGGCGCTGCCGTTCGGCAAAACCACGTGCCCTGAGTTCGGCTTGACCACCACCACCGAGTCGCTGCTCTGGGGCCAGACCCGCAACCCCTGGAACCTGGAACACAGCGCTGGAGGCTCCTCCGGTGGCGCTGCCAGTGCGGTGGCGGCCGGCATCGTGCCGGTGGCCCATGCCACCGATGGCGGCGGCTCGATCCGCATTCCGGCGTCCTATTGCGGGCTGGTCGGGCTCAAGCCCAGCCGCTATCGCACGCCCAGCGGGCCGGGGCATTTCGAAGGCTGGTTCGGGGCCAGCGTCGGCAACGTGGTGTCGCGCAGTGTGCGTGACATGGCGCTGTTTCTCGATGTCGGCCAGGGTCACGAGCCGGGCAGCCCGTACTGGAGCGCGCCGCTGGCAAGGCCCTATGTCCAGGAACTGGAGCGCGAGCCTGGCAAGCTGCGGGTGGCGGTGGTGCGCCAGTCCCTGACCGGCACGCCGCTGGACCCGGCGATTGCCGCCACCCTGGAGCAGACCATCAAGCAATTGGCCGGCCTGGGCCACGAACTTGAAGAACTGAACCTGGCGGTCGATCCCCGGCAGATGTTCGGCGCCCATGGCACGGTGATCGGCACGGCCCTGACCACCCTGGTGCGCGATCGCGAGCAGGCGCTGGGACGGGCAGCCGCTGCCGGAGATCTGGAGAAGATCACCCAGGTCGTGCTCGAACGGGCCCGAGGTACCACGGGGGAGGGCCTGTACCGCGCGCGCCAGTCGTTCGAGCGCATCGGCGCGCTGATGGAAAGCCACTTCGAACGTTTCGACCTGATCCTCTCGCCGGTCACCGCCAACCTCACCCCGCGTATCGGCCTGTTGTCGCTGGACCAGGACTGGGACACCTATGCCCGCCATGCCATGGGCAGTGCCGGGTTTACCGCATTGGCCAACGTCAGCGGCCAGCCGGCGATCTCCTTGCCGTTGGGCTGGAGCCAGGAGGGGTTGCCGGTGGGCATGATGTTCACCGCACGCCTGGGCGGCGAGGATGTGTTGTTGCGTCTGGCGCGGCAACTGGAGCAGGCAATGCCTTGGGTGGGCAAGCGCGCGGTGCTCTGACTCAGGGCCGCATCGCGGGGCAAGCCAGCTCCCACAGTGGCCAGTGAGAGCTGGCGAAGCCTGCGATCGGCCGCGTAGCGGCCATGAAACTTGCCATCGCGATAGATCCACTAATAAACAATCTGTATGTAAATTAAATCCCTGCGCCGTTATTGTCGTTTGATTGATGCGCGGTTAATGGTTCGGGCTTGTCTGGTTGTTTGTATTGTCTGTTTATTGTGCTGGTTGTTTGTGTAGGGGATTTCCGGGCACGGCGGGTATTGATATTGAATTGATACAACATGAAACGTGTAAGTCGTTGATGCTGCTTCGAGGTTGAAATAGAAATGGCCTCTGCTTTTGACGCTCTAACCTAATGCGTATTGGGCGTCCCGCACCACACAGTGCGTAAAGTACTATCAGCAAGGAGCTCAACGATGTCCGCGAACGATGAGGCAACCACGGTTTCACGCGCCACCCCCCGGCACTGGCTGGGCCTGATGCTGCTGATGCTGCCGGTACTGTTGGTCACCATCGACAACACCATCCTGGGCTTCGCCCTGCCGAAAATCGCCGAGGCGCTGGCGCCCGATGCCCGCCAGCAGTTGTGGATGATCGACGCCTACTCGTTGGTGCTGGCCGGGCTGCTGGTGACCATGGGTGGGGTCGGCGACCGCGTAGGGCATCGCTGGTTGCTGCTGCTGGGCGCGTCCGGCTTTGCCGTGGTATCGGCCCTCACCGCGCTGTCGAGCACACCCGGCCAGTTGATCGCCGGGCGTGCGCTGATGGGTATCTTCGGCGCTATGTTGATGCCTTCCACCCTGGCCTTGATCGGTACGTTGTTCACCGACCGAGAGCAGCGCCGGTTTGCAGTGGCGGTCTGGGCGACCTGCCTGACGGTCGGTTCGGCGTTGGGGCCGTTGATGGGCGGGGTGCTGCTGCAATACTTCAGCTGGGCTTCGATTTTTCTGCTGGCGATTCCGGTGCTGCTGCCCTTGTTGGTCTGTGGGCCCTGGCTGCTGCCCGAGTCGCCCATGGAGCAAGTGGGCAACATTGATTTGCCGAGTGTGCTGTTGTCGGTGCTGGCGTTGACCGGCGTTGTCTATGCCATCAAGCACCTGGCCGGGGTCGGTGCCGACGGGGTGATGGCAATGGCGCTGGTGATCGGAGCGGGCGCCGGGTTTGCCTTCGTACGCCGGCAGTTGCGCCTGAGCGTGCCGTTGCTGGATCTGTCGTTGTTGCGCAACGGCACCTTTGCCGGCGCCATTGTGGTCAATCTCTTGAGTCTGGCGTTGTTGGTGGGCTTTGTGTTCTTCGCCACCCAGTCGTTGCAGATCGTTCTGGGCCTTGAGCCACTGCGGGCCAGCCTGGCCCTGGTGCCCGGGCAGGCGCTGGCCATCGTTGTGGGCATGGCCATCGTCCCGATTGCCCAGCGGGTTCCAGCCTATCGGTTGATCCCGGTGCTGCTGGGGTTTGCCGGCGTCGCGTTCCTGCTGGTGGCCGTGGCCGCAGGTGAGGTGGCCACGCTGGTGGCGGCCTTCGCCTTGCTCAATATCGGCGTGGGCGCAATTGCCTCGGTGTCCACCGACCTGGTGTTGAACGCCGCACCGCCGGCCAAGGCGGGGGAGGCCTCGGCGATCAGTGAAACCGCCTATGAGGTGGGTGTGGTGTTCGGCACCACGGTGCTGGGTGGGGTGTTGGCGGCCGGGTATCGCAGTGCACTGGCCGTGCCGGCCAACCTGGAAGGCGAACAGGCCTGGCTTGCCGGCGAAACGTTGGCGGGTGCCCATGGCGTGGCGGCGATGGCCGGGGAGCAGGGCAGCAGCTTGATCGCGGCGGCCAATCTGGCCTTCAACACCGCCACCACCCAAGTCAGTTGGCTGGCGGTCGTGTTGACGGCGTTGACGATGCTCATGGCCTGGCATGTATTGAAGGCCGGTGCGCACCCGAAATCGGCCTCGTAGCCGCTGTCGCCAGGCTGCGATCGACCGCACAGCCCATCGGCAAACACCTAGTCCACTTTGACGATGAGCCCGCCATTGGCTGAGTCGATGATCGAATCTGATTCTCAGCCAATGGCATAACAACAATGACAGCTCAAGTTCAGACTCAAAGTGCCTATGACGTGATCGTCGTCGGTTCGGGGGCCGGCGCCATGGCCTCGGCGGTGTTTCTCGCCGACCAGGGCTTCAGCGTGCTGGTCGTGGAAAAGAGCGACAAGTACGGCGGCACCTCGGCGATTTCCGGCGGCGGGATCTGGATCCCCAACAACCATTACTTCGCCCGCCTGGGGGGCCACGACAGCGTCGAGCTGGCCCTGCAATACCTCAAGGCCGCCGCCGGCGAGCAGGTGGACGAAGCCCGTCTGCGCGCCTACCTGGACAATGCGCCGAAGATGATCGAGGCCCTGACTCGCACCAGCCGCGTGCGCTACGCCGTGGCGGAAAAATACCCCGATTACTACCCGCACCTGCCAGGTTCGCTGCCCGGTGGCCGCACCCTGGACCCGGAGCTGTTCGACACGAGCCTGTTGGCCGAAGAACTGGACAACCTGCGCAAGCCATCGCCCTCGACCCTGCTGATGGGCCGCATCGCCTGGACCGCCCGCCACGCCCACAAGGTCATGGCCCGCAGCTTCGGCTGGCGCCTGCTGATCATCGGCCTGATGCTGCGCTACAAGCTGGACTTCACATGGCGGCGCAAGAGCAAGCACGACCGCCGCGCCGCCCTGGGCAGTTCGCTGGTGGCGGCGCTGCGCCGCTCGTTGATGGACCGCAACGTGCCGCTGTGGCTGAACACCGATTTCACCGGGCTGGTCAATGAAGGCGGGCGCATCACTGGGGTGAAGGTAACCCGTGACGGTCGCCCGTTGCAGTTGAAGGCCCGCCACGGGGTGATCCTAGGCTCCGGCGGTTTCGAGCAGAACCAGGCACTACGCGAGCAGTACCTGCCGCAACCGACGCGCATGGCCTGGAGCGCCACGCCACCTGGCAACAACACCGGCGCCGCGCTGCAGGCGGGCATGGCCGAGGGCGCGGCGACCGCCTTGCTCGACTGGGCCTGGTGGGCGCCGACCATCGCCGTGCCCGGTGAAGAAAAGCCCCGCGGCGTGTTCGCCGAGCGAGCGTTTCCCGGGGCACTGGTGGTCAACGGCCAGGGCAGGCGCTTCGTCAACGAGGCGGCGCCGTACCTGGAGTTCGTCGACGCCATGTACCGCGACAACCAGGTCACCGGTGGCAAGAGCGTGCCGGCCTGGGTGATCTTCGACGCGCATTTTCGCCACAACTATGCCATGGGGCCGTTGATGCCGGCCCAGGTGATGCCCGACAGCCGCCTGCGCAAGGAGTGGCGCAACACCCTGTACTGGAAGGCCGATACTCTGGCCGAGCTTGCGCAGTTGATCGGCGTCGATGCCGCGGGCCTGGAGCACACCGTGGCCAAGGTCAACGACTACGCGCGCACCGGCGTCGATCCCGACTTCGGCCGCGGCGGCAATGTCTTCGACCGCTACTACGGTGACAGCAACATCAAGCCCAACCCGTGCCTGGCGCCGCTGCGCAAGGGGCCGTTCTATGCCATGCGCATGGATGCCGGCGATATCGGCACCAAGGGCGGCCTGCTGACCAACGCCGACGCCCAGGTGGTGCGCGAGGACGGCGAGCCGATTGCCGGGCTGTACGCCATCGGCAACTGCTCGGCCTCGGTGATGGGCACCAGCTACCCCGGTGCTGGCGGCACCCTGGGGCCGGCGCTGACCTTCGCCTATGTCGCTGCGAACCACCTCGCCAGCCAGCGCTAGGAGCCGCCATGCAGACTGCTGAGATTTCAACCTGCAGCACCATCCTGCCGCCGGTGCGGGTGACCGACAGCCAGGCGCTCAAGTGGGACAACCAGTGCGATGTGCTGGTGGTCGGTTGGGGCGCCGCAGGTGCCTGCGCCGCCCTGGAAGCCCGCGCCAATGGCGCCGACGTGCTGATCGCCGACCGCTTCACCGGCGGTGGCGCCAGCGCCAAGAGCGGCGGGGTGGTGTATGCCGGTGGCGGCACCCGCCAGCAACGGGCGGCCGGTATCAACGACAGCCCCCAGGCCATGTTCGACTACCTCAAGCATGAAACCTGCGGCGTGGTCAGCGACGCCACCCTGCGCAGCTTCTGCGAGCAGAGCGTGGCCAACCTCGAATGGTTGCAGGGCCACGGCGCGCCGTACGGTCACGAGATGCCTCCGGGCGGCAAGACCTCGTACCCCGCCGATGGCTACTTCCTCTATTACTCCGGCAACGAGCTGGTGCCGTCTCACGGCGGCGCGCTGCCTCCCGCGCCCCGTGGCCATCGCACCGTGGGCAAGGGCCAGTGCGGCGCGGTGCTCTACGGTCACCTCAAGGCGGCCTGCCTCAAAGCCGGGGTGCGCCCCGTGCTGCAAGCGGCAGCGCGGCGCCTGGTGCAGGATCATCAGGGGCGGGTGCTCGGCGTCGAGCTGTGGCGCCTGCCACCGGGGAGCAAGGCCGCCCATGACCACGCCCGCCTGGCCGCCCGCGCCGAGCGCTGGCAGAACCTGGCGCCGGGCTACTGCGACAAGCTGCGCCAGCGTGTCAGCCAGTTGGAGCGCGAGCACGCCCAGCCGTACCGGGTACGGGCGCGCCAGGGCGTGATCCTCAGCACCGGTGGCTTCATCTTCAACCGCGACTTGATGCGACAGCATGCACCGGCCTATCGGCGCAACTTCAAGGTCGGTGCCACCGGCTGCGACGGCAGCGGCCTGCGCCTGGGGCAGACGGTCGGAGCCGCCAGCACCGGGCTCGAGCGGGTGTCGGCCTGGCGCTTCATCAATCCGCCGCATTGCTGGCCCAAGGGGATTGTGGTGAACCGCGATGGCCGGCGCTTCTGCAACGAGGAAGTCTACGGCGCGACCCTCGGCCAGCCGCTGATGGAAGAGCAGGGCGGCCGCGCCTGGCTGGTGCTCGATGCCAGGTTGCGGGCCAAGGCCATCCGCCAGGCGCTGTTCGGTGGTTACTGGTGGTTCCAGAGCGTGCCGGCGCTGGCGCTGATGTTGCTCAAACCACGCAAGGGCAAGACCCCGGCGCAGCTGGCCGCGGCTACCGGCATGCAGGCCGAGGCCCTGGCCCAGGCGCTGCAGCGCAACAATGCCGCCGCACGCGGTGAGGCCGAGGATGCCTTCGGCAAGTCGCCGGGCAGCCGCGAGGTGCTCGACCAGGGGCCGTTCTATGCCTGCGACATTTCCGTGGGCAACCCGATCTTTCCGCTGGGGGCGCTGACCCTGGGGGGCTTGAAGGTCGATGAAAGCAGCGGCGCCGTGCTGGATGAACAGGGGCAGCCGATTGCCGGCCTGTATGCCGCCGGGCGAACGGCGCTGGGTATTCCGTCGCACTTGTATATCAGTGGCCTGTCGCTGGCCGATTGCGTGTTCTCCGGCCGCCGTGCCGGGGCGGCGGTGGTCAGCGCGAGTGCAGAGCAAACCCCCTTAGCCAACAACAAGAGGACCCCCGCATGAGCGGACGTGTACACGGCAAAGTCGCCCTGGTCACCGGCGGCGCCAACGGCATCGGTCGCGCCTGCGCGCGCCTGCTGGCGGCCGAAGGTGCCCAGGTGCTGATCAGCGATATCGACGTCGAGGCCGGCCAGGCCCTGGCCGCCGAGATCGGTGAGCAGGCCACCTTCATCCGCCACGACGCCAGCAGCGAAAGCGACTGGCAGCAGGTGATGGCGTACCTGCGCGACCGTTACGGGCGCCTGGATATTCTCTTCAACAACGCCGGCATCCTGCGCAGCGGTTCGGTGGAGGACACTTCGCTGGCCGACTGGCACCAGCTGCTGCGGGTCAACAGCGACAGCGTGTTCCTCGGCTGCCGCGAGGCGATTGGCTTGATGAAGGCCACCGGTGGTTCGATCATCAACATGTCGTCGATCGCCGCCCTGGGCGGGCGTGGCGACTATATGGCCTACAGTGCCTCCAAAGGCGCGGTGGCGGCCCTGTCGCGTTCGGTGGCGGTGCACTGCCGCCAGCGCAAGTACCGGATCCGCTGCAACACCCTGCACCCGGACAGCGTGCTCACCGCCATGACCCGCGCCAGCTGGCCCGCCGGGCTGGACCCCGAGCGCATGACCATCGACAACGACCCGATGCAGCGCATGTGCCTGCCCGAGGATGTGGCGGCGAGCGTGCTGTTCCTGGCCAGTGACGAGTCGCGGGCGATCAATGGCATGGAGATGCGTATCGACAGTGGTCAGTTGTTGATGAGTATCTGACGCTCATCCTGGACGCTTTTGTAGCCGCTGCCGCCAGGCTGCGATCGACTGCGTAGCAGTCGCAACCCGGCCGACTCGGTTGGCCGGAAGTACGCGGCAGGTCAGGTTTTACGACCGCTGCGCGGCCGATCGCAGCCTGGCGGCAGCGGCTACAGAGGTGTCAGTGTCCTTCGAACTGCGGCGCGCGCTTGTCGATGAACGCCTGCATGCCTTCTTTCTGGTCGCGCGAGGCGAACAGCAGGGCGTTGGCCTTGCGCTCCAGGGCCAACCCCGTTTCCAGCGGCCCGTCCATGCCCGCCAGGATCACCTCCTTGATCTGCTCGGCGGCCAGCGCCGGCATCCCGGCAATCAGCGCCGCCAGCTCCAGCGCCTTGGCCTGTACCTGGTCATCGTCCACCAGGTCACTGACCAGGCCGGCCACCCAGGCTTCCTCGGCGCTGATCGGTTGTCCGGTCAGCGCCATGCGCATGGCCTTGACCTTGCCCACCGCCCGCACCAGGCGCTGGGTGCCGCCGATGCCGGGCATGATGCCGATGCGGATTTCCGGCTGGCAGAAGCGCGCACTGCGACCGGCGACGATCAGGTCGGCGAGCATCGCCAGTTCGCAGCCGCCGCCATAGGCATAGCCGCATACTGCGGCGATCACAGGCTTGGGGCAGTGTTGTATCGGCGCCCAGACCCGTTCGGTGTGGCGCTTGTAGATGTCGATGGCGCCGACCCCGGCCATGCTGGTGATGTCGCCACCGGCGGCAAACACCTTGTCGCCGCCGGTGAGCAGGATGCAGCGCACCCCGGGGTCCTGGGCCAGGGCAGTGAAGTGCGACGACAGCAGCGCCTGCAGTTCCAGGCTCAGGGCATTGGTGGCCTGGGGCCGGTGCAGGCGCAGCCGGGCCACGCCGGGCAGGGGGTGGTCGAGCAGGACGGGTGGAGCGGTGGCATCAAGCATGATGATCCTCGTGCGCGCGTGGCGATGGCCGTCAGTGTCACCAGCGCACCGGGTCGATTCATCGTCCGTTCAGACGAAGAACGCGCTGCAGGTTGTCCCTAGAGTGACCCTGGTCAGAAGCACAAGGAGCACGACATGGGTCAGCACGCGGGGTTGGATTACAGCGGCAAGGTGGTGCTCGTCACGGGCGGCACCAAGGGGATCGGCGCGGGTATCGCCAGCGAGTTTCTCGCCGCCGGGGCACGCGTGATTGTTTGCGCCCGGCATGCGCCGCTGTTGCTGCCGTCACACGGCAGCAACAGCGCTGCGTTCATGCCGGCGGACGTGCGCGACAGCGAGTCGCTGCAGGCGCTGTTCGACACGATTGGCCGCGAGTACGGCCGTCTCGATGTACTGGTCAACAACGCCGGCGGCAGCCCCCGGGCACCGGCCGCCGAAGCCTCACCACGGTTTCACGAGAGCATCATCCGCCTCAACCTGATCGCGCCCTTCAATGTCGCCCAGCACGCCAACCGGCTGATGCAGGCACAGGCCGAAGGCGGCTGCATCCTGTTCATCGGCAGCATCAGCGCCTTGCGCTCCTCGCCCGGCACCGCTGCCTACGGCGCGGCCAAGGCCGGGGTGCTGGCGCTGGTGCAGTCGCTGGCGGTGGAGTGGGCGCCGAAGGTGCGGGTGGTGGCGGTCAGCCCCGGCCTGGTGCTGACCGAGCAGGCGCATCTGCACTACGGCACCGACGCCGGCATCGCCGCCGTCAGCGCCGGCATTCCTGCCGGGCGCATGGCGGTGGCCGAAGACATCGCCAACGCCTGCCTGTACATGGCTTCGCCGCTCGCCGCCTACGCCAGCGGCTGCAACCTGCTGCTGCATGGCGGCGGCGAGCGTCCGGCCTTCCTCGACGCGGCCCAGGTGCTGCCGACCTGATTCACCCCGGCAGCGCCCGGGTGCCGGGCGCTGCCCTCACTTTGCAGGAGACGACTGTGGCAGATCCACAATTGCTGTCCAATGTGAGCGCCCTGGTGGGGCGCCAGTACGGGCGGGTGTATGCCTGGGACGAGGTCAACGCGCCGATGATTCGCCAGTGGTGCGAGATCATGGGCGTGGAAAACCCCCTCTACACCGACCCGGCCGCGGCCCTCGAAACCGTCCACGAAGGCCTGATCGCACCGCCGGCGATGCTCCAGGTGTGGACCCTGGAGGGCTTTCACGCCAACAACTACCCGCCAGGCTCCACCGACGAGAACCCCTACGAGGTGCTCAAGCTGTTCGAGGCCGAAGGCTACACCTCGACGGTGGCGGTCAACTCCGAACTGAGTTTCACCCGGCCGCTGCGCCTGGGCGAAAAGCTGTACTACACCACCCGCCTGGAGTCGGTCGGCGACGAGAAGACCACCGCCCTGGGCACCGGCTTCTTCGTCACTCTGGTGATGAGCCACTTCGTCGAGAAAGCCGGCGGCGACGAGCCGGTGGGCGAGTTGCTGTTTCGCGTGTTCAAGTTCCGTCCGGCCGCAGCGGCTGCCCCGGCACCGGCTGTAGAAGCACCGGCGGTGGCCAAGCGACCGCTGCCCGGCATCAGCGACGACACCCGGTTTTTCTGGGATGGCTGCACCAAGGGGCAGTTGCTGATCCAGCGCTGCACCGCCTGCGCGACCTTGCGTCATCCGCCGGCACCGGTGTGCATCAAGTGCCACAGCTTCGACTGGGACAGCGTCCAGGCCAGTGGCCGGGGCAGCCTGTATTCCTTCGTAGTCATGCACTACCCGGTGGTGGCGCCGTTCGAGCACCCCAACCCCATCGGCCTGATCGAGTTGGAGGAAGGCGTGCGCCTGATCGCCGGCCTGGTCGGCGTCGAGTCCGGCCAGCTGAAGATCGGCCAGCGCCTGCAGGTCGAGTTCCAGACCTTCGATGAGCAGCTGACCCTGCCATTGTTCCGGCCGTCGCCGGTCGAGGAGGGCACATGGACTTCGAACTGAGCGAAGACCAGCGCGCCATCGCCGAGATGGCCGACAGCCTGTTCACCGACCATTGCGACGACGATGCCCTGCGCCAGTGGGACAACAGCGGCGAAGCGATGATGAGCGACCTCTGGGGCCTGTGCGTGGAGACCGGCCTGCATGCCCTGGCCATTCCCGAACAGGCCGGCGGCAGCGACCTGGGCATCACCGAGCTGATGCTGGTGCTCCAGGCCCAGGGGCGCAGCCTGGGCCAGGTGCCGCTGTGGCGTCATCAACTGGCGGCGGCGACCCTGGCGCACTTCGCCCTGGGCGAAGCGGCGACCTGGGCTGCACGGGCGGCCAGCGCCGAGGTGCTGTTGAGCCTGTCTATCGAGGCCCGTGCCAGTGCCTGCGGTATCGAGCTGCAGGCCCGGCCTTGCGAAGGTGGCTGGGTGCTGGACGGCAAGGTCGCCGCGCTCGCCTTCGGCCAGCAGGCCCAGGCCGCGCTGGTGCTGGCCGAGGCCGAAGGCCAGCCACGCCTGGTACTGGTGGACCTGGGTACAGCGCAGGTGCGATGCGTGCCCGGTGTGCTCACCCATGGCGAGCCTGTGGCCGACGTCGAGATCGAAGGCCTGCGCATCAGCGCCGAGCAGCTGTTGCCGGGGCCGGCACTGGACTGGCTGGAGCCGCGTGTACAGGCGGCCCTGGCAGCCTTGCAACTGGGCGTCAGCGAAGCGCACATCCGCCGCACCGTGGCCTATGTCAGCGAACGCGAGCAGTTCGACCGGCCGATCGGCAGCTTCCAGGCCGTGCAGATGCGCATGGCCGATGCGCACATCGACCTGGAAGCCCTGCGCAGTGCGCTCTGGCAGCTGTGCTACCGACTCGATGCCGGCCTTGGGGCGCCTTGCGAGGCGCTGGCCACGGCCTGGCTGGCCTGCGAGGCCGGGCACCGCATCGGCCACAGCGCGCAGCACGTGCATGGCGGGATAGGCGTCGACCTGACCTACCCGATTCACCGTTTTCTCTACTGGAGCCGTGCCCTGGGCCTTGCCCTGGGAGGATCGGCGGCATGCCTGGAACGCCTCGGCGACTGGCTGGGCGATAACGACAAGCTGGGATGGAAATATGACCTCGAAGAACACCAAGCGCTTTGAAGACGTGCAGCCCGGCGAAGCGTTGCCGGCGCTGGCGATTCCCATCACCGTCGGCCTGATCACAGGTGGCGCGATCGCCACCCGCGACTACTTCCCCGGTCACCATGACCTGGAAGCGGCCAAGGCCCTGGGCTCGCAGCACATCTTCATGAACATCCTCACTACCAACGGCCTGGTCCAGCGCTTCGTCGAAGGCTGGGCCGGCCCGCTGGCGCAGTTCGTGTCGCTGAAGATCAAGCTGGGTGCACCCAACTACCCCGGCGACTGCATGACCTTCAACGGCAGCGTGACCCGCCAGGACCCGGCCACCCGCACGGTGGAAGTGACCCTGAGCGGCAAGAATTCCATGGGCAATCACGTGACCGGCACGGTCGCGCTGATCCTGCCCTGACAGGGGGAGACACACAGATGACCGATTCATCGATCAGCGGGCGCGCCGCCATTGTTGGCCTGGGCGCCACCGAATTTTCCAAGCACTCCGGCCGCACCGAGCTGCACCTGGCCATGGAAGCCACCTTGAGCGCACTCAAGGACGCCGGCATCGACCCCTCCGAGGTCGAGGGCTTCAGCTCCTACTCGGTGGACAAGGTGCCCGAGTACGAGATTGCCCGCCTGCTCGGCTGCAAGGACGTCAAGTTCTTCTCCCAGGTACCCCACGGCGGCGGCGCGGCCTGTGGGCCGGTGATGCATGCGGCCATGGCGGTGGCCACCGGGGTGGCCAAGGTGGTGGTGGTCTACCGGGCGATGAACGAGCGCTCCTGGTACCGCTTCGGCACCGGTACCTACGGCTTTGCCTCGACGCCGATCTTCGAGAACGTCAACTACGGCTGGTACATGCCCCACGGCTTCCACACCCCGGCGGCCTGGGTCGGCATGTTCGCCCAGCGCTACATGCACACCTACGGCGCCACGTCCGAAGACTTCGGCCGGGTGGCGGTGGCGGTGCGCGACTTCGCCGCGACCAACCCGGCGGCGTTCTTCCACGGCAAGCCCATTACCCTGGAAGAGCACCAGGCCTCGCGCTGGATCTGCGAGCCCCTGCACCTGCTCGACTGCTGCCAGGAGTCCGACGGCGCGGTGGCCATGGTCATCACCTCGGCCGAGCGCGCCCGCGACCTGCCGAACAAGCCGGTGATCATCAAGGCCGGCTCCCAGGGCATCACCGACGGCCAGCAGATCATGACCTCGTTCTACCGTGACGACATCACCGGCCTGCCGGAGATGGGCGTGGTGGCCCGCGAGCTGTACCGCCAGTCGAAGCTGGGCCCTGAGGACCTGCAGACCGCGGTGATCTACGACCACTTCACCCCGTTCGTACTGCCGCAGCTGGAAGAATTCGGCCTGGCCCCGCGCGGCGAGGCCAAGGAATTCATCCGCGCCGGCCACCATGCCCGGGGCGGCAAGCTGCCGATCAACACCCACGGCGGCCAGTTGGGCGAGGCCTATATCCATGGCATGAACGGCGTCGCCGAAGCGGTGCGCCAGGTGCGCGGCACGGCGGTCAACCAGGTGGCCGATGTACACAACGTGCTGGTGACTGCCGGTACCGGCGTGCCCACCAGCGGCCTGATTCTCGGCGCGGCCTAAGGAGCAGCTTATGTTCGTCGATCTTACTCCCGAGCAACAGCAGCTGCGCCTGAAGGTGCGCGACTACTTCCAGGCCCTGATGACCCCGCAACTGCGCGAGCAGCTGCGCGGCCAGGAGGGCGGCGAACTGTTCCGCCAGACCGTGCGCCAGATGGGCCGCGACGGCTGGCTGGCGGTCGGCTGGCCCAAGGAACACGGCGGCCAGGGCTATGCCGCCACCGAGCAGTTGATCTTCTTCGAAGAGGCCAATATCGCCGGCGCGCCCTTGCCGTTCGTGACCATCAGCACCGTGGGCCCTGCGCTGATCGCCCATGGCAGCGCAGCGCAAAAAGAGCGCTTCCTGCCCGGCATCGCAGGGGGCGAAATCATGTTCGCCATCGGCTATTCCGAGCCCGGTGCCGGCAGCGACCTGGCGGTACTCAAGACGAGTGCCCGGCTCGACGGCGAGCACTTCGTGGTCAACGGCAACAAGCTGTGGACCTCCGGTGCCGAGTCGGCCGACTACATCTGGCTGGCGGCGCGCACCGACCCGGAGCGGGCCCGGCACAAGGGCGTGTCGATCCTGATCCTCGACACGCAATTGCCCGGCTTCTCCAGCACCCTGATCCCGACCACCAGCAACCCGACCGCCGCCACCTACTACGACAACGTGCGCGTGCCCCGCGACATGCTGGTGGGCGAGCTGCACGGCGGCTGGAAGCTGATCACCGCGCAGCTCAACCACGAGCGCCTGGGTCTGGGCTCCTGGTCGGACAAGGTCGCCGGGCTGTTCCGCCGGGTCTACCTGTGGGCGCGCAGCCGCGACGAGCAGGGGCGCCGGGCGGTGGACAAGGCCTGGGTACGCACCTCCCTGGCCGAGTGCTATGCGCGCCTTGAGGCCATGCGCCTGATCAACTTCAGGATCGCCGCCGATCTTGAACGCGACCGGGTGGACGTGGCGCTGGCCTCGACCACCAAGGTCTACGGCTCGGAGTCGGCCATCGAGATCCTTCGTCGCCTGGCCGCCATCCTCGGCGCCAATGGCGCGCTGCGCAGCGGCTCGGCCGCGGCCTTGCTGCAGGGCGAGCTGGAATACGAAGTGCGCGCGTCGGTGACGGTGACCTTCGGCGGCGGCACCAACGAGATCCAGCGCGAACTGATCGCCCAGTTCGGCCTGGGCATGCCGCGTCCACAGCGCTAGCGCCCGGTGTAGGAGCGGGCTTGCCCCGCGAATGCGGTCTGTCAGTCACATCGCATCGCGGGACAAGCCCGCTCCTGCAAATCAAACAAAAACAAGGGTCAATCATATGAGCACCATCGAGCAATTCAGGCACGACACCCGGGCTTGGCTTGAGGCCAACTGCCCGCCATCGATGCGCACCGCCATGGGCGAGGGCGACGTGGTCTGGGGCGCGCAGCAGCCGCAGTTCCCCAGCAGCGACGCGCAGCTGTGGTTCGAACGCATGCGCGACAAGGGCTGGTTCTGCCCCGAGTGGCCGCCAGCCTACGGCGGCGCCGGTTTGGACGCCGAGCAGCTGGCCGTGCTGGAGGGCGAATTGCGCCGCCTCAAGTGCCGGCCGCCGCAAATCAACCTGGGCGTGTGGATGCTCGGCCCGCTGCTGCTGGAATTCGGCAGCGAGGAACAGAAGCGCACCTTGCTGCCGCCCATGGCCCGTGGCGAAGTGCGTTGGTGCCAGGGCTTTTCCGAGCCCAATGCAGGCTCGGACCTGGCCAGCCTGAAGATGAGCGCCCGCGATGCCGGCGATCACTTCGTGGTCGATGGCAGCAAGATCTGGACGTCCTATGGCGACAAGTCCGACTGGATGTACGCCCTGGTGCGCACCGACCCGAGCGCGCCCAAGCATGAAGGCATCAGCCTGATCGTGCTGGACATGCGCAGCCCCGGCGTCAATCCGGTGCCCATCGACCTGATCAGCGGCAAGTCGGCGTTCTGCCAGGTGTTCTTCGATGGGGTGAAGGTGCCCAAGACGCAACTGATCGGGCCGCTCAACGGCGGCTGGAACCTGGCCAAGCGCCTGCTCCAGCACGAGCGCAAGGCCATGTCCAAGTTCGGCGAGATCAGCCTGCCGTCCCATGTCGACCTGCTGGCCCTGCTGCGCCAGTACCTGCCGCGTCCGCAAGGGCAGGGCGAACACGTGTTGCACGGTCGTGCCCTGGCCTGCGCGATGAACGAGCGTGCCTATGACCTGACCGTGCAGCGCATGGGCCAGGCAGCCCAGGCCGGCGATGACATCAGCGGCCTGATGGCGACCATGAAGCTGGTGCACACCGAGCAGGAGCGCGACAAGTTCGAGGTGCTGCTCGACCTCATGGGCGGCCATGCCATGGGCTGGCAGGCCGAGGCCGGCAACGATCCGCAACTGGCCATTACCCGCGGCTGGCTCAACAGCTATGCCCTGACCATCTCCGGCGGTGCGTCGGAGGTGCAGCTCAATGTGATTGCCAAGCGCGTGCTTGGCCTGCCCGAAGCCAAGAAAGGAGTGACGCCATGAACCTGGTCTACAGCGACGAGCAGCGCCTGCTGGCCGACAGCGCGCGGGATTTTCTCGCCGCCCGCAGCCCGGTTGTGGCCCAGCGCCGGCTGCGTGACGAGGGCAGCGCCAGTGGCTTCGATCCACAGCTGTGGCGCGAGGCGGTGGCGCTGGGCTGGAGCGCCATTCCCTTCCCTGAGCAACTGGGTGGGCTGGATTTTGGTTGTATGGGCCTGGGGCCTGTCTTCGAGTCAATTGGCCGTAATCTTGCGGCCACGCCCTTGCTGTCCAGCGTGGTGCTCGGCGGCTCGCTGTTGCACCTGGCCGGCAATGCCGCGCAGCAGGCCCGCTGGCTGGCGCCGGTGATCGCCGGTGACCTGCGCCTGGCCCTGGCCCTGGACGAGCAGGCCCGCCACGCGCCGCAAAGCACTGCGCTGCAGGCCCGGGCCGACGGCGACGGTTACTGCCTGAACGGTGACAAGTACTGGGTACTCGATGGCCTGGGCGCCGATGCCTACCTGGTGGCGGCGAGGGTGGCCGGGCTTGCGGGAGATCCCCAGGGCATCAGCCTGTTCCTGCTGCCGGCCGATACCCCGGGCCTGAGTGTCAGCGCCTTGCCGCTGATCGATGCACGCAACTGCGCACGGTTGCAGTTGCAGCAGGTGCGGGTTGGCGCCGAGGCCCTGCTCGGCCAGGCGGGCGAGGGCTGGGCCAGCCTCGACCTGGCCCTGGACCGGGGCCGCGCCTGCCTGGCTGCCGAACTGCTGGGCGCCGCCGGGCACCTGTTCGAAACCACCCTGGACTACCTCAAGACCCGGGTGCAGTTCGACACCCCGATCGGCAGTTTCCAGGCCCTGCAACACCGCGCCGCGCAGCTGTATGTCGACCTGGCCCTGAGCCGCAGCGCGGTCATGGCCGCATTGTCGGCCCTGGATGACGACACCCTGGACGCCGCCGCCCGCGGCCGCCTGGTCAGCCTGGCGAAATGGAAAGCCGGCGATACTGCGATCAAGGTCGCCAACGAAGCGGTGCAGATGCACGGCGGCATCGGCGTGACCGACGAGCTGGACGTCGGCCTGTACCTCAAGCGCGTGCGCGTGGCCCAGGCAAGCCTGGGCGATCGTGACTTCCATTGCCAGCGCTACGGGGCCCTGGCCCAGGGGGAACAGCATGACTGAGCAACGTTGGCACAACGCCTGGGCGCAACTGATTGCCCCAGGCTCGCCCTTTGAAGTCGTGACCCCCGAAGACGGCGGCCCCCGCTGTTTTCGCCACACTGCGCCAGACCTGCTGCAGGCCATCGACGCCGGCCGCGCGCATGGCGACCGTGAATTTCTGGTGTGGCAGGACCTGCGCCTGACCTTCGCCCAGTACTTCGATCAGGTCGACCGCCTGGCCGGGCAACTTGTCGGCACCTTCAACCTGCAAGCGGGTGAGCGTGTGGCGATCGCCATGCGCAACCAGCCGGCCTGGCTGGTGGCCTTCGCCGCGATCCAGCGCTGCGGTGCGGTGTGCGTGCCGCTCAACAGCTGGGGGTTGCGCGACGAGCTGCTGCACGGCCTGCAGGACAGCGGCGCCTGCCTGCTGTTGTGTGATGAGGCGCGGCTGCGGGTGCTGGAGGGTGACCTGGGGGATGGGCAACTGTCGGCCATCGTCGTCGGCACCGCACCCGACCAGGTACTGCCCAGGCGCTGCCAGCGCTATGAGGACCTGCTGGCCGCAACGCCCTTGCCGGTGCCGAGCCTGCAACCTGACCCCGACGCCGCGGCACTGATCCTCTACACCTCCGGCACCACCAGCCGCGCCAAGGGCGTGCTGTCCAGCCACCGGGCGATCTGCCAGTCACTGACCGCGCTGGAATTCCAGGGCGCGTTCTGCGCCATGAGCTCGCCCGAGCGGATCGGCGTGGTGATCAACAGCGGCCTGGCGCCGACCACCCTGATGGCGGTGCCGCTGTTCCATGTCAGCGGTTTGCACGCGCAGTTCCTCCTGGCCCTGCGTGCCGGACGACGCCTGGTGCTGATGTACAAATGGGAGGTGGAGCGGGCGCTGGACCTGATCCGTGACGAGCGCTGCACGCAGTTCAACGGCGCGCCGGTGATGATGCAGCAATTGCTGGCCTCGCCACGCTTCGGCGGTGCCGACACCGCCAGTTTGTTCGGCCTGGGGCTGGGCGGCGGCGCGTCGTCCAGCAGCCTGCTGGCCAGCATGATCGAACGCAAGCCCGACGCCATCGGCGGCAGCGGCTATGGCCTGACCGAAAGCAACGGCATCGGTGCGGCCGTTGGCGGTGACCAGTTCGTCTACAAACCGGGCAGTTGTGGCTGGCCGCTGCCGATTGTCGATGTCCGCATCGGCGATGACCCGCAGCACCCCTTGCCAGCGGGCAGTCCCGGGCTGATCTGGCTGCGCTCGCCGACCCTGATGAGCGGCTACTGGAACCAGGCCGCGCAGAACGCCGTGACCTTGCGCGATGGTTGGCTCGACACCGGCGACACCGGCTACCTCGATGACGAGGGCTTCCTGTACATCAGCGGGCGGGTCAAGGACCTGATCAACCGCGGCGGCGAGAAGATTTCGGCAGCCGAGATCGAAGCCTGCATCGGCGACATGCCCGGGGTGCAGGAGGCGGCGGCCTTTGCCGTTGCCGACAGCCAGCTGGGCGAGGCGGTCGCCCTGGCGGTGCGCGCTGAGCCGCAGCTGGAGGCGAGTGCGATCCAGGCCTTCATCGCCGCTCGCCTTGCGGCCTACAAGGTGCCGGCACAGGTCTACCTGCATGCCACGCCGTTTCCGCGCAACGCCACCGGCAAAGTGCTCAAGGCCCAGCTGCAGCAATTTGTCGGCGCGTTCGATTCTTAGTCTTTCCGGACGATGAATACACAGCCAGAACGCGAAGAATGGGGACTACCCGAAAGCCTTATCAGCGAAGGAGGCAATACATGAAAATAACAACAACAGGTGTCGTGCTCGCGGCCACGATGGTGGTCAATACCGGCCTGATCGGTAGCGCGGCGGCACAGGTGTCGCCCCAGGAAGCCGACAAGCTGGGCAAGGAACTGACCTGTGTCGGTGCCGAAAAAGCCGGCAACGCCGATGGCAGCATCCCGCCTTATACCGGCAAGTACCTGGGCGAGGTGCCGGGCTGGAGTCATGTGAAATTCTCCGGCGACCAGCCGGTGGACCCGTACGCTGCGGAAAAGCCGATCCTGGTGATCACCGCGCAGAACATGGCCCAGTACGAATCGCGCCTGACCGAAGGGCAGAAGGCCCTGCTCAAGAAGTACCCCGATAGCTACAAGATGAACATCTACCCCGGCCACAGGGACTTCCGCTACCCGGACTACGTCTGCGAGCGGGTCAAGTACAACGCCCTCAATGCCCGGCTGGTCAACGACGGGTTGGGCATCGAGGGCCTGGGCCAGGTGCCGTTCCCGATTCCCAAGACCGGCATGGAACTGCTGTGGAACCACCAGCTGCCGGCGCGCGCCTACACCGAGGAGAAGATCAGCGACCTGGCCTCGGTGTTGCCCAACGGCAGCATTGGTTGGGGCCGCGCCCATGCGCGCAACCTGTCCCAGGCCAACTCGCCGACGGTCGAGCCCAAGACCGAGGACAAGGTCCAGGCGATGAGCTACAACACCACGCTCAAGCCAGCCCGTGACAACGGAGTGATCAGCATCGCCCACGAGCCCTACAACTTCGCCACCAACCCGCGTCAGGCCTGGAGCTACAGCCCGTCCACCCGGCGCGTGCGGCAGATGCCGGGCTATGGCTACGACCAGCCGATGATCGGCACCAACGGCACCATGACCGTCGACGAAGACCGCCTGTTCAACGGCGCCCCCGAGCGCTACACCTGGAAGCTGGTCGGCAAGCGCGAGATCTACAGCCCGGCCAACGCCTTCAAGGCCAACGCGGCCACCGTCAAGTATGCGCAGCTGCTCACCCCCAACCATCCGAACCCCGAGTACATGCGCTATGAACTGCGCCGGGTCTGGGTGCTGGAGGCCGACCTCAAGGAAGGCTACCGCCATGTCTATGGCAAGCGGGTGCTGTTCATCGACGAGGACACCTGGAACGCGGTGATGGCCGACAACTACGATGCCCGTGGGCAGCTGTGGAAGCACGCGATGATCAACTACTACTACCACCCGGACATGAGTGGCTGGCAGGCCGGTTCACAGTTCTTCATGGACCTGAACTCGGGACAGTACACCGGCTATGGTATGACCAACGAAGCGAAGAAGGGGCCGATCCTCAACGAGTCGAAGTTCACCGCCGACATGTACACCTCGGACGCGGCGCGCGCGATCGGGCGCTGAGGAGGTTGGGGCTGCGTTGCAGCCCATCGCAGGCTTCGCCAGCTCCCACAGGGGAGGCTGACTGCAGGATTACTGTGGGAGCCGGCAGAGCCGGCGAGAGGCCGGTATTGTCGTAATCAAGGCTCGCAAACACCCAGGCCCATCCGGTCTGGAGGTTCGCGGGCCTTTTCGTTTGCCCGCCGGGCCTCCTATGCTGTGAGCTGATCCCCGCACGCATTCAAGGACGCCCATGCCCCCCACAACCCAGCGTTCGGCTGGCCTGGATCTGGTCAAGTGGCTGGCGATGCTGACCATGGTCGCCGACCACCTGCGATTTCTCTGGCCCACGGCCGACTGGCTGTACGTGATTGGCCGCCTGGCGTTCCCGCTGTTCTGCCTGGGCATCGCGGCCAATGTCGTGCGTTCCACGCCAGGGCAGCTGTTCACGGCCGCCAATGGCCGTTACCTGGGCTGGCTGGCGGCATTCTCGTTGATATCGGAGTGGCCGTACCGGTCGCTGGATGTCGGCTCCGGAACCTTCAGCATAATGCCGACCCTGACCCTGGGGCTGCTGCTGGCCCTGGGCGTGCACCATCATCGCCGGGCCATGGCCCTGGGTGTGCTGCTGGTCGCGCTGCTGGCGGCGGATGTGCTGATGTATGGCTGGCCGGGGGTGTTGCTGCCGGCGGCGTTTGCGCTGGCGCTGCGCGGGGGGAGGGGGACCTGGCTGGTGCCCGGGTTTGTCGCGGTGGCGGGAAACCTGACCAACCATTGGGTGCGCAGCAACGTGGCCCAGCCGATAGCGCTGATGATCCTGGCGGTGGCGTTATTGTCGGCGGCGCTGGGGCTGTGGCTGCTGCGCAGGCCGTACGGCGTGCGGATCTGGCCGGTGGGGAAATGGGGGTATTGGTTCTATCCGCTGCACCTGGTCGTCATCAAGCTACTGACCCGGTTGCTGTAACGCACACGCCTGGATGCGCTTCACTGTGCCGCTACGCGCCCGATCGCAGCCTGGCGGCAGCTCCCACAAATACCCCGCGATCACCTGGCATTTGTGGGAGCTGGCGAAGCCTGCGATCGACCGCAAAGCGGTCGTAAAACCTGGCACACCGAGGCGCCTGCGCAGCCTGGCGGCAGCGGCTACAGTGCTCAGGCGGTGACTGTGGCGCCGGTGGCTTTCACACCTGCCGGCCCACGCAACTGCCGGCGATACCCCGGCAGCGCCAACGCCAGGAACACCGCCGCCAGTACCAGCATCGACACCGACGCCGCCAGCGCATAGCGCAAGGATTCAGCGCCCAGGGTCGGCAGGAAGAAATCGCTGAGCACGCCGATCAGCAATGGCCCCACGCCCACGCCGAGCAAGGTCATGGCCATTACGAAGATCGAGGTCGCCTGGGCCAGGCGGGTGGCGGGGAACAGGTGGGTGATGGCGCCCAGGCACGGCGTGGCCCACCACACGCCGAAGAAGGCGAACACGCTGTAGAACAGGAAGGCGGTCGGCACATCGATGCCGCCCAGCTGCAGCAGCGTACCCTGCGGCCAGAGGAAATAGGCCAGTGAGAAGGGGATGCTGATCAGGGTGCCGAGCAAGGGTACGCCGATCTGCCAGCCGGCATCGCGGCGCGCCATGCGGTCGGTGACCATGCCGCAGGCCAGGGTGCCCAGGGCCGCGCCGCTGCCGCCGACCACGCCGACCAGAAAGCCGGCCTGTTGCACGTTCAGGCCATGGGAGCGGATCAAAAAACTCGGGCTCCAGGTGCCGATGGCGTAGCCGGCGATGGCCGCGGCGCCGCCGGTCAATACCAGCCAGAGGAACGACGGCATCTGCATCAATTCCACCAACGTTTTCAGCCAGCCTTGCTGTTGCCCCGCAACCTGCACGGAGATGGCGGCAGGTTTGGCGCTGCGCACAGTCAGCAGCAACAGCAGCCCGAGGAAGATCCCCGGTGCGCCGATCAGCAAGAAGGCCAGGCGCCAGCCGTGGTGCTGGGCGATCCAGCCGCCCAGGCCCAGGCCCACCACCGCACCCAGGCTCGAACCGAGCATCAGCACCGCCAGGGCCGTGGAGCGCCGCCGTGGCGGGTAGAGGTCGGAGACCATGGCCACCGACGGTGCAGTGCCACCGGCTTCACCCACCGCCACGCCAATGCGTGCCAGCACCAGCATCAGGAAGCTGCCGGCCAGGCCGCAGAGCATGGTCATCAGGCTCCAGGCGATGCAGCTCAGGGCAATCACCGGTTTGCGCCCGATGCGGTCGGACAGGCGCCCCAGGGGGAAGCCGAACAGGGTGTAGAACACCGCGAAGGTCACCCCCGAGAGCAGGCCGATGCCGGTGTCGGAAATGCCGAATTCAAGCTTCACCGGCTCGATCAGGATCGCCATCAACTGGCGGTCGATGTAGTTGAAGACGTAGATGGCGGCAAGCACGAACAACGCGTAGTGCGTGCGCCATGTCACAGGGGTCGAGGTGTTCACAGCGGGTGCTCCCGGTCTTGTTCTGGTGGGTTTGATCGTCGGGGCTCGACCGGGCTTTTTCATCGTCCGTTCAGACCAGTTTCCAACTCCCGGGCCCGGCGCCAGAAATCTAGTCTTGACGGACGATGTTTCGTGACAGCCCCGGGTCAATCATTCGGCCCATCTCCGGTAGTGCGCGATCCCTGCCAACCGGGCAGCGGGATTCTGGCATGGCCGGGCATTTCCAAGAAGTGAAGGAGCTGACATGAGCATCTTGTTCGAGCCGCTGCGCCTGGGCGACCTGCAACTGGCCAACCGCATTGTCATGGCGCCGATGACCCGCAGCCGCGCCGGCAGCGATGCGTTACCCGGTGCCGAGATGGTCGAGTACTACCGCCAGCGCGCCAGTGCCGGACTGATTGTCGCCGAAGGCACCGCGCCTTCGGCCAGTGGCCTGGGCTACTGCCGCACGCCTGCGATCTACAGCCGCGAGCAGGTGGCGGCCTGGCGAAAGGTCACCGACGCGGTGCATGGGCAAGGCGGGCGCATCGTGCTGCAGCTGATGCACGTCGGCCGCGCCGCCAGCCACCACAACAAGCCCCGGGGCGCGGCCACCGTGGCACCGTCGGCGCTGCGTGCAGGCACCCGCCTGTTCACCGATGCGGCCGGCATGGCCGATACCGACGAGCCCCAGGCACTGACCCTGGAGGGCATCGCCGAGGTGATCGACGACTATCGCCAGGCGGCCATCAATGCCCGTGAAGCCGGGTTCGACGGTGTCGAGCTGCACTGCACCAGTGGCTACCTGCCGATGCAGTTCATGGCCTCGGGCAGCAACCGTCGCGAGGATGCCTACGGCGGCAGCGCAGCCAACCGCGTGCGCTTTGCCAAAGAGGTGCTCCAAGCCATGGCGGCGGCCATCGGTGCTGGCCGTGTCGGCTATCGCCAGTGCCCGGGCAACCCGTACAACGACATCGACGATGCCGATCCAGCGGCCACCGCCGCAGCCTTGTGCGATGCCGTGGCGCCGCTGGGCCTGGCCTACCTGCACATCATGCGTTCGCCCTTGCCGGGGCTCGATGCCTTTGCCCTGGCGCGCCAGCACAGCAGCAGCGGGCTGATCCTCAATGACGGCTTCGACGGCGAATCGGCCAGGGCCGCGCTGGAAGCGGGCGAGGGCGATGCGGTGTCGTTCGGTCGACACTTCATCGCCAACCCGGACCTGGTCGAGCGCCTGCTGCGTGGCCTGCCACTGGCCGGCTTCGACCGTCACACCTTGTACACCCCGGGGGCGCGAGGGTATTCGGACTATCCGGCCTACCAGGCCGCCAGCCTGGAGGTGACGCCATGAGTTCGGTGCAAAAGGCCAACGTGATGCCGGGTGTGGTGGTGCCCCGCGAGCAGACCCAGGCGCTGCTCGACTTGCGCGCCGCCGCCAGTGCGCAGATCAAGCCACGGGACCTCTACACCCTGGCCGACCGTTTTGAGGAGCAGGCGCGCAAGCAGGGCGAGCGGCCCTTCCTGATCTATGCCGGGCAGCCTTACAGCTACGCCCAGGTCGATGCCCGGGCCAACCAGATGGCCCATACCTTCTACGCCAAGGGCCTGCGTGCCGGCGACGTCTGCGGACTTTTGATGGAGAACCGTCCGGAGTTCTTCTGCACCTGGTTCGGCCTGGTCAAGCTCGGTGTGGTGGTCGCCTTCATCAACACCCAGGTCAACGGCCGCGCCCTGCAGCATGCCCTTGAGACCACTGCCGCCAAGGCCGTGGTGGTCGGCGAGGAATGCCTGGGGAACCTGTCGGCCACCGACGGGCTGCCGGCGTTGTCCTACTGGCTGTTGCCCGATGCCGAGAACCCCTGGACCGAAGCGCTGCCCAAGGTCGTGGACGCTCATTTTGCCGCACGCCTGGACAGTGCCCCCGCCAGTGCCTTCCCCCGGGACCTGCGCGCCGGCATCGAGGCCCAGGCGCCGACCTTGCTGATCTTCACCTCCGGCACCACCGGCCTGCCCAAGGCGGCGCGCTACAGCCACATGCGCTGGCTGTCGTCGGGCGACGTGATGGAAGTAACGCTGCAGGCCACCTGCGAGGACGTGTTCTATTGCTGCCTGCCGCTGTACCACGGTGCTGCCGCCACCTCGGTGACCTCAACGGCGCTGCGTGCCGGTGCCAGTATCGTGGTGCGGCGCAAGTTCAGCGTGCGCGAGTTCTGGAAGGACGTGCGCGAGCACCGTATCAGCGTGTTCCAGTACATCGGCGAGATCTGCCGCTACCTGCTCAACCAGCCGGTCGTCGACGGCGAGCGCGAGCACAGCCTGCGCTGCATGCTGGGCGCCGGCCTCACCCCGGAATCCTGGCAGCGCTGGGTCGAGCGCTTCGGACCGATCCAGATCTTCGAAGGCTGGGGCGCCACCGAGGCCAACGCCAACCTGATCAACGTCGACAACTATGCCGGCTCCTGCGGGCGGGTGCCGGACTGGAGCCGGACCAACCTGTGCCTGGTGCGCTACGACGTGGAAAACGACTGCCACCCGCGGGACGCGCAGGGCTTCTACCAGCGCTGCGAAGTGGGCGAGGTGGGCGAGGCCATGGGCTTTATCGTCGACCACCCGGACGTCGGCGGCGGGCGCTTCGAGGGCTACACCTCGGCCGAGGCCAGCGAGGGCAAGATTCGTCGCAACGTGTTCTGCCAGGGCGATGCCTACTGGAGCTCGGGTGACCTGCTGCGCCAGGACAGCGACGGCTACTGCTACTTCGTCGACCGCATCGGCGATACCTTCCGCTGGAAGAGCGAGAACGTCTCGACCCAGGAAGTGGCCGATGCCCTCGGTGACCTGCCGGGCCTGGAACTGATCAACATCTACGGCGTGCAGGTTCCCGGCCACGAAGGCCGCGCCGGCATGGCGGCCGTGCTGATGCAGGCCGGGCAGGACTTCGACCCCGAGGCCTTCTATGCCCTCACCGAACAGTGCCTGCCACGCTACGCGGCGCCGGTGTTCGTGCGGGTCAGCGCCGCGGCCGACCTGACCAGCACCTTCAAACTGCGCAAGGTCGACCTGCAGCGCCAGGGCTATTGCCCGCAGGCCTGCCAGGACCCGCTGTTCATCCGTGACGAGCAAGCGCGCAGCTACCTGCCTTACTCGCCGCAGGTGCTGCAACGCGCCGGCCTGCAACCCTTCGCCGGAGGTGCGGCATGACCGACCGCGATGCCGGGCTGCGCTACCCCTGGCCGACGCCCCCGGCCAGCGGCGAGGTGCTGGAAGTGGCCGATGGCGTGTTGTGGCTGCGCATGCCTCTGCCGTTTCGCCTCGACCATATCAACCTCTACCTGCTGCGCCACGAGAACGGCTGGGTGGTGGTCGACACCGGCATGAACACCGCGCAGAGCTTTGCGGTGTGGGAACGGGTGTTCGCCGAGGTCTTCCAGGGCCAGCCGGTGCTGGCGGTGATCTGCACGCATTTTCACAGCGATCACGCCGGGGTCGCGGCCTGGCTGACCGAGCGGTTCCACTGCCCGCTGTACATGACCGCCGCCGAGTTTCGCAGCCTGCACGTGCAGGTGCCGGATGACGCGCCGCCGGCCTGGGCTTTCATCGACTTCTACTGCAAGGCCGGCTTCAGTGCCGAGCAGGCCGGTGAGTTCCATGCGGCGATTCAGAACAAACACTTCCGGCCGCTGCCTTGCACGGGCTTTCGGCGGTTGCGTGAGGGCAGCCAGCTGCAGATCGGCGGGCGTCTCTGGCAGGTGCTGATCGGCAGCGGCCACTCGCCCGAGCATGCCTGCCTGTACGCCGCCGAGGAGGGCCTGTTGATTTCCGGCGACCAGGTGCTGCCGCGCATCACCTCCACGGTCGGCGTCCAGGCCACCGAGCCTGCGGCCGATCCGCTGCGCGACTGGCTCGATTCCCTCGAACGCCTGCGCCGTGTGCCCGACAGCGTGCTGGTGCTGCCGGCCCATGAGCGACCGTTCTACAACCTGCACCAGCGCCTGGCGCAGTTGCAGGCCCACCACCAGGGCCAGCTGGAACAAATGCTGGCCAGCTGCGACGAGCCGCGTACCGCGCTCGAGCTGATGGCCGTGCTGTTTCCCAGGCTGTCAGGTCGTTTCGACGAGCTGATGGCCCTGGGTGAAACCTTGGCGCATGCCAACTACCTCATGAGCGAAGGCGCCCTGGTGCGCGAGGAATGCGGGGGGCTGCTGCGGTATCGGCGCGCCCCGGCGGGAGCTCCGGCCCCCGACCCGCAGCGGGTGTTCTGAGCACGCCGGTGTCCCGGTCATGGTGAACAGTCCAGGCGGCCTTGCGGTTGCCCTAGAGGAGAGTCAGTGTGAATTACAAGAACAACAATATTTGTACTGGCCTGGATGCGCAGGCCTTCCAGGCCAGTGGCCTGGCGCTGGCCGTGGCACTGGCGGCGACGCCTGCCTGGTCGGGGGAAACCATCGAGTTCGACAACGGCGCGACCCTCGACTGGTCGGTGACCACCAGCTACGGCATGGGCGTGCGCGTGGGCAAGCCCAGCGACCGGCTGATGACCGTCAACGCCGACGATGCCAACCGCAACTTCGACCAGGGCAGCCTGACCACCAACCGCATCGGCGCCCTGGGCGAGATGATCCTGCGCCAGGACAACTATGGCGCCGTGCTGCGCGCCAGTACCTTCTACGATGACGTCTATCACCAGGACAACGACAACGATTCGCCGCAAACGGTGAACAAGAGTGGTGACAACGACGAGTTCACCAGCCGCACCCGCTACTACAGTGGTGGCCGCAGCCGCCTGCTCGATGCCTATGTGTTCGGCGGCTGGCGCTTCGACAACGACACCATGCTCGACGTCAAGGCCGGGCGCCATATCGAGTCCTGGGGCGAGAGCCTGTACTACCCGGGCGTCAACGGCGTGCAGAACCCCTCCGATGCGGTGAAGGCGGCGCAGCCCGGGGTCGAGGTCAAGGAAGTGCTGTTGCCGGTGGGGCAGTTCTCCGGCGCTTACCGGATCAACCCGCAGGTCACCTTCGGCGCCTATGTGCAGTACGAATGGAAGGGCACCGAACTGCCGCCGGTGGGCAGCTACCTGTCCAGCAGCGACGTGGTCGGGCCGGGCCGCGAGTTCATCCGCACCGCCACCGGCACTGTGCCGTACCGTGGCACCGATGAGCCCCGCGACAGCGGCCAGTGGGGCGTGCAGGTACGCTACCGGCCGGTGCCGGCCATCGAACTGGCGCTGTTCCATGTCAACTACCACGACAAGAACCCGGCCACCGCGCTGGTGGGTTACAACGCCGTGCCCCTGGGCAATGGCCAGTTCGCCTTTGCCAGCAACGGCTACCGCATCAATTATTTCGAAGACATCAAACTGACCGGCCTGAGCCTTTCGACCAAGCTGGGCGAGACGCAGATCGGTGCCGAATGGTCGTACCGCGACGGCGCACCGATCATGGTCAACACCGGCCTGGGCCCGGTGCCGGCCAAGGGCAAGGGCCAGCAGTTCCAGGTCTCGGCCATGCGCATTCTTGGCGACCGCCCCTGGTCCAGCCAGACCACGCTGACCGCGGAAATCATTCATGTACGCGCCGACAGCGTCGAGTCGACCTCGGCGGCGCCCAATCTGCAAGGCGTCAACCTGTTGCCGTCGCTGGCACCGCTGGTGGGAGATTCCGATGACTACACCTACAAGACCAGCTCCGCCTGGCGCAGCCAGGACGCCAGCGCCTACACCCTCGGCGCCTCGTTCAGTTATCCGGGGGTTTTCCAGGGCTGGGATCTGGAGGTGCCGGTGCGCTTCTCCAACGTGTTCAGTGGCTCGACACCCATGGCCGGCAGCATCTCCGGGGTGCAGGGCGATCGACGCTACAGCGTCGGCACCACCTTCAAGTACCTGAGCAACCTGGAAGTCGCCCTGACCATGGTCGGCTACCTGGGCTCGCCGGACCCGGTCAAGCGACCGTTCGCCGACCGTGACTACGCCACGTTCTCGATGAAATACACCTTCTGAGTGTTATGCACGCGGGCTTTCAATCCAACTATTGCAATCGCCGGAGCCACACTTCGGCAGGGGGGACTCATGGGACTCAAAGGACAGGCCGCCATTGTCGGCACTGCGCAATACAAGCCTGAGAAATACGCCACCGCACCACGCATGTTCCACCTGGAGCAGGTCGCTGACCTGGCGGCGCGAGCCCTGGCCGATGCCGGGCTGCGCGCCGAGGACCTGGACGGGCTGGTGATCAACGGCCCGCACTTTCACGAGGCCTCGGTGTTCGTGCCGGCCATGGCCGCCGAATACCTGGGCCTGCAGCTGAACTTCGCCGAAGTGGTGGACCTTGGCGGTTGCACTCCGGTGGGCATGGTCTGGCGCGCGGCGGCGGCCATTGAACTGGGGCTGTGCCAGGCGGTGCTCTGTGTGCTGCCGGCGCGCATGGCGCCCTTCGGGCCGGAGGAAGACCCGGCCTGGATGGCCCGGGCCATGCGCTTTGGCGGGCACAGTACCGCCTACGGCGCACCGGAGGCCGAATTCGACCTGCCCTACGGGCATATGGGCCAGAACACCGGCTATGCCATGATCGCCCAGCGCTATGCCGCCCAGTACGGCTACGACCCGCGGGCGATGGCCAAGATCGCCGTCGACCAGCGCTTCAACGCCCAGGCCAACGACCAGGCGATGTTCTTCGGCCAGCCGCTGACCATCGAGCAGGTGCTGGTCAGCAAGAAAGTTGCCGATCCGCTGCATGTGCTGGAAATCGTCATGCCGGTGGCCGGGGGCGCGGCGCTGATCGTCACCTCCCGCGAGGTGGCGGCGCGTACGCGCAAGCGGCCGACGTACATCACAGGCTTCGGCGAGCACCTGGCGTTCAAGTCGCCGTCCTATGCCAAGGACATGCTCCACACCCCGATCGGCCCGGCCTCGCAACGCGCCTTCGCCATGGCGGGCCTCAAGCCTGGCGACATGCATGCGGCGCAGATCTACGACTGCTACACCATCACCGCCTTGCTGACCCTGGAAGACGCCGGTTTCTGCGGCAAGGGCGAGGGCATGGCCTTCGTCCGCGAGCACGACCTGACCTGGCGTGGCGATTTCCCCATGAACACCCACGGTGGCCAGCTCAGCTTCGGCCAGGCTGGTTCCGCCGGGGGTATGTCCCAGGTGATCGAAGCGGTCACCCAGATTGCCGGCCAGGCCGGCGAACGCCAACTGACGCGCTGCGACAACGTCTACGTCTCCGGTACCGGCGGCGTGATGAGCGAGCAGGGCGCCTTGATCCTGCAGGGAGCCTGAGACCATGTCCAACAACAAACCCATGCCACTGGCCACCGAGATTTCCGCGCCGTTCTGGGAGGGCCTCAAGGCCCGCAACCTGCTCGTCCAGCAGTGCAATGCCTGTGAACAGTGGCTGTTCTACCCGCGCCGGCATTGCCCGGCGTGCTTGGCCCATGACCTGAGCTGGCGCGCGGTCGAGGGCGGCGCGACCCTGTACAGCTACACCGTGACCCGCATCGCCACCTTGCCCGACTTTGCCGATGAGATGCCGCAGAAACTGGCGGTGGTCGAACTCGACCAGGGCGTGCGTATCAACACCAACCTGGTGGGCCTGGCCGAAGACGAGATCCACATCGGCATGCGCCTGCAACCGGTGTTCGCCGAGGTCGATGCCAAGGGCAACCGGCTGCTGCGTTTTACTGGTCTGGACAAGGACGTTGCTGCCCTTGAGGCGCCAGCCTTCGAGGCCCATGAGCCAGTGGCCGCATCGGGGCCGGCGCCGGTGCAGGTTGCCCTGGACGATGCCGAGGGCTTGCAGGCGCTGGTCAGCGAGCAGTTCAGCGACTGGAGCAACAGCGTGCTGGTGGACCAGGCGTTGATCGATGCCTTCGCCCAGTTGTCGGGGGATGACTACTGGATCCATACCGACCCGCAGAAGGCCCGGCTGAGCAGCCCGTTTGGCGGCACCATCGCCCATGGCGCGTTGGTGCAGGTGTTGCAGTCGCGGATGAAACTGGCACTGGGCTTCGAGATCACCGGCTACAGCACCCAGATCAACTACGGCTCTGATCGCCTGCGCTTCCCGGCCCCGGTGCCGGCGGGTGCGCGCATCCATGCCCGGGCGCGGGTCAAGGCGGTGCAGGTGCAGGCGCGTGGGACCCAGGTGACCCTGGAGTTGCACACCCATGTGCTGGGGCAGGAGCGGCCGTCGGTGATCAATGACCTGGTGATTCTCTACCAGGCTTGAGTGCAGCCTGGCGGCAGCGGCTACAGTGGGCCGGTGTCGATATTGGTGTAGCCGCTGCCGAGGCACGAGGCTGCGATCGGCTGCGCAGCAGTCGTAAACGGGAGATACGTGGAGTCAGGTTTTGCGGCCGCTGCGCGCCCGATCGCAGCCTGGCGGCAGCGGCTACAGTGGGCCGAGATCGGTGTAGCCGCTGCCGAGGCACGAGGCTGCGATCGGCTGCGCAGCAGTCGTCAATGTGTGCTGGCGACTAGAGCCAGGATGCATCCCATAACGGATAATCACCCACCCTCTGCACCAACCCCGCCCGAACGGGGTTGGCTACTATGTAACGGGCAACGGTTTTCAAATCCTCTTCCTTACGAATCGCCCTGTCGTAAAAGCCCTTTTGCCATAGCCGTCCGCAACCGCTTCTTGCCCGGTTGATGGCCAGGCTACTTCTGGATTTAACCCTGCACATCACCTGTGACAGGCACTTGCCGTGAAGCGCGAACAGCCAGTGAAAATGATCCGGCATCACCACCCAGGCCAATGAGCATACAAGGTGTTCTTCGTGCGCCAGTCGCAGCTCCTTGACCAATAATCGACCCGTCGGCAATTCACCCAGAATCGGCACACGTCCATGGGTGGCAACCGTCACCGAGTAGATTTGCCCAGGCTCCGAATGGCGACCGGTCAGCAACCGATAGCCCTTTGAATGAACACGCAATCCTTTGCCCTCCTGAACCGTTCCGACCTCATTCACCGTAGTTCGTCAGACGCCACCTCGGTGGGGCAACCCTTGAGCAGGTATTTCCGTCGGGCTACCGAGGGCAATTACGCCTTTTCGTAAGCCATTTGGACGATGTTTCCAGCCCCGCCAACCCTGAGTATCGAGTGCAGGCAATGCCCCCGTCACGCCCCGCGCAGCCTGCGCGGACGCGCAGGTAGAACAAGAGGATCGGCCGCATGAATGTCCTTGTATCCCCCCGTCAAGCAACGGAGCCATGCCCATGCGCTCGTTGATCGGTTACCTGGTGTGCCTGGTGGTGGCCCTGACCATCGCCTACGCCTTCGCTCCCCGTCCCGTGCCTGTGCCGGGCGAGGAACCCCTGCGCACCGATCGGGTGCAGATCAACGCCTTGCTCAAGGTCGGCGAGCGCGTGCTGGCCGCCGGCGAGCGCGGCAGCCTCCTGGTCAGCGATGACCAGGGCGTGAGCTGGCTATCGGCAACTGTCCAGCCACAGCGCAATGTGGCGCTCACCGCCCTGGTCGACCTCGGCCAGCAACGCCTGCTGGCGGTGGGGCACGACGGGTGGATCCTGCGCTCGACCGACAGCGGCAGCCACTGGCAGGAAGTGCGTCATGACGATCAGTTGGGCGAGCCGCTGCTGGGCGCCTGGGCCGCCGGCGGCGAGCGGGTGCTGGCCTACGGCAGTTTCGGCAAGTTCTACCAGTCCGACGATGCCGGGCTGAACTGGCGCGCCCTGGCCCTGGATGTCGACAGCGCCCACCTCAACAGCCTGGACGGCGGCGCCGATGGCCGGCGCATGCTGGTCGGCGAGCAGGGGCTGGTGATGCGCAGCCGCGATGGCGGCCAGCACTGGCAAACCTTGCCGGCCTTCTATACCGGCTCGCTGTTTGGCGTGGTGCGCCTGAGCGACGCGCACTGGGTCAGTTACGGCATGCGCGGTCATGTGTTTGTCAGCCATGACTTTGGTGACAGCTGGACCCAGCTGCCGATCGGTAACCAGCTGCCGTTGTACGGCCATGTGGTGCTGCCCGGGCAGGGCGGGGTGTTGATCGTCGGTGCCGGCGGCTCGCTGGTACGGCTTGATGCCCGGGGGCAGTTGCGCCATGTCGGTCGCCTGGCAGGCCTGGGCACCCTGACCTCGGCGGTGATGATCGGCTCGCGCCTGCTGGTGGGCGGCGAGCGTGGGGTGTTCCAGGAATCCGGTGGCAGTGTTGCCGCCCTCGGCAAGTGAGAGACGGCAATGAATCACGCAAAAAGCTGGGTGACACGCAGTGTCGAACGCATCGCCGATGGCCTGATGGCCTGGCGCAAGGGCCTGCTGGTACTGTTCGTGCTGCTGACCCTGGGCCTGGGCTACAGCGCCACGCACACACAACTGGACCCGGGCTTCAGCAAGCAGATTCCGGTGCGCCATGAGTACATGGTCAATTTCCTGCGCTTCAGCCAGTACTTCACCGGCGCCAACCGCTTCCTGGTCAGCGTGCGCTGGAAGGGCGAGGGTGATATCTACAACGCGCAGTTCCTCGACACCCTGCGCAAGGTCAGCGATGAGGTGTTCTTCATCTCCGGGGTCAATCGCGCCAGCGTCACTTCGCTGTTCACGGCCAACGTGCGCTACATCGAAATCACCGAAGAAGGCTTCTTCGGCGACGTGGTGGTGCCGCCGCGCTTCGATGGCTCGGCCCGCGACCTGGCCCAGGTACGCAGCAATGCCGCCGCCTCCGGGCAGATCGGGCGGCTGGTGGCCAACGACCTGAAGTCGGCCATGGTCCGTGCCGACCTGCAGGACCTCGATCCGCAAACCGGCAAGCCGGTGGATTACGCCGAAGTGGCCCGGCGCCTGGAAGACATCCGTGCCCGTTACAGCAGCGACCAGGTCGAGATCAATATCGTCGGCTTCGCCAAGCTGGTGGGCGATGTGGTCGAAGGCTTGAACACGGTAATCGGCTTCTTCGTCATCGCCTTCCTGATCACCGGCCTGTTGCTCTGGCTGTACTCACGTTCCTGGCGCCTGACCCTGGTGGCGCTGGTGGTGGCCCTGCTGCCGGTGGTCTGGCTGCTCGGCCTGCTGCCGTTGCTGGGCCTGGGCATCGACCCGATGTCGATCCTGGTGCCATTCCTGATTTTCTCCATCGGCGTGTCCCACGCCGTGCAAATGACCAACGCCTGGAAACAGGAGGTGCTGGCCGGGCGCACGTCGGTGCAGGCGGCGCACGGGGCGTTCTGCAAGATCTTCATTCCCGGCTCCCTGGCGCTGCTGATGAACGCCCTGGGCTTTGCCGTGATCATGCTGATCGACATCCCCATCGTCCATGAGCTGGGGGTGACCGCCTGCATCGGGGTGATGCTGATGATCGCCACCAACAAGCTGATGCTGCCGGTGATCATCGCCTACCTGCGCCTGGAGCCTGCGGTGCTGCAGCATGCCCGGGCCCAAGGCCAGGGCCGCCATCGCCTCTGGTGGCGGCTGTCGGCCCTGGCCGAACCCGGCCCGGCCCTGGGCGTGTTCGCCTTGAGCCTGTTGTTGCTGGCCGCCGGTGCCTACAAGGCACGGGACCTGGCGGTGGGGGATATCGGTGCCGGTGCGCCGGAGCTGCGCGATGAATCGCGCTACAACCTCGACAACCAGAAGATTGTCAGCAGCTACTCCATCGGCCTGGACGTGCTGTCGGTGTTCGTCGAGGTCAACGGTATCGAGGAAGGCTGCCTGGACCCTGCGGTGATGCGCGCGGTGGAGGCTTTCGATTTTCGTATGCGTGCGGTCAAGGGTGTGCAGTCGGTGCAGAGCGTGGCCGGCAAGGGCAAGGTGGTGATCGCCGGCAACAACGAAGGCAATCCGCGCTGGGCAGCCATTCCGGGGTCCGCCCGTGGCCTGAGCCAGGGCGCGCGGGCCTATATGCCGGACGACGGGATGGTCACCGACGCCTGCCAGCAGATGCAGATCCTGGTGTTCCTCGCTGACCATGAGGGTGCCACCCTCAGCCACGTGCTGGGCGAAGCGCAGCGGATCATCGAGCAGATCCGCACCCCGGAGCTGAACTTCTACCTGGGCGGCGGCAACGTCGGGGTGATGGCGGCTTCCAACGAGGCGGTCAAGCACGCCGAGCTGTTCATGCTCGCCGCGCTGTTCGGCTCGGTGGCGCTGTTCTGCTGGCTGACCTTCCGTTCGGTCCGCGCGGTGCTGTGCATCCTGGTGCCGCTGGCGATCGTGGCGATCCTGTGCAACGCGCTGATGGCGTTGCTGGGCATTGGCCTGAAGGTCGCCACCTTGCCGGTGATGGCCCTGGGGGTTGGCGTCGGCGTCGACTACGGCATCTACCTGTACGAGCGGATCCAGCACGAGATGGCCGCCGGCGCCGACCTGCGCGAGGCCTTCTACCAGGCCATGTGCCAGCGCGGCACGGCGGCGGTGTTCACGGCCCTGACCATGTCCATCGGCGTGATCACCTGGGCCTTCGCCCCGCTCAAGTTCCAGGCCGACATGGGTGTGCTGCTGTCGTTCATGTTCCTGGTCAACGTGCTGGGTGCGATCTTCCTGTTGCCAGCGCTGGCCGCCTGGTTCAACCGCGGGCGTCGGCTGGTACGTGCCACGCCTGTGGTGGAGCACCGTCCATCGCCGATGCACGTTGAAACAAAAATTAACATCTAAAGCCTATTGCCGCGACGAAAGCCAGACAGGAGACTGGCGAGCGGGGCCCTGGCCCCACCTCCAAGAGAATAAAAATAACAAGGGCAGGCCAACGCGCCTTGCCCGAGCAAGGAGACGACTGTGGAAAATCCGGTTCTGACCCACCAAGCGCTGGCCGAACTCGGCCTGGACCTTGCCGACTACGACCGTATGGTGGGCGACATCTATGATGGCGCCCTCGATCCCAAGCCCATGGCCCGCATCCTCGAAAACATGCGCGAGGTGTTCCAGGCCAATTACGTCACCCTGATCCTGCGCGTGCCGGACCAGCCCGACATGGGGGTGATGATCATCGCCGGCGATATCGAAGGCGAGGGCGAGGTCATCTACATGGCCTACCCGCAGACCAACACCCCGTTTGCCAACCAACCGCTGGACTACGTCTTCACGGTCGACGACATCATGACCTCGACCCAGTGGGAGCAGAGCGCCTACTTCAAGATGCACTGCGGCCCGCAGGGCGTGTACCACGTGATGGGCGCCGACATCTCCACCCCCGATGGCGGCAAGCTGCGCTTTCGCGTGACCCGGGCCAAGTCGGCACCGGGCTTCTCGGTCAATGACCGGGCCCTGTGCGCCATGTTCCTGCCACACCTGCGCCGCGCCCTGAACATCCACAACCTGCTCGATCGCAGCGAATCGCTGAGCGAACTCTACGCCCAGGCCATCAGCCGCCTGTCGGTGGCCACCCTGGTGCTCGACGAGAGCGGCGGCGTGCTGCAGATCAATCCGGTGGCCCAGGGCATACTCGCCGGCGGCGACGGCCTCAAGCTGGTGGGCGGGCGCCTGGAAGCCACCTACCCGAGCGACAACCGCGAACTGCAACGCCTGATTCGCTCGGCCTTCGCCGAAAACACCCCCAAGAGCGCCGAGGCGATGTCGGTGACCCGACCGTCCGGGCAAGTCAGCCTGGGCCTGGTGGTCGAGCCCATTCCGTCGCTGGACTGGGCCGACGAGAAGGGCAAGCCTGCTGCCCTGGTGTACATCCGCGATGCGGCCAGCAAGTCGCTGGCCAGTGAAGTGGTGACCAAGCAGTTGTTCAACCTGACCAAGGCCGAAACCGCCCTGGCCATGGAACTGGCCAACGGCCTGTCGCTGGAAGAAGCCGCCGAGACCTTGAGCATCCGCCGCAATACCGCCCGTGCCCACCTGCGTTCGATCTTCTCCAAGACCGGCGTACGGCGCCAGACGGAGCTGGTGCGCATCCTGCTCAACAGTGTGGTGGCCCTGGGCAAGCCGCAGGTGAACCTCAAGGTCGCGGAGAAATCCCGGGTGCAGATACCGCCGCTGACCCTGGCGACCCGTCGGCAGGCGTAGTCCGCCCGGACGATGCCCAAGCGGCATCGTGCTGAGGATACTGCCTGGACCTTCCATGGAGACTCACTATGCCAGTTACAGCTATCACCGGCAGCGCCTCGGGTATCGGTGCTGCGGTCAGTGCCGTGTTGCGTGCCGCCGGACACCGGGTCATCGGTATCGATCGTGCCAATGCCGAGGTGCTTGCCGACCTGTCCACCGCCGCCGGACGTGAAGCGGCCGTTGCCGCGGTGCTCGAGCAGTGCAACGGCGTGCTCGACGGCCTGGTCTGTTGCGCCGGGGTCGGCGTGACTGCGCCTTCCTGCGGGCTGATCCTGTCGGTCAACTACTTTGGCGTCAGCCAGTTGCTCGACGGCCTGGCCGGGGCGCTGGCCAAGGGCAGCAACCCGGCGGCGCTGGTGATCGGCTCGGTGGCCTCGACCCAGGCCGGTGCCGAACAGCAACCGATGACCGAACTCATGCTCGGTGGGGACGAGGCTGGCGCCTGCGCCTTGGCCGAAGGCCTGGCCCAGGCCCATGTCGCCTATGCCTGCTCCAAGTATGCGATCACCCAGCAGGCCCGCCGCCTGGCCAAACCCTGGGCCGAACGGGGCATTCGCCTGAACGTGGTGGCGCCTGGCGCGGTCCAGACCCCGCTGCACCAGGCCTCGCTGGACGATGCCCGATTCGGCAAGGCGGTGCGCGACTTCGTTGCGCCGCTGGGCCGTAGTGGCCGTCCTGAGGAAATTGCGGCGCTGGTGGCGTTCCTGCAGTCGACCCAGGCTGCATTCATCCACGGCAGCGTGGTCTTCATCGACGGCGGCATGGACGCTATGGTCCGCCCGCAACGCTTCTAGAAGGACAGCCCATGAACAAGGTGGCATTCATCACCGGCGCCAGCCGTGGCATCGGTCGTGAAGCGGCGCTGGCCTTTGCCCGCGCCGGCTTCGACCTGGCGATCAGCGCCCGCACCGTCGACGAGGGCGAACAGCATGACCATGCCCTGCGTGATGCGACGGGCGAGCCGCTGGCCGGTAGCCTCAACAGCACGGCGGCGGCGATCCGGGCATTGGGTCGGCGGGTGCTGGTGGTGCCCATGGACCTGCTCGACAGCGCCTCGGCGCTGGAGGCGTGTGCGCGGGTCATCGCCGAGTACGGGCGAATCGACGTGCTGATCAACAACGCGATCTACCAGGGTCGTGACCTCAACAGCACCTTCCTGGACCTGCAGCCACAGACGCTTGAGCGGGTCTTCCAGGGCTACCTGCTGACGCCGTTCCTGCTGACGCGGGCGGTCGCCGAACAGATGCTTGAGCAGGGCGGCGGGGTGGTGATCAACGTCACCTCCGGGGCCGGCGAGAGCGACCCGCCGGTGGCGGCCGACAAGGGCGGCTGGGGTTATGCCTATGGCGCGGGCAAGGCGGCGGTGTCGCGGTTGTCCGGGGTGCTGGCGGTGGAGTTGGGCGAGCGGGGCATCTGTGCCTACACCCTCAACCCTGGCGTGGTGAGTACCGAAGCGTTGAAGGCGACCATCGGCGACAAGGGCGTGATTGCCTTGCGGGCCGGGATCGCACCGCCGCAGGTGCCGGCCGAGGTGATGCTGTGGCTGGCGACCTCGCCTGAGGCGCCGCGGTACCAGCGGCGGACCGTTGCGGCGCAGGTGATCGCGCTGGAGGAGGGCATAGTGGCGGATTGGCGCGAGCGCCAGGCCTAGGGCTGCTGCGCAGCCCATCGCAGGCTTCGCCAGCTCCCACAAGAGGGCTCGGCACGCCTGGGACTGATGTGCGTCCATCGCAGGCTTCCACAGGGTTCTCGACATGTCCCGGCCTTGGTGTGGGAGCTGGCGAAGCCTGCGATCGGCCGCGCAGCGGCCGCAATCCTGAAACATAAGGTTCAATTAACCCTGCACCCACGGTGCCGTTCACAGCTACCTTGAAAACACCCCCTCAAGGAGCACGACATGGACCGTCCAGCCTCCCACCGCTTGCGCCGGGGTCGGGTATCGATCCCGGGCCAGGTGTATCTGCTGACCACCACGGTGGAACATCGCCAACCTGTGTTCACTGATGTTCACCTGGCCAGGATCGTTATCGGGCAATTGCGATGTGCTCAGCATTGCAACCTGGCCAGGTCATTGGCCTGGGTGCTGATGCCCGATCACCTGCATTGGTTGGTCGAACTGCAGCACAGCACCCTGGATACATTGATGCGCCGGATGAAGTGCCGCAGCACCTGCCTGATCAACAGGACCGGCAAGCGACAGGGGTGTTTATGGCAGAAGGGATTTCATGACCGGGCATTGCGTCGGGAGGACGATGTGCCGGCCGTGGCGCGGTACATCGTCGCCAATCCGTTAAGGGCCGGGCTGGTTTCGCGGGTCGGGGATTATCCGCATTGGGATGCTGTCTGGCTTTGAGTCGGGTGAGGGCTATCGCGGGCTGCGCCCGCTCCCACAGGGGATTTGGCCGCGCTGTGGGAGCAGGGTGGGGGTCAGGCCCGCTGGCGGGCCAGGGTCATCGCCGTATCTTCGATCATGTCCTCCTGGCCGCCCACCATGCCGCGTCGGCCCATCTCCACCAGGATCTCCCGCGCCGGCACGCCGTACTTCTGCTCGGCGCGCTTGGCGAACAGCAGGAACGAGCCATAGATCCCGGCATAGCCCATGGTCAGGGCATCGCGGTCGCTGCGGATGGGGAAGTCCATGATCGGCACCACCAGGTCTTCGGCCACGTCCTGGATGCCGAACACGCTGACGCCGGTCTCGATGCCCATGCGCTCGCACACCGCTACCAGCACTTCCATCGGCGTGTTGCCGGCACCGGCACCGAGCCCCGCGCAGGCCGCATCGATGCGGGTGGCACCGGCAGCGATGGCGGCGATGGAGTTGGCCACGCCCATGGACAGGTTGTGGTGACCATGGAAGCCGATCTCGGTCTGCGGTTTGAGTGCCGCGCGCATCGTCGCTACCCGGGCGCTCACATCATGGGGCAGCAGGTAGCCGGCCGAGTCGGTCAGGTAGATGCAGTTGGCACCGTAGCTTTCCATCAGCAGGCCCTGCTTGACCAGGCCTTCGGGGCTGTTCATGTGCGCCATCATCAGAAAGCCGACGGTGTCCATACCCAGCTGGCGGGCATGGGCGATGTGCTGTTCGCTGACGTCGGCCTCGGTGCAGTGGGTAGCCACGCGGATGGTGTTGACCCCAAGCTCAAAGGCCATTTTCAGGTGGTCGACGGTGCCGATCCCCGGCAGCAGCAGGGCCGAGACCTTGGCGTTTTTCATCAGCGGGATCACCGCCGACAGGTACTCCTCGTCGCTGTGGGCCGGAAAGCCATAGTTGACCGAGCTGCCGCCCAGGCCATCGCCATGGGTGACTTCGATCAGCGGTACCCCGGCCTGGTCCAGGCCGCAGGCGATGTCTTTCATCTGCTGCAGGCTGATGCGGTGGCGCTTGGGGTGCATGCCGTCGCGCAGGCACATGTCGTGGACGGTGATTCGCTTGCCGCTAAGTTCCATGGGCGTTTCCTCAGGCAATGGCAGGTTCGGGGGTGGCGCGCAGTTGCAGGTCGCCCTTGAGGATGTCCTCGGCGAACATCTCGGCGGTGCGCGCCGCGGCGGCGGTCATGATGTCGAGGTTACCGGCGTACTTGGGCAGGTAGTCGCCCAGGCCTTCGACTTCCATGAAGATCGACACCCGGTTGCCGTCGAACACCGGGCCGTTGACCAGCTTGTAGCCGGGCACGTAACGCTGTACCTGGGCGATCATGGCGTCGATGGCGGCGCGGATGGCCGCTTCATTCGGGGCCTCGGCAGTCAGGCAGTGCACGGTGTCGCGCATGATCAGCGGCGGTTCGGCCGGGTTGACGATGATGATCGCCTTGCCCTGTTTCGCCCCGCCGACCTGCTCCACGGCGCGGGCGGTGGTGCGGGTGAACTCGTCGATGTTCTTGCGGGTGCCCGGGCCGACCGATTTCGACGCGGCAGTGGCGATGATCTCGGCGTAGTCCACCGCCTGCACGCTGGACACCGCGGCCACCAGCGGGATGGTCGCCTGGCCGCCGCAGGTGACCATGTTGACGTTCATCACCCCGGCGGCGAGGTTGGCCTTGAGGTTGACCGGCGGCACGCAGTAGGGGCCGATGGCGCAGGGAGTGAGGTCGATCATCAGCACGCCCAGGGCGTTGAGCTTGCGCGAGTTCTCGGCGTGGACGTAGGCGGAGGTGGCATCGAAGGCGATCTGTACCTGGTCTTCGAGCACATGGGGCAGCAGCCCGTCGACGCCCTCGGCGGTGGTTTTCAGGCCCAGTTCACGGGCGCGCTGCAGGCCCTCGGAGCCGGCTTCGATGCCGACCATCCACACCGGCTCCAGCACCTCGCTGCGCAGCAGTTTGTAGAGCAGGTCGGTGCCGATGTTGCCCGGCCCGATCAGCGCACATTTGATCTTCTTGCTCATGGTTCATCACTCCAGGAAAGGGAAGGCGGGCGCGGCCTCAGGCGACGAAGCGCAGGCTGGCGTTGCCCAGGCCGCTCATCGACAGGTTGATGCGGTCGCCCGGCACCAGCGGTACCAGCGGCGCCAGGGCGCCGGAGAGAATGATTTCGCCCTGGCGAAAGGGAATGCCCAGCTCGCCCAGGGTGTTGGCCAGCCAGGCCACCGCCGCGCACGGATGGCCCTGCACCGCCGAGCCCAGGCCGCTGCCAGCCGGCTGGCCGTTCTTGAACATCTGCATCTCGACCCGGGCAAGATCCAGGTCACGCGGGTCGATGCGCTGCTCGCCAAGGGCGAAGACCCCGCACGAGGCGTTGTCGGCCACGGTGTCCTGGATGCGGATCTGCCAGTTGTCGATGCGCGAGTCGACGATTTCGAAGCACGGCGCCACCGCGGCGCTGGCGGCGAGCACGTCTTCGGCGCGGATACCCGGGCCCTTGAGGTCCTCGCCAAGGATAAAGGCGATCTCGCCCTCGGCCCGCGGCTGGATCAACTGGTAGCGGGCGAAGCTGACTTCACTGGCGTCTTCGACCTGCATGGCATCGGTGAGAAAGCCGAAGTCCGGTTGGTGAACATCGAGCATCTGCTGCACGGCGCGGCTGGTGACGCCGATTTTCTTGCCGATCACCCGCTCGCCCAGGGCTTCGCGGCGCTGTAAAAAGCGCAGGGAAATGCGGTAGGCCTGATCCAGGCTGATGGCCGGGTGGCGTTGGGTCAGCGGCGCGAGGGTGGTGCGCCCGCGCAAGGCATTGAACAGTTCATCGCCCAGGGCGGTGATCAGGGAGGTATCCATTGGCGGCTCACTCTGTACGGGTGGAATAAAAAAGCCGGTCCCAAGGGACCAGGGCACCGGCAAAAGGGGACGGTCAGCCTGGCCAGACGCTGCTGTCGGCACCACCATCGACATCGATGATCTTGCCGGTGACCCAGCCCGAGGCCGGGCTGGCCAGGTACAGCGCGGCAGCGGCGATGTCCTCGGGGCTGCCCAGGCACTTGAGCGGTGTATTGGCTTCCATGGCCTGGCGCATGGCGGCCGGCATGACCTTGTTCAGGGCTTCGGTCAGGGTCGGCCCGGGGGCCACGGCATTGACTCGCACCTGCGGGGCGAAGTCCTGGGCCAGCAGGCGGGTCAGGTGGCTCAGGGCGGCCTTGGCGGTGCCGTAGGCGCTGAAGTGGCGCTGGGCATAACGGGCGGCCACGGAACTGATGTTGACGATATTGCCGCCACCGACCTCGCGCATCAGCGGCACGCACAACTGGCACAGGGCATAGGTGCTGGAGACGTTGAAGCGCAGGATCTCGTCGAACTGCTGCGCAGGCATCGCCAGGGCATCGTTGGGCCCGCCGCCGCCTGCGTTGTTGACCAGGTGGGTGATCCGCCCGAACTGCTCAAGGCTGCGCCGTACCAGGGCCTGGCGCTGCTCGTTGTCGTTGACGTCACAGGCCACCGCCAGGGCGCGACGGCCGAGGCTGCGCACCTCCTCGGCGACGCGCTCGATGTCCTCGGCGCTGCGTGCGCTGCAGACCACATCGGCGCCGGCTTCGGCGTAGGCCAGGGCGATAGCGCGGCCGATGCCGCGACCACTGCCGGTGACGATGGCGACACTGCCGGGTAGCTGGAAACGTTGAAGGATACTCATTCGGCTGTCCTTTCCTGTGGGTGAGTGGACGCGGGCTGTGCTCGATGGGGCGATTGTTTCCCGGCCCCGGGGCAGTGGCATCGTCTCAACGGACTACGGAGGTGGCCCTTATCGCAGGCTTCGCCAGCTCCCACAGTAGATGTGTGCAGCGGGTTCCTGTGGGAGCCTGCGACGAACCCCACACCGCTCTAGTCCGCTTTGACGATGAAGCAAGGCCTGTGCAATCCGATCATCCATCACGGCTCGCGCATTGGCGCTACGAGATTGGGAGAACAAGAAGGATGCACAGCATGCGAGAAAAGACCGAGGAAGAAATCGAACTGCTGGAGCGGGCACGGCGCTTGCTGCCGGCGCTGCGTGAGCGTTCGGCGCAAGGTGACCGCGAGCTCAAGGTCGCCGACCAAAGCATTGCCGAGCTGAAATCGGCAGGGCTGTTGCGCGCCCTGCAGCCACGGGCGTTCGGCGGCTATGAAGTGGACCCGCGCACGTTCTTCGAGATCCAGATGATCCTCGCCCAGGGGTGCATGTCCACCGCCTGGGTCTACGGCGTGATGGGCGTGCACCCCTGGCAGCTGGCGCGCTACCCGATCGAGGCCCAGCGCGAGGTATGGGGTGAGGACCACGACACCCTGGTGTCGTCCACCTACATGCCCACCGCCAAGGTCACCGTGGTCGAAGGCGGCTACCGGATCAGCGGGCGCTGGGGCTTCTCCAGCGGCAGCGAGCACTGCCAGTGGGTGCTGCTGGGCGGCATCCTGCCGGCCGACGCGCAAGTGCCTGCCGAGCACGGCACCTTCCTGCTGCCGCGCAGCGACTACCGCATCGAACGCAACTGGGAGGTGCTGGGCCTGCGCGGCACCGGCAGCCACGACATTGTCGTCGAAGACGCCTTCGTGCCAGCGCACCGGGTCCAGCGCACCAACAACTGGACCCTGGAGGCAACCCCGGGGCGCCTGGTCAACACCAACCCGATCTACGCCATTCCCTTTGCCCAGGTGTTCTCCCGCGCGGTGTCGACCTCGGCCATCGGCGCGCTGCAGGGGGCCATCGATCTGTTTCGCGCCAACGCCGCCCAGCATATCGGCAAGCACGGCGCGCGCACGGCGGACGATCCGGCGGCGCAAACCGCAGTGGCCGAAGCCACGCTCACGGTCGACAGCCTCAAGCTGGTGCTGGAGCGCAACTACGAGCACCTGATGCAACTGGCCCGCGCCGGTGAGTACCCGGACGTGGAAACCCGCCTGCTGTACCGCTACCAGTCGGCCTATGTCACCAACCTCTGCGCCGAGAAAGTCAACGAACTGCTGCGCTGCATGGCGGCCTCGGGGCTGTACACCAGCAACCCGGTGGCGCGGCTGTTCCGCGACCTGCACCAGGCCCGCGGGCACATCGCCAACAACTACCAGGCCTACGGCCGGGTGCTGGGCGCGGTGCAACTGGGCCTGCCCAACCCTGACCCTTACGTCTGAAGCCTTCGCCCGTCGACCTGCCCGCCCGCCGGGCAGGGGACCCTTGAGAACCGAGCCATGAATGACTTTCTTGCCTTGCGCGTGGCGCGGGTGGTCGAGGAAACGGCCGATGCCCGCTCGCTGATCTTCGATGTGCCCGAGCACCTGGCCGAGCGCTTTCGCTACCAGCCCGGGCAGTTTCTGACCCTGCGCATTCCCTTCGCCGATGACTGGTTGCCGCGCTGCTACTCGTTGTCGAGCACACCTTTGCTGGACGAACCCCTGCGCGTGACGGTCAAGCGCGTGCGCGACGGACGTGCCTCCAACTGGTTGTGCGGCGAGCTGCAGGAAGGCCAGACCCTGCAGGTGCTGCCGCCGGCAGGGGTGTTCGTGCCGCGCAGCCTGGACGGCGACCTGCTGCTGTTCGGCGGTGGTAGCGGGATCACCCCGGTGCTGTCGATCCTGCGTTCGGCGCTGCTGGCCGGGCAGGGGCGGATCCTGCTGATCTATGCCAACCGCGACGAGCAGTCGGTGATCTTTCGCGATGAGCTGCGTTTTCTCGCCCAGGCCCACCCTGAGCGCCTGCAGATCGTCCACTGGCTGGATGCGTTGCAGGGTATCCCTTCGGCTGCGCAACTGGCGGCGCTGGCGCAACCCTTTGTCGATGCCCAGGCTTTTATCTGCGGGCCGGGGCCGTTCATGGACACTGCCGTCAGTGCCTTGAAAGGCCTCGGTATGCCGTCCGGCCGCGTGCACGTCGAGCGCTTTGTGTCCTTGCCGGGCGAGCGCGAAGTGCAGCAGGTCGCCGCCAGCGAGTCCGCGGTAGCCGCCCAGCTGGCCGTGCGCCTGGATGGCCAGGACCACCAACTGGCCTGCGACAGCGGCGAAACCCTGCTGGCCGCCATGGAACGTGCCGGCCTCAAGCCGCCCAGCGCCTGTCGGGTCGGCGGCTGCGCCTCGTGCATGTGCACCCTGGAAAGTGGCGATGTCGAACTGCTGATCAACGATGCGCTGGATGCTGACGAACTGGCCGAAGGCTGGATCCTGTCCTGCCAGGCGGTCCCCACCAGCGCGCACCTGCGTATCCGATTCCCCGAGTGATGCCGATGAACGAATTAGCCATGACGATACCCCGCCTGCTGTTCGACAGCGCCCGGCGCTTTGCCGGACACACGGCGATCGAAGATGAGGGTGTGTGCACCGACTACGCCGAGCTGCCGGCGCTGGCCCTGACCGTTACCCGCGGCCTGATGGCGCTGGGTATCCAGCCGGGTGACCGGGTCGCTGTGTGGGCGCCCAATGGCCGGGCGTGGATCATCGCCGCCCTGGGCATCCACTGCGCCGGTGCCGTGCTGGTGCCGATCAACACGCGCATGAAGGGCATGGAGGCCGCCGATGTGCTGGCGCGCAGCGGCTGCCGGGTGCTGTTCGTGCAGCAGCGTTTTCTCGATGTCGATTACCCGGCCTTGCTCCAGGCGCATCGGCCGGACAGCCTTGAGCATCTGGTGGTGTTCGCCAGTGACGCAGAGCGTCAGGCCTGCGACCTGAGTTTCGAGCAGTTCGTCGCCGGCGCCGCCACCATCGAAACCGTCACCGCCGAGCGTCGGGCCCTGGCGGTGCAGCCCGAGGCGGTGTGCGACCTGCTGTTCACCTCCGGCACCACCGGCAAGCCCAAGGGCGTGATGAGCGGCCATGGCCAGTGCCTGCGCGCCTTCAGCGAATACGTGCGAGTGATTGGGCTGGTGCCCGAGGACCGCTACCTGATCGTCAACCCGTTCTTCCATGCCTTCGGCTACAAGGCCGGCTGGCTGACCTGCCTGATCGCCGGGGCGACCATCCTGCCCCATGCGGTGTTCGACGCCGAAGCGGTGTTCCAGCGCATCGCCCGCGAGCGCATCAGCGTATTGCCGGGGGCGCCGACCCTGTACCTGTCGCTGCTGGCCCACCCACGCCTGGGCGAAACCGACCTGTCGAGCCTGCGCATCGCCGTGACCGGCTCGGCGAGCATTCCGCCGAGCCTGATCGAGCGCATGCGCAGCGAGCTGGGTTTCAGTTGCGTAACCACCGCCTATGGCCTGACCGAATGCGGGGGCCTGGCGACCCTGTGCAACCCGCAGGACTCGGCCGAGGTCATCGCCGGCACCAGTGGCCGACCGCTGGCCGGTACCGAGGTGAGCATCCGCGACCCGCACAACCTGGCGCTGGCCACGGGGCAGACGGGGGAAATCTGCCTGCGAGGCTTCCATGTGATGCAGGGCTATTTCGAGAACCCCGAGGCCACCGCCGAAGCCATCGACCCGCAGGGCTGGCTGCACACCGGGGACGTCGGCCACCTGGATGCGGCGGGCAACCTGATCATCACCGATCGCCTCAAGGACCTGTTCATCGTCGGCGGTTTCAACTGCTACCCGGCGGAAATCGAGGCGATGCTCATTGCCCATCCGGCCATTGCCCAGGTGGCGGTGGTGGGCATTGCCGACGAGCGCATGGGCGAGGTGGGTTGCGCCTGTGTGGTGCTCCGTGAAGGCGCGCAGTTGCAGGCGCAGGAGCTGATCGGCTGGAGCCGCGAGCGCATGGCCAACTACAAGGTGCCACGGCAGGTGCGCTTCATGAGCGCGTTGCCGCTGAACCCGTCGGCCAAGGTGGCCAAGAACGAGTTGCGGGCGCTGGTGGCGCAGGGCTGAGGTGCGGCTGTGTGGCCAATCGCCGGCTATGCCGGCTCCCACAAGTCCTGGCAAGGCACAAATCCCTGTGGGAGCTGGCGTAGCCGGCGATGGGGCCAGGTGGCCTAGGCCAAATGGATGATGCCCGTACCGCGGCGCCGTTTCACTCTGCGCAGGTCTTCACAACAACAAGAAAAGGATCGCTGCATGTCTAGGATCAACGTCGTCACTCACGGCGGGCTGCTGCTCACGCTTACCGTGGCCTGCGCCCAGGCCCACGCCGGCCCACGGCTGGAGCTGGGCGAGGACACCACCCTGGATTCGTCGCTGACGGTCAATTACACCGCCTCGATGCGTACCGCCAAACCCGCTCACCAGTACCTGGGCGACCTCAACAACGACGACGGCACGCGCAACTTCGACCGGGGTGCGCTGGTCACCAACCGCGTCAGCCTGTTCGGCGAGCTGCTGCTCAAGCACGACAACCTGGGCGCCGTGCTGCGTGGCAGCCACTTCTACGATGATGTCTACCACGAGCGCAACGACAACGACTCGCCCGGCACGGTGAACAAGATCGGCCGCGCCGACGGTTTCAGCGAAGACACCCGGCGCCTGAGCGGCAGCAAGGCGCGCCTGCTCGACGCCTACGTCTACGGCAACTTCGACGTCGCCGATAGCCAGTACCTGTCGGTCAAAGCGGGCCGCCACCTGGTGGCCTGGGGCGAGAGCCTGTTCTGGGCCAACATCAGCCAGGGCCAGGCGCCGGTGGATGCCACCAAGTTCAACGTCCCCGGCACCGAAGCCAAGGACGCCTACCTGCCGGTGGGCCAGGTGTCGGCGTCCTGGGCGCTGAACGAGGACCTGGCGCTGGTGGGCTTCTACCAGTACGAGTGGGAAAAGACCCAGCTCAACCCGGTGGGTGACTACTTCGGCAGCGACACCTTCGGCCCCGGTGCCGAGTTCTTTCGCCTGGCCCCGGGGGTGATCGACAGCCTGCCCGACACCCGCTTCACCGCCGTGACCTACGCCGGCGACGTCGAGCCCAGCGACAGCGGGCAGTGGGGCCTGGGTGTGCGCTACCGGCTCACCGAGAACACCGAGGTCGGCCTGTTCCACTACCGTTATCACGAGCGGGTCGGCGCGCTGTTCTTCGACTTCAGCGGCCAGACCCAGTACTCCTCGCTCAACCGCGTCGGCCGCTACGCCACTGCCGGTGGCGGCCCGGTGTACCGGGTGGGCTACTTCGACGATGTCGAGCTGACCGGGGTCAGCTTCAGCTCCAAGGTCGGTGATTCGGTGCAGTTCGCCGGCGACTTGAGCTACCGCGACGGCGCCGCGGTGTACCTGGACAACGGCGCCCCGGCCCGTGGCCAGCTGTGGCAGGGCAACCTGAACGGCAGCTACATCCTCGGCCCGAGCCTGCTGGCCCAGCAGACCACCTTCATGGCCGAAGTGGTGCACCAGCGCATCGATGGCGTCGACACCCTGCACGTCAGCGGTGGTGGGCCGGGCGTCGACGGCAGCTTCGACAACTTCGAGTACGAAACCCAGACCCGCGGCCAGACCCTGCTCGGCATCGGCACCTACATGGACTACCTGGGCATCGCCGATGGCCTGGACCTGACCACCCGCGTGGTCTGGACCCAGAATGTCGACGGCAGCGCCTACCAGGGCCTGGGCCGCGACGAGAAGCGCCTGACCGTTGGCGGTGATTTCAAATACCTGGGCAACTTCCAGGTCGGCCTGACCTACGTCGCCTACCTCAGCTCACCGGACATCGCCCAGGGCCGCCTGCTGGCCGACCGCGATTACCTGTCGTTCAACGCCAAATACACCTTCTGACCGAAAAGGGCCTGCCATGCACACCTCACCCTTCAGCCCGATCACCATCGGCCCGCTGACCCTGAAGAACCGCTTTATCAAGGCGGCCACCAACGAAGGCATGAGCACCCAGGGCTTGCCGTCGAAGCAACTGGTCAAGCTGCATGCTGACCTTGCCCGTGGCGCGGTGGCCCTGACCACCGTGGCTTACTGTGCGGTCAGCCGTGACGGGCGCACCTTGCCCAACCAGCTGACCCTGACCCGTGAGGCACTGCCGCACTTCAAGGCCCTGACCGACGGCGTACACCGCGAAGGTGGCCTGGTCAGCGCGCAAATCACCCACGGTGGCTGCTTCACCTTCATGCGCGAGCGCGCCACCCGCTACCCGCTGTCGGCCAGTGGAGGCTTCAACAAGATCGGCATGATGAGCGGTATGTTCTTCAAGCAGGCCATGACCGAAGACGACATGCGCCAGGTGGTCGAGGACTTCGCCCACGGCGCGCGCCTGGCCCGCGAGGCCGGCTTCGACGCGGTGGAGATCCACATGGGTCACGGTTACCTGCTCAGCCAGTTCATCTCGCCGATGTACAACAAGCGCCGCGACCACTACGGCGGCAGCCTGGAGAACCGCCTGCGCTTTCCGCGCAGGGTACTGCGTGCCGTGCTCGACGCGGTGGGGCAGGACCTGGCGGTGATCTGCAAGTACAGCGTCACCGAAGGCGCGCGCGCCGGCAACAGCGCCGAGGACGGGGCGAAGATCGCGCGCATGCTCGAGCAGGAGGGCGCCCACCTGCTGGTGCTCAGCGCCGGGATGAACGCCGAGTCGATCACCACCATGTTCGGCTCCTCGTTCCCCAAGGAAAACCGCGTGCAGCAGAAGAACCCGGTGATCGCCCTGGCCATGAAGATCCAGCGCCTGCGCGACCCCAAGGTGGAGTTCCGTGAACTGTACCTGCTGGAACATGCGCGCAAGGTGCGGGCGGCGGTGAAGATGCCATTGGCCTACCTGGGCGGGGCGAAGAGCCTGGCAGGCATCGAGCAGGTGATGGCCGAAGGTTTTGACCTGGTCGCCATGGGGCGGGTGCTGCTGGCCGAGTCGGACTACGTCGACAAGCTTGCCACCGGTGCCAGCAAGGACTCGATCTGCACCGCCTGCAACCGCTGCGTGGCGATGATGTACACCCCCGGCGGCACCTCCTGCGTGCTCGGCCAGCCCGGCGATGCCGAGCTCAACCGGCAACCGGCGGCAGCGCCCTAGGCGCTGGCACCGGTGTTGAGGTTCAACCGTGGCGCAGGAAGTCCAGGCAGCTGCGGTTGAACAGGTCACGGTGCTCGACCTGCACCCAGTGGCCGCAGCGGTTGAGCACGATGAAGCGGGCATTGGCCGCGCCGTCGATGATGCGCTGGGCACCGCTGACCGGGTTGAAGTGGTCGTTGCTGCCCCAGAAACCGAAGATCGGGCACGTAAGCTCGCCCAGGCGTGCTTCCATGTTCGGCACCTGCATGGTGCTGAACAGGTTCTTCGGTTGCGTGACCGCCACCGCCACCCGCTCCAGCAGCAGGCTTTGCGGCAGGATCGAGTCGTCGAACAGCTGCAGGCGCATCATGCTGCGCATCTCTTCCAGGCCGATGGGGCCGGCATTGAACAGGCTGACCATGCGCACGATGCCTTGCATCTGGAAGTAGGTCTCACGCTCCTCGACGCCACCCGGTGCCAGCAGGATCAAGCGTTCGGCCCGCGCCGGCTGGCGCAGCGCCAGGCCCAGGGCGATGGCCCCGCCCAGGGAATTGCCCAGCAGCGTGCAGTGCTCGATGTCCAGGGCGTCGAGCACGGCGACGACGTGGTCGATGAAGAAGTCCAGGTGGTACTGCACGTCCTCGGGCTTGTCCGAGCGTCCGAAACCGGGCAGGTCGAGGACGATGTTGCGGTAGCCGGCTTCGACGAACTGCGGGTAGTTGCCCTTGAAATTGCTGAAGCCACTGGCGCCCGGACCGCTGCCATGCAGCCACAGCACCACCGGGCCGCTGCCTTCGTCCAGGTAATGCAGGCGCAGGCCGCTGGGCGCGGTCAGGTAATGGCCGGTGGGTAGCGGCAGGTCTTCAGGTTGGTTCATCACAAGTCTCCAGAGTCGGCGATAGGGTGTGGCGCCAAGGGCCAGGCCACGGCGTGCCTGAAGGGGCAAGGGCGCCGGGCCTGGATTGCGCAGGGTTGATCGTCCGTTGCCGGGGCAGGGCCGGCATCGTCCATTCAGACCACGGCGGGGGCGTTAGTCCTATCGGACGATGCCTGCTGCGCAGGCCCGGTCTGATCATGACGCTGACCGGCCTGCTGGGATGTCAGCGGGCTTCTATGCACTGCACTGCAGGAGAACGCTATGAAGTTGCTGAACAAAGTCGCCTTTGTCACAGGCGCGGGGCAGGGAATGGGCCAGGCCATGGTTCGCCGTTTTGTCGCCGAAGGCGCCAAGGTGGTGGCGGTGGACCTCAACCAGGCGGCGCTGCTCGACAGCCTGGCTGACCTTGCCGACCTCGACGACCGGGTGCTGGCGCTGGCCTGCAACGTCGCCGACGCGGCCTCGGTGGCTGATGCCATGGGCCAGGTCGAAGCCCGTTTCGGCGGCCTCGACATCCTGGTCAACAACGCTGGCGTCGGCGCCTTCGACAGCTTCCTCGACACCCCGGACGAGAGCTGGGCGCGGGTGTTGGGCGTCAACCTGGGCGGTACCTTCCTGTGCTGTCGCGAAGGCGCCAAGTTGATGGTCAAGGGCGGGCGCAAGGGGGCGATCATCAACCTGTCCAGCACCGCCGCCCTGACCGGCGAAGGCCCCAGCCACTACTGCGCCTCGAAAGCCGGGGTCATGGGCCTGACCCGTTCCATCGCCCGTGAACTGGCGCCGTCAGGCATCCGCGTCAACAGCCTGGTCCCGGGCCCGACCAACACGCCGATGATGGCCGGGGTCGCCGAGGAACACATGCAAGCGATGCTCAGGAACGTACCGTTGGGGCGCCTGTGCGAGACCGACGAAATCGCCGGGGTGGCGGTGTTCCTGGCCGGCGACGATGCCAGTTTCATCACCGGCCAGAACATTGCGGTCAACGGCGGCATGGCCTTTATCTGAGGGGAAATCGATGAGCAAGCGACTACACGACAAGATCGCCTTTATCACCGGTGCCGGCTCCGGCATCGGCCAGGCCACGGCCCTGCGCTTTGCCCAGGAGGGCGCCACCGTGGTGCTCTGCGGACGGCGAGCAGAGCCGCTGCAGCAGGTGCTGGAACAGATTCGTGCGGCGGGCGGGCAGGGCGATATCGCCGTGGCCGACGTCAGTGACGAGCAGGCCTATGTCGGCGCGCTGGAGGCGGCGGCAAAGCGGCACGGGCGCCTGGACATCCTGGTCAACAACGCCATGGCCTACACCTGGGGCGGCATCGACAGCCTGTCGACGGCCGACTGGCACGCCAACTTCAGCACCACGGTCGACGGCACCTTCTGGGGCACCCGTACTGCCATGCGCCTGATGAAAGACCAGGGCGGCGGCGCCATCGTCAACATCGCCTCGATCTGCGGCCTGTTCGGCACCGCCTGGATGGCCGGCTATTCGGCGGCCAAGGCGGCGGTGATCAACTTCAGCCGGGCGGTGGCCAGCGAGGGCGCGGCGCACAACATCCGCTGCAACGTGGTGATCCCGGGCGTGGTCGACACCCCGGCCACCGCCGGCATGCTCGGCGACGCCAAGACCCGGGCCAACACCGAGAAGGTGATACCGATGAAACGGGTAGGCCTGCCGCAGGAGCTGGCCAACGCGATCCTGTTCCTGGCCAGCGACGAGGCGTCCTATGTCACCGGCGCGAGCCTGGCGGTGGATGGCGGGCGCAGTTCCGACCTGTACACGGTGCTGGAATGATGGACATGGACACGACTTCGTTGCAGGCGCGGATCGAGCGCCTGGAATCGCTGGATGCGATCCGTCAGCTGGCCGGCAAATATGCCCTGGCCCTGGACATGCGCGACATGGATGCCATGGCCAACTGTTTCGTGCCGGACGTCAAGGTTGGCCGTGACAAACAGGGGCGCGGGCACTTCAAGGCCTGGCTGGATGAAACCATGCGCCGCCAGTTCCATGGCACCTCGCATCATTTGGGCCAGCACATCATCGAGTTCATCGATGCCGACCATGCCACGGGGGTGGTCTATTCGAAGAACGAGCATGAGACCGGCGCCGAATGGGTGATCATGCAGATGCTGTACTGGGACGATTATGAGCGGGTTGACGGGCGCTGGTGCTTTCGCCGGCGGCTGCCGTGCTATTGGTACGCCACCGACCTCAACAAGCCGCCGATTGGTGGCATGAAGATGCGTTGGCCGGGGCGCGAGCCCTATGCCGGGAGCTTTCACGAGCTGTTTCCGTCGTGGGATGCGTTCTGGGCGCAGCGGCCGGACAAGGATGCCTTGCCACAGATCGCCGAGCCAGCGCCGCTGGAGCAGTTCCTGGTGACCATGCGCCGCGGGGCGGGGGAGCCGAAGATCCGCGTGCGCTAGGCGCGGGCTTTGCGGCCGTTGCACGGCCGATCGCAGCCTGACGGCAGCGGCTACAGGGGGCGGTGTAGCCGCTGCCGAGGCACGAGGCTGCGATCGACTGCGCAGCAGTCGCAATCGGGTCACCTCGTTGTTTCTGAAGACCTGGGTGACGGGGAGGGCGGCCGCGTTGCGGCCGATCGCAGCCTGGCGGCAGCGGCTACAGTGGTGTAGCCGCTGCCGAGGAACGAGGCTGCGATCGGCTGCGCAGCAGTCGCAATCGGGTCACTTCGTTGTTTCTGAAGACCTGGGTGATGGGGAGGGCGGCCGATCGCAGCCTGGCGGCAGCGGCTACAGTGGTGTAGCCGCTGCCGAGGCACGAGGCTGCGATCGACTGCGCAGCAGTCGCAATCGGGTCACCTCGTTGTTTCTGAAGACCTGGGTGACAGGGAGGGCGGCCTCGTTGCGGCCGATCGCAGCCTGGCGGCAGCGGCTACAGTGGTGTAGCCGCTGCCAAGGTACGAGGCTGCGATCGACTGCGCAGCAGTCGCAATCCGTTCACCTCGCAGGCTCAGGCCCGCGCCTCGCGCGGCATGCCCAACGCCCGCTCGGCAATGATGTTGCGCTGGATCTCGTTACTGCCGCCATACAGGGTATCGGCCCGGCTGAACAGGAACAGCGCCTGCAACCGGCTCAGTTGGTACGACTCACCCTCCAGTACTTCAGCTTCATCCCCCAGCACATCCATCGCCAGCTTGCCGAGCTGTGCATGCCAGGTCGACCAGGCCAGTTTGTAGATCATCGCCTCGCGCCGCAGGCTGCCATCCTGGGGCCCGGAGAGCATGCGCAGGGAGTTGTAGCGCAGCACTTTGAGCCCCGCCCAGGCCTGGGCGATGCGCTGGCGCAGCAGCGGATCATGCGCCGCGCCATTGCGCCTGGCCACGGCAATGACCTCTTCCAGTTCGTTGTGAAACTGCATCTGCTGCCCCAGCGTCGAGGCGCCGCGCTCGAACCCCAACAGGGCCATGGCGATCTTCCAGCCTTCGCCCGGCGCCCCGATCATGTTGTCCGCCGCCGTGCACGCCTGGTCGAAGAACACTTCGTTGAACTCGCTGGTGCCGGTCATCTGCTGGATCGGCTGCACGCGGATCTGCGCCTGGTCCATCGGCACCAACAGAAAGGACAGCCCATGATGCCCACGGCTACCCGGTTCGGTACGGGCCAGCACGAAACACCAGTCGGCTTCATGGGCCAGGGAGGTCCAGACCTTCTGGCCGCTGATCAGCCAGTGCTCGCCACTGTCGTCCAGGCGCGCACGGGTCTGCACGTTGGCAAGGTCGGAGCCTGCACCGGGCTCGGAATAGCCCTGACACCAGAACTGCGTGCCCGCCAGGATACCCGGCAGAAAGCGCTGCTTCTGCGCCGGGCTGCCGAAGGCGGCCAGGGTAGGGCCGACCAGGCCTTCGCCGATATGGCCCATGCGACCGGGGCCGCCGGCGCGGGCGTACTCTTCATGGAAGATCACCTGGCGGGTCAGGCTCAGACCGCGACCGCCGTCGGCCTCGGACCAGCCCACGCCGATCCAGCCACCTTCGGCCAGTCGCCGCTCCCAGGCTTTGCGTTCTTCCGGAAAACTGTGTTCGTCACCCGGCCCGCCGCGAAAGCGCAGCGGGGCAAATTCATCCTGCAGATGCTCGGCCAGCCAGTGGGCGACCTGGGCACGGAAGGCTTCATCGTCAGCGCTGAATCCAATTTTCATAGCGACTCTCCAAAGAGCTGCGCCGCCAGGCGTTCACGGTGCAGGGCAGGGCTGCCGAGCAACTGCTCGCTGGCGCGGGCGCGTTTGAAATACAGGTGCGGGTCGTATTCCCAGGTAAAGCCGACACCGCCATGCAGCTGGATCGACTCGGCGGCGGTAGCGAAGAACGCCTCGCTGGCGTGGATCTGTGCAGTGGCGGCGGCTTCGCTCAATTGGCCGGCAACCATCGCATCACCTGCAGGCTGCAGACGCTCCTGGGCCACGCAGGCCGCGTACCAGGCCGCCGAGCGGGCGCATTCCAGTTGCAGCATCAGGTCGGCGCAGCGGTGCTTGATGGCCTGGAAGCTGGCGATGGTGCGACCGAACTGCCGGCGTTCGGCGGTGTAGGCCAGGGTCAGGTCCAGCGCCTGCTGGGCACCGCCGACCTGCTCGGCGGCAAGGCCGATGGCCGCGATGTGCAGTACGTCGCGCAGCAGCGCCCAGCCCTGGCCGGCCTCGGTGAGCAACTGCGCAGGCGTCAACTGCACATCCTGCAGCTCGATGCGGGCCAGGCGGCGGGTCTGGTCGAGGGTCGGCAAGGCCGTGCGCTCCACCCCGGCACAGTCGGCGGGCAGGGCGAACAGGCTGATGCCGGCCTCGCCCTGGCTGCCCGGTGCTCGCGCGGCTACGACCAGCAACCGGGCCTGGGCACCGTCGATGACCTGCAGGTAGCTGCCGCGCAGGCGGTAACCGCCGTCGCAGGGCTCGGCCAGGACCTGCACGCTGTCGGCCTCCAGTCCCGCCTGGCTGGCAAAGGCCAGGGTCGCCGTGGCGCCGCTGGCGATCGCGCCGAGCCAGAGGTCTTGCACCGCCGGGTTGCTGGCCAGCAGCAAGGCCGGGGTCGCCAGGCAGGTGGTGGCGAACAGGGGCGCGCACAGCAAGTGGCGACCACTCTGTTCCAGCAGGATCGCCAGCTCGACAAAGCCCAGCCCCAGCCCGCCGAAGCGTTCGGGAATCATCAGGGCCGGCCAGCACAGTTCATCGCTGATGCGCTGCCACAACGCCAGGTCATGGCCGTCGGGGCGGGCCATGGCAGCGCGTACGGCATGGCTGTCGCTGGCCTGGGCGAGGAAGCGGGCGGCGCTGTCCTGGATCATCAGTTGTTCTTCGTTGAATGCGAACTCCATAGGTGTCGGACCCGGTTAGGCGGATGAAGACCCGAGTCTAGAAGCGCCGCCTGTGGCCCTGAATCATTGAAACGGACTAGTCCGGCGGCGGCCTGTGGCGGGGCCCCGGGGTAGTCTCAACGGACGATGAGGGCCAGGCCCGCGCTTCGCACAATGGCAATCAGTACCGAATTTGCCAGTCAGGAGCAGCGGCATGATCGAGATTCGCGGTTTGAGCTATTTCGTCGCCCAGTGCGAAAACCTCAGCCAGTGGCAGCGCTACGCCGAGGACGTGCTCGGCATGCCGGTGCAGCCGGCCCCCCTGGGCGGGCTGTACGTGAAGATGGACGAGCGTCCGTTTCGCATGCTGATCGTCGAAGGCAGCGAGCCGCGCTACCTGGCCTCGGGCTGGGAGCTGGCTTCGCAGCAGGCTTTCGAGGCGGCGTTGGCGCACCTGGACGCGCTGGGTGTCGCGTGGCAGCGCGGCAGCGCCGAGCAGATCGAACAGCGTGGCGTACAGGCCCTGGTCAGCCTCAAGGACCCGTCGGGCAACTGCCACGAGCTGAGCTGGGGCCACCGCTCCGACTGCCAGCCCTTCGTCTCGCCCCAGGGCGTGCCGCGCTTCGTCACCGGCGACATGGGCCTGGGCCACACCGTGCTGCCGGCGCCGAACTTCGACGCCACCTTGGCCTTCGCCAAGGAGGTGCTGGGCTTCGAACTGTCGGACATCTTCAACTTCCGCCCCGATCCCGCCGCGCCACCGGTGCGCATTCACTTCCTGCATTGTCGCAACGCCCGCCACCACAGCCTGGCCCTGGCCGAGTACCCGGTGCCTTCGGGCTGTGTGCACGTGATGGTCGAGGTCGACTCGATGACTGAAGTCGGCCGCGCCCATGACCGCCTGCTGGCTGCCGACGTGAGCCTGTCGGCGACCCTGGGCCAGCACCTGAACGACCGCATGACCAGCTTCTACATGAAAACCCCCTCGGCCTTCGACCTGGAGTACGGCTTCGGCGGCCTGCAGGTCGACTGGGCCGAGCACTCGGCCTTCGAATTCACCCGCGTGAGCATCTGGGGGCACGACTTCTCGGTCGGCCAACAGTAAAGGAACCTGCACATGAACAAACAACTGACGGCGGCCGATGCGGTCGCACAACTGCGCGATGGCATGACCATCGGTTTCGGTGGCTGGGGGCCGCGGCGCAAGCCCATGGCGATTGTCCGCGAGATCCTCCGTTCACCGGTCAAGGACCTCACCGTGGTCGCCTATGGCGGCCCGGAAGTGGGCATGCTCTGCGCCGCCGGCAAGGTGCGCAAGCTGATCTTCGGCTTTGTCACCCTCGACGCCATTCCCCTCGAACCCTACTACCGCAAGGCGCGGGAAGCCGGTGAGCTGGAGCTGCTGGAGCTGGACGAAGGCATGTTCCAGTGGGGCCTGCGCGCCGCCGGCATGCGCCTGCCGTTCCTGCCCACCCGCTGCGGCCTGGCCACCGATGTGACGGCGCTGAACCCGGCCCTCAAGACCGTGACATCGCCCTACGCCGACGGCGAGGTGCTGCTGGCCATGCCGGCGCTGGAACTGGACGTGGCCTTCCTTCACGTCAACGTCGCCGATCGCCTGGGCAACTGCCTGGTCACCGGCCCCGACCCGTATTTCGATCACCTGTTCGCCCGCGCCGCGCAGCAGTGCTTCGTCTCCTGCGAACGCCTGGAAGAACGCCTGGAGCTGGATGCCGGGCAAGCGCGCTTCAACACCTTCGAGCGCTACCTGGTCACCGGCGTTGTGCATGCGCCGCTGGGCGCCCACCCGACGTCCTGCCCGTCGGACTACGGCTGGGACCTGCAACACCTGAAGGCCTATGTCGCCAGCAGCCAGCAGGAGCAGGGCTGGCAGCAGTATGTCGGCACCTACCTGGCCGGCGGCGAGCAGGCCTACCAAGACGCCAATGGCGGTGTCGAGCGCATGGGCGCCTTGCCCCTGCCCGTGTTCTGAGGAGGATGAAAAATGTCTGCAACCTGTGAGTTCACCCTCGCCGAACTGATGATCATCGCCGCCTCCGAAGCCTGGCGTGGCGACGGTGAAGTGATTGCCTCGGGCCTTGGCGTGATCCCGCGCCTGGGCGCGAGCCTGGCCAAACTGACCCATAGCCCGCAGCTGCTGATGACCGACAGCGAGGCCTTCCTGGTCGAGGACCCGGTGCCACTGGGGCCGAGGGACGGTTACTCGCCACGCTACTCGGGCTACCTGTCCTTCGAACGGGTATTCGAGTGCGTCTGGGGCGGACGCCGCCACGCCATGATCGGCCCGACCCAGATCGACCGCTGGGGCCAGACCAACCTGTCGTGCATCGGCGACTACCACAAGCCCAAGAGCGCGATCCTCGGTGTGCGCGGCCTGCCAGGCAACAGCATCAACCACCTCAACTCGTTCTTCGTGCCCAACCACAACACCCGGGTGTTCGTGCAAGGCGAAGTGGACATGGTCTCGGGCGTCGGCTTCAAGGCCGAGCGCTGGCCGCAAGGCGTGCGCCGCGACCTGATGGACATCCGCCGGGTGGTCACCGACCTCTGCACCCTGGACTTCGATGGCCCGCAGCGCGCCGTCCAGGTGCGCACGCTGCACCCGGGGGTGAGCTTCGACGAGGTCCAGGACAAGACCGGCTTCCCGCTGCTCAAGTCGCCGCTGCTGCAGGAAACCGCGCACCCGAGCGCCGAGCAGCTGGCGCTGATCCGCCGCCTCGACCCCCACGACTACCGCGCCGCCGCGATCAAGGGCAACCCGCCCGGTATCCGCAGCGTCTGACCCAGGAGCGCCAACATGCACAGCAGCGACAGTTCGTTCGTGGTCCGCGAGGACCGTGCGGTCTACGAGACCGAGGCACCGGTGCTCTACAGCGTGGCCGAGCACATCGCCACGCTGACGCTGAACCGGCCAACCTTTCACAACGCGCAGAATTCGCAGATGACCTACGCCCTGGATGCAGCGTTGCGCCGGGCGGTGGACGACGACCAGGTCAAGGTCATCGTCCTGCGCGGGGCGGGCAAGCATTTTTCCGCCGGGCACGACATCGGCACCCCGGGGCGCGACATCAACAAGCCGTTCGAGCGCGCGCACCTGTGGTGGGACCACACCAACAAGCCCGGCGGCGAGCAGTTGTATGCCCGCGAGCAGGAGGTGTACCTGGGCATGTGTCGGCGCTGGCGCGAGTTGCCCAAGCCGACCATTGCAATGGTTCACGGCGCCTGCATTGCCGGGGGGCTGATGCTGGCCTGGGTCTGCGACCTGATCGTGGCCAGCGACGATGCCTTCTTCCAGGACCCGGTGGTGCGCATGGGCATTCCCGGGGTGGAGTATTTCGCCCACCCCTACGAGCTCAACCCGCGCATCGCCAAGGAGTTCCTGTTCGCCGGCGAGCGCATGAGCGCGACCCGCGCCTATGAACTGGGCATGGTCAATCGCGTGCTGCCGGCCGCGGAGCTTGAACAGGCGACCTACGCCCTGGCGGCCAGCATCGCCCGCCAGCCGCGCATGGGCCTGGCCCTGACCAAGCAGGCGATCAACCATGTCGAAGACCTGCAGGGCAAGCGCGCGGCCATGGACGCGGCATTCGCCTGGCACCACTTCGCCCATGCCCACAACGAACTGCTCTCGGGCGACAAGCTTGGCGGCTTCGATGCCAAGGGCATGGCCCGGGCCAACCGCCAGGAGTCGTCGACATGAGCGCCTGGCTCAACACCTCGCTGACCGAGGCCCTGGGCTGCCGTTACCCGATCGTGCAGACGGCCATGGGCTGGGTCGCCGACGCCAACCTGGTGATCGCTACCACCCAGGCCGGCGGCTTCGGCTTCCTGGCCGGGGCGACCATTGCCGGCAAGGATCTGGAAGGCGAGATCCGCAAGGTCATCGATGCTACCGGTGGCAGCAACTTCGGCCTGAACTTCCATATGTTCCAGGACAACGCCGCGCAGTGCGTGGACCTCGCCATCCGCTACCGCTTGCGTGCCGTGAGCTACGGGCGCGGCCCGGATGCGCAGACCATCGCCCGCTTCAAGGCGGCCAAGGTGCTGTGCATTCCCACCGTGGGTGCGGTCAAGCACGCGCTCAAGGCCCAGGCCCTGGGCGCCGACCTGATCACCATCCAGGGCGGCGAGGGCGGTGGTCACACCGGCGGCGTACCCAGTTCGATCCTGTTGCCCCAGGTACTGGATGCCGTCAGCGTGCCGGTGATTGCCGCGGGTGGTTTTGCCACCGGTCGCGGCCTGGCCTCGGCGCTGGCCGCAGGTGCCAGTGGTATCGCCATGGGCACGCGCTTTTTGATGACCCGCGAATCGCCGACCCCGGCGGCGACCCTGGCGCATTACCTGAAGGTCGCCGATCCGCAGCAGGTGCGGGTGACCACGGCGGTGGACGGTATGCGCCACCGGATGATCGAGAACCCCTTTATCAACCGCCTGGAACAGGCCGGGCCGTTTGGCCGCCTGCGCATCGCCCTGGGCAGCGCCTGGCAATGGAAACAGCACACCGGCATGAGCCTTGGGCACATGCTCGGGGTGTTCCTGCGTGGCCTGCGCGAAGACCCGGCGGCGCTGTCCCAGGTGGTGATGGCCGCCAACCAGCCCGTGCTGCTGCAACGTTCGATGGTCGATGGCCTGCCGGACGAGGGCATCCTGCCCAGCGGCCAGGTGGCGGCCGCCATCGACGAGCTGCTCAGTTGCCGTGACGTGATCGAAGGCATCGCCGCGCAAGCCGAGCGCTGCCTGGATGCCTTGTCGGCCCGGCGTCATCCGGGCTGTGACACAACCCCCTCAGTTCGCCTGGCGAACACTGGAGAAGCCCTGTGAATCCGGCCTTTACTACCCAAATCAACGCAGGCATCGCGGAGCTGGTGATCGCCAAGCCGCCGGTCAATGCCCTGGACAGCCAGCAGTGGCAGGCCCTGGCCGAGCAGATCGAGGCCCTGGGCGCCGATCCGCAGGTGCGGGTCATCGTCATTCGAGCCGAGGGCCGGGGCTTTTGCGCCGGCGTCGATATCAAAGAACTGGATGCCCATCCCGAGCGGATTGTCGCGGTCAATGCCGGCAACTACGCCACCTTCAAGGCCGTGCACCGAAGCCCCGTGCCGGTGATCGCCGCGGTGCACGGCTACGTGCTGGGCGGCGGCATCGGCATCACCGGCGCCGCCGACATTGTCGTCGCCGCCGAGTGCGCCAGCTTCGCCCTGCCGGAAGTGGACCGTGGCGCCATGGGCGGCGGTGCCCACCTGCAACGCCTGTTCGGCGTGCAGAAGGTGCGTTACCTGTTCTTCACCGGCGACAGCATCGGCGCCCGCGAAGCCAGCCAGTACGGCTTCATCGAGCGCGTGGTGCCCCGCGAGCAGCTGCGCGAGACCGCCCTTGAGATCGCCGCGCGCATCGCCAGCAAGAGCCCGCAGATGATTCGTATCGCCAAGGAAGCCCTCAACGGCATCGAGGACGGCAACCTGGAAGACAAGTACCGCTGGGAGCAGGGCTTCACCCTGCAGGCCTACAGCAGCCCGGACTCGGCCGAGACGCGCCGGGCCTTCGTCGAAAAACGCGACGCGAAGTTCTGAGGGAACGCCATGGAACTTACCTACACCCCCGAACAGATCGCCTTTCGCGCCGAAGTGCGCGCCTGGCTCAAGGACAACCTGCCGCGCCAGCCGCTGGCCAGCTATGACACCCGCGAAGGCTTCGAGCAGCACCGGGCCTGGGAGGCGAAGCTGTTCGACAGCCGCCTGTCGATGGTGATGTGGCCGGCCGAGCTCGGCGGGCGCGGTTGCGGCCTGATCGAGTGGCTGATCTTCGAAGAGGAATACTACGGCGCCGGCGCGCCGATGCGGGTCAATCAGAATGGCCAGCTGCTGCTGGGCCCGACCCTGATGGAGTTCGGCACCGAGCAGCAGAAACAGCGCTTCCTGCCGCGCATGGCCGCCAGCCTCGACATGTGGGCCCAGGGCTGGTCGGAGCCCAACGCCGGCTCCGACATGGCGGCGATCACCAGCAAGGCCGTGCTCGAAGGCGACCACTACGTGCTCAACGGGCAGAAGACCTGGTCGACCCGGGCGATCTTCGCCGACTGGCTGTTCGGCCTGTTTCGCAGCGAGCCGGGCTCCAGCCGTCACCATGGCCTGTCGTTCCTGATGGTGCCGCTGGATACGCCCGGGGTGAGCATTCGCCCGATCAAGGCGCTCAACGGCAAGGATGCCTTCGCCGAAGTGTTCTTCGACGACGTGCGGGTGCCGGTGGACAACCGCATCGGCGCCCAGGGCGAGGGCTGGCACGTGGCGATGGCCACCGCCGGTTTCGAGCGCGGCCTGCTGCTGCGTTCGCCGGCGCGCTTCCAGTACACCGCGCGCAAGCTGGTGGAGCTGTACCTGGCGCACCAGACCAGTGCCGACCGCGACCCGGGCCTGCGCGATGCCGTGCAGGACTGCTGGATGGGCGCCGAAGCCTATGCCCTGTCGGCCTACCACACGGTCGGGCGCCTGAGCCAGGGCGCACAGATCGGTGCCGAATCGAGCATCAACAAGATCATCTGGTCAGAGCTGGACCTGAAGATGCACGACACCGCCATGCGCCTGCTCGGCGCCCGTGGCGAACTGCTGGCCGGGGCCCCGGCGGCCGGCGATGCCGCTGGCTGGCTGGAGGGCTTCCTGTTTGCCCAGTCCGGGCCGATCTACGCCGGCACCAACGAAATCCAGCGCAACATCATTGCCGAGCGGATGCTCGGTTTGCCGAAGTAGGAGCAGGCCATGGACTTCACCTTTAGCGATGACCAGCTGAGTTTCCGCGAGGCCATCAGCCGGTTTCTGATGACCGAAGCAGCACCGGAGATGCTCCGGGAAATCTGGGACACCGACGCCGGGCGTTCCCCGGACCTGCGCAGCAAGATCGCCGCCCAGGGCCTGACCGCCTTGTCCGTACCCGAGGCCGAAGGGGGCCTGGGCATGGACGATGTGGCCTGGGCGCTGATGACCCAGGAGCTCGGTTACTACGCCATTCCCGACTCGCTGGCCGATACCGCCTATGTCGCCGCCGGCCTGCTGGCCGGCCTGCCCGCCGATCACCCGGCCCGCGCCCGGCTGTTGCCGCGCATCGCCGACGGCAGCCTGCGCCTGGCCATCGGTCACCCGGTCAACCCGCTGGTCAGCGACGCCCAGCTGGCCGAAGTGCTGATTCTGCTCGACGGCGATGCCGTGCACGCGGTGCCGCGCGCCGAAGTGGACGTCGAGGCCAACCCCAGCATCGACGCCTCGCGTCGCCTGGGCCGGGTCAGCTGGCAAGGCACTGCGGCGACCCTGCTGATCGATGGCGAACAGGGCCGGGCGCTGCAGACGCAGCTGCTCGACCGGGGCGCACTGTCGGTGGCCGGGCAATTGCTGGGCCTGGCCCAGCGCATGCTCGACCTGTCGGTGGACTACGTGGCCCAGCGCAAGCAGTTCGGCAAGCCGATCGGTAGCTTCCAGGCGGTCAAGCACCACCTGGCCGATGTCGCCCGGCAGATCGAGCAGGCCAAACCGGTGCTGTACCGCGCCGCCCATGGCCTGGCCCGGGGCAATGCCAGTGCCGGTCGCTGGGTCTCCCAGGCGCGCCTGGCCTGCTGCGAAGCCAGCTGGCTGGCGGCGCGCAAGGGGATCCAGGTGCATGGCGCCATGGGTTACACCTGGGAGGTCGACCTGCAGATGTTCATGAAGCGTGCCTGGTCGCTGGACGCGGCCTGGGGCGACCGCGGTTTTCATAAATCCCGTGTCGGCGACTACCTGTTCGCCGCTGGCGCCCGGCTCGGCCCGGGCCATACCTTCGAGGACTGATCCATGCCCCAGGCCTATATCATCGACGCCCTGCGCAGCCCCACCGGCAAGCGCAAGGGCGCGCTGTCCGAGGTTCACGCCATCGACCTGGGCGCCCATGTGCTCAAGGCGCTGGTACAACGCAACGCGATTCCCGCCGAAGACTACGACGACGTGATCTTCGGTTGCGTCGACACCATCGGCGCCCAGGCCGGCGATATCGCCCGCACCAGCTGGCTGGCCGCCGGCCTGCCGCTGTGCGTGCCGGGCACCACGGTGGACCGCCAGTGCGGCTCGTCGCAACAGGCGCTGCACTTTGCCGCCCAGGCGGTGATGAGCGGCACCCAGGATGTGGTGGCCGTGGGCGGCGTGCAGACCATGACGCGGATCCCGATCAGCTCGGCGATGCTCGCCGGGCAGCCCCTGGGTTTTGCCGACCCGTTCAGCGGCAGTGTCGGCTGGCGTGCGCGCTTTGGCGAGCAGCCGGTGAACCAGTTCTACGCCGCCCAGCGCATTGCCGAACACTGGCAACTGAGTCGCGAGCAGATGGAGGCCTTCGCCCTGCAAAGCCACCAACGCGCCCTGGAAGCCATGGCCAGTGGGCGCTTCGACCGCGAGATCGTGCCGTACCAGGGGCTGCGCGTGGACGAGACGCCACGGCTGACCAGCCTTGAAAAAATGGCCGGGCTCGAGCCGGTGGACCCGCAGTACCCGCTGATCACCGCCGCGGTGTCCAGCCAGACCTGCGACGCTTCGGCCGCGCTGCTGGTGGTGTCGGAAGCCGCGCTCAAGCGCTACGACCTGACCCCACGGGCACGCATCCATCAGCTGACGGTCATGGGCGACGACCCGATCTGGCACCTCACCGCGCCCATCGCTGCAACCCGCAAGGCCTTGCAAAAGGCCGGCCTGCGCATGGCCGACATCGACCGGGTGGAAATCAACGAAGCCTTCGCCTCGGTGGTCATGGCCTGGGCCCGGGAACTGGACTACGACCCGGCGCAGACCAACGTCAATGGCGGCGCCATCGCCCTGGGCCACCCCCTGGGCGCCACCGGCGCGCGGCTGATGACCACGCTGCTCAACGAACTGGAATGCAGCGGCGGTCGCTACGGTCTGCAGACCATGTGCGAAGGCGGCGGCCAGGCCAACGTCACGATCATCGAACGTCTCTAGACCTCACAGGAGTTTGTCATGCCAATCTGTAACGGACGCACCGTCATCATCACCGGCGCCGGGGGCGGTCTGGGCCGCGCCTATGCGCTGGCGTTCGCCGCCGAAGGCGCCAATGTCGTGGTCAACGATATCCGCGACGAAGCGGCGCGCGATGTGGTCGGGCAGATCCACGCCAGCGGTGGCCGGGCCATTGCCAACAGCGACGACATCACCACCCTGGACAGCGCCGGGCGCATTGTCGATGCCGCCCTGGCGGCGTTCGGCGAGGTGCATGTGCTGGTCAACAATGCCGGCATCCTGCGTGACCGGCTGTTCCTGAGCCTGAGCGAGGACGACTGGGACGCGGTGATGCGCGTGCACCTCAAGGGCCATTACTGTCTGGCCAACCTGCTTGCGCGACGCTGGCGCGACCTGGCCAAGGCCGGCACGCCGGTGGCCGGGCGAATCATCAACACCAGCTCCGGCGCCGGGTTGCAGGGCTCGATTGGCCAGTCCAATTATTCCGCGGCCAAGGGCGGGATTGCCGCCTTGACGTTGGTGCAGGCGGCGGAGCTGGCCCGCTACGGCATCACCGCCAACGCCCTGGCGCCGGCGGCGCGCACGGCCATGACCGAGAGCGCCATGCCGGAGCTGGTGAAAAAGCCCGAGGACGGCAGCTTCGATGCCTGGGCCCCGGAGAACGTCGCACCGCTGGTGGTGTGGCTGGGCAGCGAGCAGTCCGGACATGTGACCGGGCAGGTGTTCGAGAGCCAGGGCGGACGGATCTCCCTGGGGGATGGCTGGCGTACCGGGACGACCCGGGACAAGGGGGCGTTGTGGCGGGTGGAGGAGGTGGGGGCTGTGGTGGATGAGATCCTTGCCCAGGCACCGAAGGCGCAGAAAGTGTGGGGCAGCTGAAGCAACCTTGTTGGCTCTGGCAGACGGCCGCTTTGCGACCGATCGCAGGCTTCGCCAGCTCCCACAGATACTCCTCAAACACATGACGACCGTGGGAGATGCCGTCTTGATTGCCTGATGGTGTAGCCGCTGCCGCCAGGCTGCGATCGGTCGCGAAGCGGCCGTAAAACCTGGCGACTTCAGTCTGTCAGGTACAACGAGGTGGCCGGGTTGCGACTGCTGCGCAGTCGATCGCAGCCTCGTTCCTCGGCAGCGGCTACACGAAATGACGGCGACCATCGCTGGCTCTTGTGGGAGCTGGCGAAGCCTGCGATCGACTGCGGGCCGAGCGCTTCATACCCCGTTTTGACGATGTCCCCACCCGGGCGAGCCTTTATACCTGACAGCGTATCGATCTTTTGGAGATAGCCGCTGTGAAACAAGCTCCCCCCTATGTGCCCGGCCACCAGTTGCTGGCCGGCAAATCCGTGCTGATCACCGCTGCCGCCGGCGCCGGTATCGGTTACGCCGCCGCCCGGCGCAGCGCCGAGGAAGGCTGCCGGGCCCTGATGATTTCCGATGTACACCCACGTCGCCTGGAAGAAGCGGTGGAGCGCTTGAAGGCCGAGACCGGTCTGCAGGCGGTCTACGGCCAACTTTGCGATGTGACCTGCGAAGAGCAAGTGCAGGCCCTGGTCGCCAGCGCCGAAAGCGCCCTGGCCGGCGTCGATGTGCTGATCAACAACGCAGGCCTGGGCGGGCAGAAAGCCCTGGTGCAGATGAGCGACCAGGAATGGCTGAAGGTGATCGATGTCACCCTCACCGGCACCTTCCGCATGACCCGCGCCATGCTCCCGGCCATGCAGCGACGCGGCGCCGGGGTGATCGTCAACAACGCCTCGGTGCTCGGCTGGCGGGCGCAGAAGGAGCAGGCCCATTACGCCGCCGCCAAGGCCGGGGTCATGGCCCTGACCCGCTGCAGCGCCCTGGAAGCCGCCGAGTTCGGTGTGCGCATCAACGCCGTGGCGCCTTCGATCGCCCTGCATGACTTTCTCAAGAAGGCCTCCAGCGAAGAACTGCTGGCAAGCCTGGCCAACCGCGAAGCCTTCGGCCGCGCCGCCGAGGTCTGGGAAGTGGCCAACGTGATGATGTTCCTGGCCAGCGACTACGCCTCGTACATGGTCGGCGAAGTGTTGTCGGTCAGTTCGCAACAGGCCTGAGGAGCGCGCCATGACCCAAGTATTTGCCAGTGCCCAGGCACTGCTCGACGCCCAGGGCCTGGACCTGGGCCACACCGACTGGCTGACCATCAGCCAGCAGCGCATCGACCTGTTCGCCGAGGCCACGGGTGATCACCAGTGGATTCATGTCGACCCGCAGCGCGCTGCCAGCGGCCCGTTCGGCGCCTGCATCGCCCACGGTTACCTGACCCAGGCCCTGGCCAACCTGTTCATGCCGCAGTTGATGAGCGTCGACAACCTGGCCATGGGCGTCAACTACGGCTGCGACCGGGTGCGCTTTCCGGCACCGGTGCGGGTCGCCTCGCGGGTGCGCGGGCGCGGCGAAGTGCTGCGCGCCGAAGCCATCGGCAGCGCCGTGCAGCTGGTGGTGCGCATCAGCGTCGAGATCGAGGGCCAGGAGCGCCCGGGCTGTGTGGTCGACACCATCAGCCGCTACACCTTCAACCCCGTAACCGAGTGAGCCTGTGCATGGACCAGAATGAAGTAGTGATTGTCGCCACCGCCCGGACCGCCTTGGCCAAGTCCTTTCGCGGCTCGTTCAACGACACCGAGGCACCGGTGCTGGGCGGCCATGTGGTGCGCGCTGTGCTCGATCGCGCCGGTATCGAGGCCGATGCCGTCGAGGATGTGATCATGGGCGCCGCCGTGCAGCAGGGCACCCAGGGTTACAACATCGGCCGCCTGTGTGCCTACACCGCCGGGTTGCCCGACAGCGTGCCGGGCATGGCCCTGGACCGCATGTGCGCCTCGGGGCTGATGAGTATCGGCGTGGCCGCCAAGGGCATCCTCGCCGGTGAGATGAGCATCGCCATCGGTGGTGGCGTGGAGTCGCTGTCGCTGACCCAGACCAAGCACAAGAACAGCTACCGGGCCCGGTCCGAGGCGGTGCTGGAGGTGATGCCCAGCGCCTATATCCCGATGATCGAGACCGCCGAGATCGTCTCGCGCCGCTACAACATCAGCCGCGCCGCCCAGGACGAGTACAGCCTGCACAGCCAGCAGCGCACGGCCGCCGCCCAGCGCGCCGGGCTGTTCGACGAGGAAATTGTCGGCCTGACCGTCAACAAGCTGTGCCTGGACAAGGAGGGCAAGCCGGCCGGGCATGAGTCGGTGTGGGTGGACCGCGACGAATGCAATCGCCCCGACACTCGCCTGGAGGACCTGGCCGCGCTCAAGCCGGTGTGGAAGGACGGCCAGTGGATCGAGCAGGGCGCCTTCGTCACCGCCGGCAACGCCTCGCAGTTCTCCGATGGCGCCGCGGCCTGTCTGCTGATGAGCCGCGCCGAGGCGCGCCGCCGCGGCCTGACCCCGCTGGGTATCTACCGTGGCATCGCCGTGGCCGGCTGCGCCCCGGAGGAAATGGGCATCGGCCCGGTGCTGGCGGTACCCCGGTTGCTCAAGCGCTTCGGCCTGACGGTGGCCGATATCGGCCTCTGGGAAATCAACGAAGCCTTCGCCAGCCAGGTACTGCATTGCCGCGACGCCCTGGGCATTCCGCCCGAGCGTCTGAACGTCAATGGCGGCGCCATCGCCATTGGCCATCCGTTCGGCATGTCCGGGGCGCGCATGGTCGGCCACGCCTTGCTCGAAGGCCGTCGGCGCGGTGCCCGCTATGTGGTGGTGGCCATGTGCATTGGCGGCGGCATGGGCGCGGCAGGGCTGTTCGAGCTGGCCTGACTAGGCCGTTTGGACGATGTAGGGGCGCCGGGGCGGCTTGATGATCCTGCTGACAATAACAACAGGATCACCGCCCCATGTGCCCTTTTCCACGATGTTCATCCCGGAGGTCGCCATGCGCCAGCTGATCGGTTACGCCGTCAGCGGCGTGATCCTGGCCGCCGTGGCCTTCGCCTTTGCCCCGCGTAATCCGGCGCCGCTGGCCGCTACCCGCCTGCAGGTCGACCGCGTACAGGTCAATGCCTTGCTGGCCAACGGCCCGCAGCTGCTGGCGGCCGGTGAGCGCGGCACCGTGCTGAGCAGCCTGGACAGTGGCCGCTCCTGGCAGGCGGCCAGGGTCTCGGCCGAGCGCGAGGCGACACTGACCGGGCTGATCGCCCTGACCCCGCAGACCCTGGTTGCCGTCGGCCACGATGGCTGGATCCTGCGCTCGGACGACAGTGGCCGCAGCTGGCAGGAGACCCGCTACGACGCCGAGCTGGGCGAGCCGTTGCTCGGCGTCTGGAGCAACGATGGCCAGCAGGTGGTGGCCTACGGCAGCTATGGCAAGTACCTGGAATCCAGCGATGCCGGCCGCCACTGGCAGGCCCGAGAGTTGCCCGGCGACGGTGCGCACTTCAACGGCATGGACGGCGACCGCCAGGGTCGGCGCATGCTGGTGGGTGAGCAGGGCCTGGTGCTGCGCTCCGACGACGGCGGCCGGCACTGGCAGCAGCTGCCGGCGTTCTACAACGGTTCGCTGTTCGGTGTGGTCAGCCTGTCGGCCTCGCACTGGGTGGCTTACGGCATGCGCGGGCAGGTGTTTCGCAGCGAGGACTTCGGCGACAGCTGGCAGCGTGTCGAGCTGCACAGCAACCAGCCGATCTACGGCCACGCGCGCTTGCCGGGCGACGCCGGGCTGGTGCTGGTCGGTGCCGGCAGCCAGTTGATTCGCCTGGATGAGCGCGGCCGGTTGCAGGACAGTTCGAACCGCAGCGGCCTGGGCACCCTGACCTCGGCCGTGGCGCTCAATGCCCGGCACCTGCTGGTGGCCGGCGAGCGCGGCGTATCCCAAGGACCGGACAGCGGCCTGGCCGCCCATGCACAGTGAGCTTCCCATGACTTCCACTTCACCTTGGCTGCAACGTGGCGTACAGGGTTGCGCCGATCTGCTGTTCACTCATCGGCGCTTCTGGCTGGCGCTGTTCCTGCTGCTGAGCCTGGGCCTGGGCTACAGTGCCACCCAGGTGCGCCTGGACCCGGGCTTCAACAAGCAGATCCCGGTGCGCCATGAGTACATGCTCAATTTCCTTGACTTCAGCCGGGTGTTCACCGGTGCCAACCGCCTGCTGGTCAATGTGCGCTGGAAAGGCGAGGGGGATATCTACAACCGCCAGTTCCTCGATGTGCTGCAGAAGGTCACTGACGATGTGTTCTTCATCTCCGGCGTCAGCCGCCCCAGTGTGACCTCGCTGTTCACCCCCAATGTGCGTTACGTGGAGATCACCGAAGAGGGGTACGTCGGCGACCTGGTGGTGCCCCCGCAGTACGCCGGCACCGCCGAGGACCTGGCCAAGGTGCGCAGCAACGCTGCCCGCGCCGGACAGATCGGCCGGCTGCTGGCCAACGACCAGCGCTCGGCCCTGGTGCGCGCCGACTTGCAGGACACCGACCCCAAGACCGGCCAGCCGGTGTCCTATGTCGAGATTGCCCAGCGCCTGGAGGACATCCGCGCCCGCTACAACAGCGACGACATCGAGATCAACGTGGTGGGCTTTGCCAAGCTGGTGGGTGATGTGGTCGAGGGGCTGAACACGGTGCTGCTGTTCTTCGCCGTGGCCTTCGTCATCACCGCGCTGTTGCTGTGGCTCTATACCCGCTCGCAGGCCCTGACCCTGGTGGCGCTGCTGGTGGCCATGCTGCCGGTGGTCTGGCTGCTCGGGCTGCTGCCGTTGCTGGGCCTGGGCATCGATCCGATGTCGGTGCTGGTGCCGTTCCTGATCTTCTCCATCGGTGTGTCCCATGCCGTGCAGATGAGCAACGCCTGGCGCCAGGAGGTGCTGGCCGGCAGCGATGCGGCCGGGGCGGCACGCGCGGCGTTCTGCGCGATCTTTATCCCCGGCGCCCTGGCGTTGCTGATGAACGCCCTGGGCTTTGCCGTGATCATGCTGATCGACATTCCCATCGTCCATGAGCTGGGGGTGACCGCCTGCATCGGCGTGATGCTGATGATCGTCACCAACAAGATGCTGCTGCCGCTGGTTCTCGCCGGGCTGTCGGTGCCGGCCCGGGCCCGTGCGCCGCAGCCGCGCAGCACCCGCCATGCCCTGTGGTGGCGCCTGTCGGCACTGGCAGAACCCAAGCCTGCGCTGGCGGTGTTCGCGCTGAGCCTGGTGCTGTTGGCGCTGGGCGTGGTCAAGGCACGGCAGCTGGAGGTCGGCGATATCGGCGTCGGCGCACCCGAGCTGCGTGCCGATTCGCGCTACAACCAGGACAACCAGCGCATTATCAGCAGCTACTCCATCGGCCTGGATGTGCTGGCGGTGTTCCTGCAGACCCGCGCCGGCGACGAGGCTTGCCTCAATCCCCAGGTGATGCGCGCGGTCGAGGCCTTCGACTTCCAGATGCGTGCGGTGGCCGGGGTGCAGTCGGTGCAGAGTGTGGCCGGCATGGGCAAGGAAATGATCGCCGGCAACAACGAAGGCAACCCGCGCTGGTCGGCCATTCCCGGTTCGTCCCGGGGCCTGCAGCAGGGGTCGCTGGCCTATTCGGCGGACTCGGGGCTGGTCACCGAGGGTTGCAAGCGCATGCAGATCCTGGTGTTTCTCAACGACCATGAGGGCGCGACGGTGTTCCATGTGGTCAAGGAAGCCAAGCGCATCATCGCCGGCATTCACGCGCCAGAGGTCGAGTTCAGGCTGGCCGGCGGCAATGTCGGGGTCATGGCTGCGTCCAACGAGGCGGTCAAGCACGCCGAAGTGATCATGCTCGGTGCGCTGTTCTGTTCGGTGGCGCTGTTTTGCCTGCTGACCTTCCGTTCGCTGCGGGCGGTGCTGTGCATCCTGGTGCCGCTGGGGGTGGTGGCGATCCTGTGCAACGCGCTGATGGCGCTGTTGGGCATTGGCCTGAAGGTCGCCACCTTGCCGGTGATGGCCCTGGGGGTCGGGGTGGGGGTCGACTACGGCATCTACCTCTATGAGCGCATCCAGCATGAAATGGCGGCCGGTGCCGGGTTGCGCCAGGCGTTCTACCTGGCCATGTGCCAACGGGGCACGGCGGCGGTGTTCACCGCCCTGACCATGGCGGTCGGAGTCGGCACCTGGGCCTTTGCGCCACTGAAGCTGCAGGCGGACATGGGCATCCTGCTGGCCTTCATGTTCCTGGTCAACGTGCTGGGGGCGATCTTCCTGCTGCCAGCCCTGGCTGCCTGGTTCAACCAGGGCAGGCCGCTGGTGGTTAAACCGGGTGCGACCGACAGCGCGCCTGCCTTGTAGCCGCTGCCGAGGCACGAGGCTGCGATCGACTGCCTGTAGGAGCGGGCTTGCCCCGCGATTGAACGCTGCGACGCATCGCGGGGCAAGCCCGCTCCCACCGATCGCAGCCTGGCGGCAGCGGCTACAGGCGGCCCTCAATTCGAACCATGTCTATGGAGTGTATCTATGCAAAGCCGTATGCCGAACGCGCAGGTCGTGGCGCAGATGGGGCTCGACATGGAGGGGTACGAGCAGTTGATCGGCAACCTCTACGACGGTGCACTGGACACCCGTCGCATTGCCGATTGCCTGCGTCAGCTGCAGGGATTGTTCCAGGCCCATATCGTCACCCTGATCCTGCGTGCGGTGGACGAGCCGTACCTGTCGCCGATGCTGGCGGTGGGCGAGGTGCCGGGGGCCGGCGAGATCCAGCACTATGCCTATTACAGCAAGTCGACGCCGTTCAACCAGTTGCCGCTGGACCAGGTGTTCACCATCGACGACCTGATGAGCGAGGACGAATGGCTCGGCTCCTCCTTCTACCTGCTGTATTGCCAGCCCTATGGCTGTCACCAGATGCTCGGTGTCGATATCGGCATGCCGGACGGCGGCCGTTTGCGTTTTCGCATCAACCGCCGGCGTGACCAGCCGACCTTCAGCGACGCTGACCGGGCGCTGTGCGCGATGCTCCTGCCGCACCTGCGCCGGGCCCTGCACCTGCATGCGCTGCTCGACCGCAGCCAGTCCCTGGGCAGCCTGTACTTCGAGGCCATCAGCCGTCTCTCGGTGGCGACCATCGTGCTCGATGAGAACGCCAGCGTACTGCAGCTGAACCCGGTGGCCCGGGACATTCTCGACAGCAACGATGGCCTGAAGCTGGTGGGCGGGCGCCTGGAGGCGACCTACCCGAGCGACAACCGCGAGCTGTCGCGCCTGGTGCGCGAGGCCTTCCAGCGGGCACGCCAGGGCGACAGCGGCCAGTACAGCGCCGCCGCGCTGTCGATCTCGCGGCCGTCCGGGCAGGTCAACCTGGGCGTGGTGGTGGAGCTGATCCCGTGCCAGGAACGGATCGAGGGCAAGGGCCAGCCCACCGTGGTGATCTATGTGCGCGATGCAGTGGGCAAGTCGCTGGTCAGTAACCTTGCGACCTCGCAGCTGTACAACCTGACGCCGGCGGAAACCGGCCTGGCCCTGGAACTGGCCAACGGCCTGTCGCTGGAGGAAGCCTCCGAGCTGCTCAACATCCGCCGCAACACCGCCCGCGCGCACCTGCGTTCGATTTTTTCCAAGACCGGGGTCCGGCGCCAGACGGAGCTGGTGCGCATCCTGCTCAACAGCGTGGTGGCCCTGGGGCCGCCCGGTGCCTTGCCGCCGGCGGTGAAGGCGGCGGGGTAAAAATGCGTTAGTCCGAGCAGACGATGCCTGGCCTTTACCGCGCTGCCGATACTGGACCACCGCTATCGGAAACCAAGGAGAACAACAATGACCGAGCGTAATTTTTGTGTGCCCAAGGCCCAGGGCGAGCCGCGCCGCTGGCTGTTGGCCCTGGCACTGGGCTGCGTCGCATCCGGGCCGTTGCAGGCCGCACCGGAGGATGTGGCGCGCCTGGGCACCGAGCTGACCTGCGTCGGGGCCGACAAGCGTGGCAATGCCGACGGCAGCATCCCACCGTATTCCGGCCAGTGGCTGGGGGTGCCGCCGCAGGTGCAGTTCAAGGGCACCGGCCATCATCCGGTCGATCCTTATCCGGATGAAAAACCGCTGTTCGTGATCACCGCGGCTAACCTTGCGCAGTACGCCGACTACCTGTCCGACGGGCAGAAAGCCCTGTTCAAGCTGTACCCGCAGACCTTCAACATGCCGATCTACCCGACCCACCGGGATTTTCGCTTTGCCGATTCGGTGTGCCAGGCCACCCGCGAGAACGCCAGCCTGGCGCGCCTGGTGGACGACGGCGAGGGCGTGGTGGGCAAGACCGGGGGCACGCCGTTCCCGGTGCCGCGCAGCGGCCTGGAACTGCTGAAGAACGCCTCGACCTTCACCTTGCGAGCCTGGACCGAGGAATACGTCTCCGATAACGCCTACGTGCTCAAGGACGGCAACATCAACTGGGGCCGGGTGCATTCGCGCAACCTGGCGCCGGCGCTGCAACCGGGCAAGATCGGCGAGACCGTGGGCAACTCTTCGTTCTACCTCAACGAAACCTTGCTGCCCCAGCGTGACAAGGGCGAGATCAACACCGGCACCGAGTTCTGGAACGACAAGACCGAACCGCGCCAGAGCTGGCGCTACGACCCGGGTACGCGGCGGGTGCGCCAGTCGCCGGGCTATGGCTTCGACATGGCCTTCCCGGGTTCCGGCGGCTCGATCACGGTCGATGAGGTGCGCCTGTTCAACGGCTCCGGCCAGCGCTACGACTGGAAGATCGTCGGCAAGCGCGAGATGTTCATCCCCTACAACACCTACCGTCTGCATGCCCCGCAGTTGAAGTACGCCGAGCTGCTCACCCCGGGCCACATCAACCCCCAGGCCATGCGCTACGAGCGTCACCGGGTGTGGGAGCTGGAAGGCACCCTCAAGCCCGGTTACCGCCACCTGTACGGCAAGCGCAAGTTGTACATCGACGAGGACACCTGGTTCCCAATGCTGGCCGACAACTACGACAACCGTGGCGAGCTGTGGCGCACCTCGATGGTCAACTACTTCTACGCCTACGAAAGCCAGGTGCCCCAGGCCGGTGTCGGCCTGTACCACGACCTCAACGCCGGCAGCTACCTGGCCTTCAACCTGATCAACGAGCAGCGCAACGGCTATGTGCTCAACAAGGGCGGCTTCAGCCCGCGCGACTTCGGCCCGGAGGCGGCGCGCCGGGCAGGGCAGTGAGGACGGCCTAGTCCATTTGAAGGATGAGCGGCCGGCAACGGCTGCTCAATGATGTCGGGTAAGGGAAGGTGCCGATGGTTTGCCCCGGCATCGCTCGACCCGGGTTTCCACCAGAGGAAGAACAAGAACATGACGAAACTCGCAGAACTGAGCATCGAAAACACCCAGCGCGCGCACCGCTATGCCCGCGGCTGGCACTGCCTGGGCGATGCCGCCGACTACCGTGATGGCAAGCTGCACACCCTGAACATCTTCGGCACCCGCCTGGTGGCCTTCGCCGACAGCCAGGGCAAGATCAGCATTCTCGACGCCTTCTGCCCGCACATGGGCGCCGACCTGTCCCAGGGCACCATCGAGAACGACACCGTGGTCTGTCCCTTCCACCACTGGAAGTACGACACCAGCGGCAAGTGTGTGGAAATCCCGTACTGCAAGCGCATCCCGCCCAAGGCCAAGACCCGCAGCTGGTTGACCTGCGAAGAGAACAACCTGCTGTTCGTCTGGAACAACCCCGAGGGCCGGCCGCCGAAAGAGGGCGTGGTGATTCCGCACCTGGAGGAGATGGACAGCGACGAGTGGATCCATGAGTGGAACATCGACACCATGCTCATCGACACCAACCCGCGCGAGCTGGTCGACAACCTGGTCGATGCCCAGCATTTCGGGCCGGTGCACGGCACCCCGACCAAGTATTTCGCCAACGTCTTCGAGGGCCATATCGGCCGGCAGATCTTCCATGGCGACTCCGAGCGCCTGGGCGGCGACCTGATCGCGCCGTCGGCCTATTACGGCCCGGCGACCCATTTCACCCACCTGAGCTCGATGTTCGGCGAGGTGCGGGTGCACGCCATCCTGCTCAACAGCCATGTGCCGGTGACGCCTGACAGCTTCCAGCTGCGCTTTGGCTGCATGGTCAAGCGCGTACCGGGCTGGAGCGAGGAGCAGAACCGTGAAGTGGCCCAGGCCTATGTCATGGGTAACCGCGCCTCGTTCTACCAGGATGTGGACATCTGGAAGCACAAGATCCGCATTGACAAGCCGGTGCTGGCCGAGAACGATGGCCCGGTGTACCAGCTGCGCGAGTGGTACCAGCAGTTCTTCACCGATGAGGACCTGGTACCGGCGAGCATGGCTGAACGTCGTGAGATCGTGACCGTCGACGAGCGTTGATCCGTCGCTGTGCAGGGTAGAGGAGTGCCGACAATGAAAATAAAGAGCCTTCGTGCCTATTGTGTACCGCTGTTGTGCCTGGTGATCGTGCTGTACACCGCGCTGACGGCTGTGCCGCAGACATCCAGGAGCTGTCCGGTTTGTTCGATGCCGAGTTTCCAGGGGTTGCAGGCATTGCGTTAGAGCGGTGTAGGAGCGGGCTTGCCCCGCGATGGCGTCTGCGCACCTGCCATCGCCCTGTAGCCGCTGCCGCCAGGCTGCGATTGAGCGGTCGCAGCATAGGCCTCGGGGCGCCCCTGGAGTTGGCCTTGACGGATGAGAGCATATCCATTTGCCAAGGTGACGCGAACTCACCTTTCCGCCCTTACGGCGGGCCACTTTGTCTTGGCAAAGTGGCGCAAACCGTGCGTCCCTGCATCCGGCCCTGCGCTTCGCTGCGGGTTCCTTCGCTCCGGCATTGCTCCCGCCGGGGCGCACCGAAGGGCCATCCATGGCCCTGCGGTGCTTGCAGGCCATCCATGGCCTGCACCCGGCTCCGCAATACCTGCGCTCAGCCTCCTGAAGGGACGAACCGTGTCGTCTGG